>JAXIPA010000112.1:0-30005 GCA_045403145.1 Nitrospirota bacterium | reverse complement strand
CCGGAAGATAGATGCCCGAAACCCGAGGACCAGGACCCGGGCCCTGCCCATGGGGCTCGTATCGCCGGCGCAGGTCGTCGTGTTCACCGTCATATCTTCGCTTTTGCTCGTGTATGCCGCTTTTCGCCTGAACCCGCTTACCTTTTATCTTTCGCCCGTCGCGCTTGCCATCGTGTTCTTCTACTCCTATACGAAACGGTTCACCTTCCTGTCGCATATTTTCCTCGGCCTTGCCATCTCCGGCGCGCCCCTGGGGGCCTGGATAGCCGTTACCGGCCGGTTTGAAGCCCCGGCCTTCGTGCTCGGCCTTGCCGTGCTCTTCTGGCTCGTGGGGTTTGATACGCTCTATGCGCTTCAGGACAGGGAATTCGACCGTGATGCGGGGCTCCATTCGATACCGCAGCGCTTCGGGGTACGGCGTTCGCTCTGGATAGCCAGGGCTTCCCACGCGATCACGATGGCGGCGCTGTTCTGGCTGGCTTCGCTGCTTTCACTCGGCTGGTACTATATCGCCGGCGTCATCATTTCCCTGTGCCTCATCGTCTATGAGCATTCGCTCGTCAGGGAGGGCGACCTTGCAAAGCTCGATTTCGCGTTTTTCAATATGAACGGCTACATCAGCGTCACGATATTTCTATTTACACTTCTTGATACTGTGTTTCTACGCTGAATGTCGTTTGCCCTCCGGATGTCTTTCCCGGGCCTGGATTATTGACAAACCTCATGAAAGCTGATACCCTCATATCATTGCATAGACGGCCGCAGCGGCATAGCCGCCGCCCCCTCGACGAATTCCATTTAAAAACTGCTGATAAGAAAAGGAGAAGGTATGAACGTACGTTTAATGATCATCTTGTGCATGGTGTTTGCGGTGACCCCGGTCTTTGGTGAAGAGAAAACTGAATTAAAAACCGAGAAGGACAAGCTCAGCTATGCGCTGGGCGCCGACATGGGAAGCAACATGAAAAAATTTGAGATCGATGTTAATGCGGACTTGTACTTGAAAGGGATGAAGGACGCGCTCTCCGGCAATAACATTCTTTTAACCGACCAGGAAATCAAGTCGACTATCATGTCCATGCAGAAAGACCTTCAGGCAAAACAGCAGGAGAAGATGAAGACCCAGGCGGAGAAGGGCAAGAAGGAAGGCGAGGCGTTCCTCGCGGAAAACAAGAAGAAGGAAGGCGTCAAGACCCTGCCGAGCGGCCTGCAGTACAAAGCCATCACCGAAGGGAAGGGCAAGTCTCCCAAGGACACGGACACGGTTACGGTCCATTACAAGGGAACGCTCATCGACGGGACCGAGTTCGACAGCTCGTACAAACGCAGCGAACCCGCGTCCTTCCCGGTGAACGGAGTGATCAAAGGCTGGACCGAGGCGCTGCAGCTCATGAAAGAGGGCGCCAAGTGGCAACTTTTTATTCCCGCGAACCTCGCCTATGGAGAATCCGGCAGGCCGAGCATCCCGGCGAATTCGGTCCTGATTTTCGAAGTCGAACTGATCAAGATCGGGGCGAAGGATAAACCGGAAGAAAAGCAGGAAAAGAAAGAAGAGAAGAAAGAAGAAAAGAAAGAGAAGAATAAGTAACAATTGATTGGAGATAACAAGAATTGAACCCGGGAAACGGTGAATCGGAGAGAAAGGCTGTCTTTCCTTCACCGTTTCCCTGATATTCCGTTTCCCCGTGTCTCTGTCTCGCCCTCCCATTCCCTTAGCTTTCCTGTGATAAAATCGACAACCTGCCGGTGCTCTTCATTTCCGCGGTCCGTGATGGTGAGCGGTTTTCCGAAGGCGAAGTGGACCTGTTTCGCCGGGTCGATCCTGCCGAAGTCCTTGAGATAGGTTCCGTTGCCCCAGGCGTCGGTCTTGAGCGCGATGGGGACCACCGGCACACACGCTCTTTTTGCAAGCTTGATCCCGATGGTGTTGAACTGGTCGGGGTCGAAGACCGGCGTGCGCGTGGTCTGGGGAAAGATGATGATCGATATGCCGGCCTTCAGCCGCTCGGAACCTCCCTCCAGAACGGCCTTCAGGTCGTCGCGCGGGTTGGACCTGCCCACGGTGACGGGGTTTCGCGCCCGCATCACGTGTTTGAACACGGGGTAGTCGACCAGGCTTTGCTTGACGACGAAGGTCGCTTCCCTGATCGGCGCGATGATGACCGGCAGGACGAAGGTCTCGAGGGTGCCCATGTGGTTGCCGATGAACACGCAGGGGCCGTCGAGAGACCGGACGCTGTCCATGCCGGTGATCTCGATCCTGACGCCGACCCGCTCCAGGGCGCGGAGCGTCGCTAAGCTGCTGCCGCACCATTCCGCCGTATCATACCGCCCCTGTTTCGCCTTTCTGCTCGCCTGCATGACAATCCGCACAACCCGAGTATAAAACGCGAACGAGGGCGCGAGCCTGGCGGGGAGGGAAATCTTCCGCGGCTTTGTTCGATAGGAACCGTTTTCGAATCGTATACCTTCCACGACAATTCTCCGTGACCGGGGAATGCACATGCTTTTTAAAACGAGCTAGTATACCATGGGCCTGGAAAAGAGTGAAGATGGAAAATGACTATTAGGAAAAAATGCTTGCAATGCCCCGTCGAAAAAGAGAAAATGGGCGCCATGACGATACGCTCTCTCAGACAGGACGTGGCGCAGATGGTGATGCCGCGAATCGAAGGCGATAAGCTTGACGATCCCCGGCAGCTCCTTCCCTTGCAGGGACTTATCAAGGACGGGATCGGCGGCTTCATCCTGTTCGGCGGGTCCGTTGCCCGGACTCCCGGGCGGCTTCAGGAGCTTCAGGCATTCGCGGAGATCCCGCTCCTGATCACCTCCGATGTGGAACGCGGTCTCGGCCAGCAGCTCGCCGGGGGCACGCGGTTTCCGAGCCAGCGGGCGGTGGCCTCGGCGATCAACCGCGGTTCGAAAAGGGATGTCGGACTGCTCGGCAGGATGCTCGACGCCGTCCGGATCGAGACGCGCGCGGCCGGCATCCACGCGGTCTTTTCCCCTGTCGTCGACGTGAACAGCAATCCGGACAACCCCATCATCTGCACCCGTGCCTTTGGCGATGAGCCCGAGGTGGTCGAATGGTTCGGCTCGCAGTACATCAACCGGCTTCAGAAATCCCGTAATGCGCGAGGCAGGCTCGACCTCCTGGCCTGCGCCAAGCATTTCCCCGGCCACGGGGACACGGACCAGGACTCGCATTCCGTGCTGCCCGTGATTCGGGCCGACCGGGCGCGACTGAACCGGGTCGAACTCCCCCCCTTCCGCGAGGCGGTGAAGGACGGAGTGGAGATGGTGATGGTCGCCCATCTGTTCGTGCCCGCCCTGGACCCGGAAAAACCCGTTACGTTTTCGAAAAAGGCCGTTACGGCCCTGCTCCGGGAGGGCATGGAGTTCGGCGGCCTGATCGTGTCCGACGCCCTCGACATGGGCGCGCTCGCCGGGGCCTATACCCAGGAGGAGATCGCCGTCCGCGCCGTGGAAGCGGGCATGGACATCCTGCTCCACCCCATTGACGCGCGGGTAACGATCGACGCGGTGGTGGCGGCCGTGGAACAGGGCAGGCTGACCCGGCAGCGCATCGGGGAATCCGTCGGCCGGATCATGGCGGCAAAGAAAAGACTGGGCCTCATGAGCAAAGCCAGACAGACGGCGGTGAGGATCGATTACGAGAAGCATGGCCGCATAGCCCGGGAGCTCGCCGGTAAAGCGGTCCGTCTTGTGCATGGCAGTAAAAAACTGCTGCCGCTTTCCCGGCATGCGGGCGTTGCGTGCATCATCCTCGATGACGACAACAACACCGAGTCGGGAAACGCGTTCATCCATGAGATGCGGGGCCGTTTCAGGAATGTGTCTGTGCAGGTCCTGACGCCGGCGACGGAGATGCCCGAGTCCCTGGTGCTGGACAGCATCAGGGCCGCGGAGGTCGTTGTCCTGGCCTTTTATTCGAAAATAGCGGCCTCGAAGGGGCGCTCAGGCATCAGCGGGAAGCTCCATGAGCTTGCGATGAAATTTCTCAGCGCAACACAAAAGGCGCAGGGGATCTCGGTGCTCATTTCCTTTGACAGTCCCTATCTCCTCGACCAGTTCCAGGACGCTGATCTGCGCATAGCGGCCTACGACAGGATGGGCGAGATACAGCAGGCGGCCGCGGAGATGCTTGCTGGAGAGTAGAGTAGATAGTTCAGAGTTCGAAGTTCAGAGTAAATAGTACAGAGTAATCCCGCCTTTCCGCAGTGTTGTCTCCCCGTCCTTGGCGGCATCAACATCTTTGTCGATATCCTCGCTTTCATGCATGTTATCAGTCCCTTCCAGGTTCCCTTGTTGCCGCTTTTGTTTATCTGTCCGCCGCCGTAACCTTGAAAAAGATTCAGTATATTGATAGACTTGAAGTGGAAGAACCGTTTGCAGCGAGGTGAGAGAAAATGAAGGAAGCCCTGCTGGTATTGGACATGCTGAACGACTTCGTGCTCAAGGGCGCGCCGCTCGAGGTCCCGGACACGCGGAAAATCATTCCCATCGTCAAAAAAGAGATCGGCAAGGCCCATGCCGCCGGCAACCCCGTGCTCTACGTCTGCGACGCACACGCGCCGGATGATAAGGAATTCTCGAAATTCGGCTGGCCGGCGCATGCAGTGAAAGGCACCAGGGGCGCCCAGGTCGCTGACGACCTCAAACCGGAGCACAATGACATCGTCGTCTTCAAGACAGCGTATTCGAGTTTTTTCGGCACCAACCTCGATGAAACCCTCAGACGGCTCGGCGTCGATGCACTCCGGCTGACCGGAACGGTGACTCACATTTGCGTGCTGTTCACCGCCTCGGACGCGGTCCTCCGTGACTATTTCGTGACCGTCGTGGAAGACGGCGTTGCGGGCCTTTCCCGGGAAGACCATGATGCCGCGCTCCGGATCATGAAAAATGTCCTGGGTGTGCAGCTCGTGAAATCGGGGACGAAGACAGAGGGAAGGGAAGCCGCGTGAATCATTTCGGATTGCGTCCTGCACTCGTGCTAGCACTCGTTAGCGCTGGGTGCAGGCGGAATGCGGATTGCGGAGTAAGAAGATTGAAGTACCGTATTTCAATCCGAAATCCGCAATCGCAAATCCGCAATTGAAAGGGGGTCCCATGTTTCTCACCGCCGACCCAAGAGAGATCCTTGAGGGAAAGATTACGGACGTCTACTTCGAACGGGCGCTCGCGATCCTCAAGGCGAAGAACGTCAATCCCCTCGTGAAGGCGGAGTTCATCGCCAAAAACCTGCCGAAGAGCTGGCCGTGGGCGCTCTTAACCGGAGTTGGCGAGGCGATGGAACTCATGCGGCACCTGAAGATCAAGGTACGGGCCATGGGCGAAGGGACGGTCTTCCATGCCTACGAACCGGTGATGGAGATCGAGGGCCGCTACCAGGATTTCTGCGTGTACGAAACGGCGATCCTCGGGTTCCTGTGCCAGGCCTCCGGCATCTCGACACAGGCCGCGCGCATGAAGAAGCTTGCCGGCGAGCGGCTCGTGATGAGTTTCGGCGCGCGCAGGATGCACCCCGTTCTCGCCCCCATGATCGAGCGGAACGCTTATGTGGGCGGCTGCGACGGTGTGGCCGTGGTCAAGTCCGGCGAGGTTATCGGCGAGGATCCTATGGGCACCATGCCGCACGCGCTCGTCCTCTGCATGGGCTCGACCCTGGAGGCGGTCAAGGCCTACGACGAGGTCCTCGACCCCAAGCTCAAGCGCGTTGCGCTCATCGACACTTTTCAGGACGAGAAGTTCGAGGTGCTGAACGTGGCACAGGCACTGGGAGAGAGGCTCTACGCGGTGAGGTTCGACACGCCGGCGTCGAGGCGCGGGAATTTCTACCGCATCCTCGAGGAGGTACGATGGGAGCTCGAACTGCGCGGGTTCGGCCACGTGAAGTTCTTCGTGAGCGGAGGAATCACCGAGGGGGACATCCCGGTCCTCAACCCCATGGTCCATGGCTACGGCATCGGGGCCTCGATCAGCAATGCTCCGGTCGTGGATTTCGCCATGGACATCGTCGAGCTCGACGGCAAGCCCATGGCTAAGCGGGGTAAGTGGTCCGGCAGCAAACGGGTGCTCGTCTGCGCGCGGTGCGGACAGCGGAAGATCGCACCGAACAATGGGGAGGAGGAAAATGCCTGCTCCTGCGGCGGAGTCTTCAATGACATGCTGGTGCCGGCGCTTGATAATGGAAAGACGCTCATTGAACCGGAACCTCCCGGGCGGATCAGGGACGCGGTTCTTCGGGCGGTAAGGGACCTCGGGCTGTAGGCGTGCCATTGTGATGTGTGCTATAGTAACATAGTAACAAAGTAGGGTAGGGGTCATATCATAGACGGTCAGCCTGCGGAGACGTACATGGGCTCTTCAGCCATATTTAAGCGTCGTTTCTCCGGTAAAATCTCAAGCTTCACATTAACTATCTGGTTTTTCATCGTATTCGCGCCTCTTCCTGCCCATCCGTCCATAGCTTCTCCTGTGCAGAAACCGATCCGGATCGGCGTTTTGGCCTACCGGGGCGCCGATGAGGCCCTGAAGATGTGGTCTCCGACTGCCGATTATCTGAAAGCAGCCATCCCTCCCTATTCCTTTGAAATCGTTCCCCTGGATTTTCATGAGCTCGGGCCCACGGTCGGCCGCGGCGCAGTGGATTTCGTTCTGGCGAACACCTCCATCTATGTAGAACTCGAATCACTGTACGGTGTCAGCCGGATCGCGACATTAAAGAACCGGGGTACAGGGGGGGGCTATACGGTTTTCGGCGGCGTGATTTTCTGCAAAGCGGACAGGAACGACATCAGCGGACTGCGCGACCTCAAGGGCAGGTCGTTCATGGCCGTTGACGAGACATCGTTCGGCGGCTGGCGGGCGGCTTGGAGGGAGTTAAAAGACCGGGGCATTGACCCCTATCGTGATTTCACCAGTATGCGTTTCGGCGAAACGCACGACGCCGTTGTCTACGCCGTCCGGGACGGCAAGGCGGACGCGGGGACCGTACGCACGGACACGCTCGAACGCATGGCCGAAGAAGGGAAAATAGACCTGCGGGCGTTCCGCGTCCTCAATGAGCAACAGGTTCAGGGATTTCCATTCGCACTTAGCACCAGGCTCTATCCGGAATGGCCCTTCGCCAAGGCCAGACATACGGATGATGAACTGGCGCAGAAGGTTGCCATCGCGTTGTTGCGGCTGCCGCCGGACAGCCTGGCTGCGAGGGCGGGGAAAATAGCGGGTTGGACGATCCCCCTCGACTATCAGCCGGTGCATGAGCTGATGAGGGACCTCCGTGTCGGGCCGTACAGGAACTTCGGCAGGATAACCCTGTCCGATGCTGTCAGACAGTATTGGTACTGGGTCTTTCTGGGAATGTCGGTGATAGCGATCATGGCCGCTGCGACGATGTCCATGCTCAGGCTCAACCGGCAGCTTGCTCAATCCAGGCTGGGTCTGGAGGAGGCGCGCAACGATCTTGAGCAGCAGGTGCGGAAACGGACAGCGGACCTGGCAAGAGCGAATACGGGGTTGATCCAGGAAGTCGCTGAACGCAAACTCGCGGAGAAAGAAAAAGAAGCCGCGCTGATGTTCCTGCAGTCCGTCATCGACGGGGTGAGCGAACCCATCATGGTGATCGGCATCGATCATCAGGTGCAGATGATGAACAAGGCCGCGAGGGAGGTGTATTCCTTCAAGGATCCAACCGGGCGGCCGCAACCCTGTTTTGAAATCTTTCATCACCGCGACAAGCCCTGCGATACGGCGGAAGCCCCCTGTCCTCTCAGGGCCTGTTTAAACACGAAACAGCCGGTCATCGTTACCCACAGGCACCTCGGCAAAGACGGCCGGGAAACGTACTATGAAATACTCGCATCGCCGGCATTTAACGGGACGGGAGAGGTAACCCAGGTCATAGAAACGTGCCGGGACATTACGAACAAGCTTCAGCTTGAGCAGGCGCGGAAAAAACTGGACGAGCAATTCCACCGGGAGCAGAAGGAACAGTCCATCATGGCCCTTGCCGGCGGCATAGCACATGACTTTAATAATGGCCTTATGGGCATGCTCGGGAACGCAGAACTGCTCAAAATGAAGCTGTCGTCCGGCGCCCGGGAACAGGAACTGGTCCGCAATATTCTTGTCTCAGGCCAGCATATGGCCCATCTGACCCGGCAATTGCTGGCATATGCGAAAGGCGGGAGGCACCTCCCGGAAAACCTGTTTCTCGGCAAGCTGCTGGAGGAGGCGCTGGGTCTGGCACGAAAGGGGAAAGCCGCGGACAGCGAAGTTGTCCTCGACTTCGCGCAGGATCTCGCGCCCGTTTTTGCCGATGCCGGCCAGATCACCCAGGTTCTCATCAACCTGTTCACGAACGCCTTCGAGGCCATGGAGGGGGGGAAAGGCAAGCTGACTGTTCATGCTCTCAACGTGTGGAGGGATGCGTGGGAATGCAGTTCGCTCCGGCATGAACATCCGGCAGGGAAGTATGTTCATATCCGTGTTGCCGATACGGGGCACGGCATGCCTCCCGGGACGCAGAAGAGAATATTTGAACCGTTCTTTACAACAAAATTCATGGGTCGCGGGCTCGGTCTGGCCGCGGCCATGGGGATAATCCAGAACCACAACGGTTGTATCTCGGTGGAGAGTGAAGAAGGCAAGGGCTCGGTTTTTCATGTCTATCTTCCCGCTGCCGAAACGCCGGTCATTGAAAGCGGGGCGGGAATTGTTCAAGCGAAAAATAGCATCCTGATAGTGGATGACGATCCTCAGATACGAGCGCTGGTAGTGTCCATGCTGGAGCAGATGGGGAAGCGGACATACGCGGCCGGCAGCGGCGCGGAGGCCCTGGAGATTTTCAAGAAGGAACAAAACACCATTTCACTGGCCATCCTGGACATTCAAATGCCCGACATGGACGGAAAAACACTTTTCCGAAAGCTGAAAGCGCTCAAACCGGAGCTCAAGGTGCTTATCTCGAGCGGCTACGACGAAACGACCGCGCTCGAGGGGATCGGCGCCGACGGCCCCGAAGGATTCATACAGAAGCCGTACTGGATCAACGTACTGGAAGAGAAAGTAAAAGAACTCCTGCACGGGCCGCGTCCATCTGAAGCAAGGCCTTGGCGAATGTGATAAGAAGACCGGCAAGCGGTGAGTATGGCCACCTGTCCTTCAGGCCCATCGTCGTTTGCATTACGCGTGCGTCGTGAATAAACCTGCCTTTCGGCGTGAACAGAAAAAATCCAAAATTAACATTGACAAGACATGCATGCTATATTAGAGTACTGGCGACATGAAAGTCACATCCGCACCGTGGTCAGGAGATACCGTTGAACCCTCCATCCGGGAAAAAAACCACAAGAAGCCTTGAACGCTACGATTTTCCCCAAACCATCGAATATTTTGTAGGTTCCCCGACTGCCGGCGAAGTGCACAAAGCCGTGACCATCAACGTCAGCCGTGCCGGCATCGGAGCCTACGTTTTTGCGCCCTATCCGGAAGGCCAGGAGCTTTACATTAAAACTTCGCTGCCTGTCGACTGTCACCTGGCGACCGTCCGCTGGAACAAAAAGGTGGATGAGAGCTTTTACCTGATAGGCCTGCAGTGCAACGAAGCGCCCCTCGATTTCTGAAACCATATTTGCCGACCTCTGATCCGAACTTATCCCCCCGTGGGACAGCCCGGAACACAAATCACTCCATACTTCCTGCTTTTTTGGAAAAAATTATTAACAGTCTCATAGTAGAAACAACATAAGAACTGTCATTCCCGAAGACTTAATCGGGAATCTGGTGTTAAAACCATATCCCCGATAGGAGCATTCGGGGATGACACACGGGTATCATTATGAGACGATTAAGAAGTTCTCATCGCTCGGACAAGCCGCCGTATGGTCTGCCACCGGCTCTCGCTGTCCGGCCGGTCGGGAGCGAGGCTTGCCAGACACAGACGCCGGAGCTATACTTAATCAGAACTGATGAGGATACGAAACAGAATATACTTTGGGTTCTCTGTGGTAATACGGCGGACTTCACAAGGAGGAGGCCATGCTAAGGAAACTCGTTCAGACAAATGATGATATAGCGCTTCTGGTGCTTCGCTTGATGCTCGGGATCGTGTTCTTCCCGCACGGGATGCAGAAACTCATCGGCTGGTTCGGGGGGTACGGTTTTGCGGGGACGATGGACATGTTCACCACGAAAATGGGCATCCCGGCGGTCTTTGCCTTTCTGGCCATTATGGCGGAGGGTCTGGGAAGTCTGGGACTGATCACCGGCCTCTTGACCCGGGTCGCGGCCTTCGGCATCGCCGTGAACATGGTCGTTGCCGTGTATATGCTGCATTTTCAGCACGGGTTCTTTATGAACTGGTTCGGCAATCAGAAGGGCGAGGGATATGAATACCACCTCCTGGTTATTGCGATCTCGATCGCGCTGATGATCAGAGGCGGCGGGAAGTGGTCCGTTGACAAGGGCATCGGAGACGGGATGCAATAAGGCAAAACCAGGCGGTTTCAAACGAGACGGGGTCATCGATGACGATGGTCCCGTTTTTTATTGAACGCGCGAGGGCTCTGAGCGCATCATCGATCACAACGTACGATCATTCCTGATTGCCGAGGACGGGGAGACTCGTAACGGTTGAAGCCGCAAAGGAAGTGCAAGGCGGCAAACAGGGTAGGCAAAACTACCTATAACAAAATAAACTGTGAAATTCAAAATGACCTGGTCAAATTGAGTTCCATCGATGTCACTCCATTAGTAACTGTCCGTAAACAAATGATTTATTGCGTGCCGTCGACTGGCATGTCTTTTGCTTTATTACAACGGTGTAAAGCAACTCAGCCGGTTCACTTAAAAAAAATAGAACTTTCGCACTACTGTCACGTGTAAAGGTATTTCTTCGAGAATCCGGAACGAGCGCCGACGTGACGAGAAAAGACAGAAATGCAATGAGACGAAACATTTTCGCTCGATGGTACGCGATGCCGGCGGCGGTCTTCCTGCTGGGCGTTCTTGCCATCGCACTGCTCACGTGGGAGAAAGATATCCATAAAAAGCAGCGCGCGAATTTCGCTCTCGCCAACGCGCTCATGGATCTGCAGATAAAAACGGCGACGACGCACCTCTGGCTCGAAGAAGCCTTCGCAAGAGGCAAGGATTTCGATTCCAATGTCCGGCTGGTTCAGTCAAACCTTACCGACGCGGAGGCCCTTTCGAAGACGATCCTGCGCGGCGGAGAAACCGAGCATGGTCTTGTCCTGCAGCCTCCCGGTTTCCCGGCCCTTCTTGCTCGGGCTGAAAAAATCAGCGGGTTGATGTCGGAGATCGGAACCCTCATGGAGAAGCGGCTTTCTCAGCCGGCAACGGCCGGACCGGGTTCGGATCTGGACGAGCGCTACGACCGCGTGTTTACGGAACTTCAAGGAACGATCAAGGCCCTGGAGCTTGATGCGGAACGAAGCGTGGTGAGAGACTACGCTGAGTCAAAGCGCATGTTTTTCGGCATTAACTTCGCATGGTTGCTCATCGTCGTCGCGGCGACCGCGGGGCTGGGGAGCCTCGCCGCCCGGAAAGAACGCGCTGATGTCGCTTTGCAGAACGCGAAGGACGAGCTTGAGGTGAAGGTCGCGGAGAGGACGCGGGAACTGGGAAATGCCAATGCTCAATTGAGCCGGGAGCTGGCCGAACGAAAGCAAGCCGAGGAGGCATTGCGCAGGAGCGAACAGGAGGCCGAGCGTCAGGCGCACCTCGCTTCGATGGGCGAGCTCGCCGCGGGCGTGGCCCACGAGATCAACAACCCCGTGAGCGGCATCATCAACTGCGCGGAGATCCTTGTAAACAAAACCGACGAGCGCAGCAGGGAGCATGATATCGGCATGCGCATCATCAAGGAGGGCAGCCGCATTGCTTATATCGTCAAGAGTCTTCTGTCCTTCGCTCGCGTGGAAGCGGAGGAAAAGGCCCCCGTACCAATCCGGGATGTGCTCGCGGACACGCTCGCGCTCACGGAGGCGCAGATGAAAAAGGAAGGCATTACCCTCCGATTGGACATAGACGGCGAGGCGACAATGGTCCGCGCGCAGCACCAGCAGCTCGAGCAGGTCTTCTTAAACATTATCAACAACGCCCGGGACGCGCTCAACCAGAAATACCCGGAGAAAGAGGAAGGGAAAACGCTCAGCATCACCGCAAGACGGGCGGCGACGGACGGCCGCCCGTGCGTGCGTATCGCCTTTCATGACCAGGGATGTGGCATCCCGGAGAATGTGATGAACAGGGTCATGCATCCCTTCTTTTCAACGAAGCCGAAGGGCAAGGGGACCGGTCTGGGGCTCTCCATCAGCCACGGGATCGTGGAAAACCACGGCGGCAAACTCACGATCGACAGCAGGGAAGGCGCATTCACCGACGTGGTGGTGGAGCTGCCGTTACTGGAAAAAGGATAACGAAGCGACGCCTCAGATCAAAGAAAAGACGAACACCTTCTAACCAGGCGCGAAGGACGCGAAGAAAAGCAAAAACAAAAAATTGATTCTGGTTTAAAACAAGAAAAATAACTATGGTTTTATTGTTCCCTTCGCGTCCTTCGCGCCTTCGCGGTAAATGGTTTTGATTCTTGATTTGTTCGAATGGAGAAACGGTAATGGCGAAGATACTGATCATCGACGACGAGGAAACCATCAGATACGCCTTCGAGAGCTTTCTTACGGACGAAGGCCATATTGTCGCGGCCGCTGGAGGCATCGAGGAAGCCCGGCGGATGATAGCCGAATCGGCCTTTGATCTGGTTTTCGCCGATATCTTCGTCGGAGCCGAAAAAGGGACGGAGATACTTCGCGCCGTCCGGGAACGGGGCCTGAACTGTCCCGTGGTCATGATCACCGGCTCCCCCACCCTCGAAACCGCGTCGGAGGCGGTCCGGCTCGGCGCCTTCGACTACGTTCCGAAACCGGTGCGGCAGCGGACCCTGCTGGACATTACCGAACGGGCACTGAAACACAAGGCCCTCATCGATGAGAAAGAGCGGTATCGCCTGCATTTTGAAGCAATCTTCCGGAGCGTCAGGGACGCGATCATCACCGTGGACAGGGACCTGGTCATCACCGGGGTGAATGAGGCCACGCGAGATATCTGCGGACTTTCCCGGGACGCCGTCGGAAAACCGCTCGGCTCCTTCGGGCGGCACTTCAATCAGGATTGTCTGGAGCTCCTTTCGAAAACCATGAGAGAGGGCAAAACCGCCGAGGCGCTGCGCGTCGAGTGTCAACCGGAGGACCGCCCGAAGCGCGTTGTGACCATCGCTATATCTCCGCTTTTGGATGAGCAGGCTTTGATCGCGGGCGCCGTCGTGGTCGTCAAGGACGAGACCCGGCTGGACTGCCTGGAGCGGGACCTGCAGGAGCGCCGGCAATTCCATAACATCGTCGGGAAAAGCGAAGCCATGCAGCGGATTTTCTCCCTCATCGAAGACCTGGCAAGCGTGCAAACGACGGCCCTGATAACGGGTGAAACGGGAACGGGAAAAGAACTGGTCGCCGCGGCCCTTCATTATCAGGGGGACCGGAGCCGGAAGCCCTTTGTGAAGGTCAACTGCTCGGCCCTTCCCGAGAACCTCCTCGAAAGCGAGCTTTTCGGGCACGTCAAAGGGGCTTTCACCGGGGCGTTTCAAAACAAGATCGGCCGCTTTGAGCGGGCCGACGGCGGAACGCTCTTCCTGGATGAAATCGGCGATATATCGCCCGCAATGCAAATGCGCCTGCTGCGGGTGCTTCAGGAGAGGGAATTCGAGCGGGTGGGAGATTCCGCGCCGGTCAAGGTGGATGTCCGGGTCGTGGTCGCCACGAACAAGGACCTTCGCGAAAAAGTGAAGCGCGGTGAGTTCAGAAGCGATCTCTATTACCGCCTGAAGGTGGTGGAAATCCCTATGCCGCCGTTGCGGGAACGGAAGGAAGACATGCCTCTTCTGGAGCAACATTTCCTGGATAAGTTCAACAAGGCCTTCGGCAAGGAGATCGGCTCGATCACCGATGATGTCCGGCATCTCCTCATGGATTACGACTGGCCGGGTAACGTCCGGGAACTGGAGCATGCCTTCGAGCACGCCTTTATCGTCTGTAGTCAGGGCGTGATCACCGTGGACGACCTGCCGCCGGAGCTGAGGGACTTTGCAGCGGCGGAATTATGCGTTCCGAAGGACGGAAACGTCCAGGACGACCGGAAGGCGATCATCGGGGCGCTCGAAAAGACGGGCTGGAACAAGGCCATGGCCGCGCGTCTTCTCGGGATAAGCAGGCAGACCATGTACCGGAGGCTCGAAGAGTATGGAATTGAAAAGATGGACCCCGTTTTGAGGTTTGGGGCAGACATTGCAGGACACTGTCACTTCGCATCAGAGCAAGCCAGCAAGAATCTCTAACGGCGCAGGCGCTTTGTATCACTGACCTCGCCTCTGCCTGAGGTACGTTTCCAGCCCGGAGAGCTTTTTCTCAGAATCACGGCCTTATCGACCAATTCCGTACCTCCGAACCCCGTACCCCGAACCCTGCCGTATCTCTACCCTGTACCAATGCCACATGCCACATGATACACATCTGTACCATGGTACACCTTGTCAAACTCTTCAAGCCCCACATCGACAAATCCTTCTGAACCTATCTCCCTGTTTCGCAAGACTTTTCATTGTCTCCATAGCCCGTGGGATAGGGTATCGTCTTCTCAGTGCCCCTGGCACGGGTTTTGTATTATAAATTATTACAAGAACACTCACAAAGCGGACGCGGGATAGACACCTCATCACTGCCTATCCGGCGAGCGAGGACGGACAATGATGACATGGGAAGAAAAAAAAGAAGCGGCATCGTTCCAGACTCGCTCGATGAAAATTTGTCCCTTTGTGAGTGAGCTTAACGATGAATGCCTCTGCTCGGACACGAGGAGTGAGAGCGCCGAGGCGGCAATTCGGGTGTGCGGCGGGGATTTCGAAAACTGTGAAATCTACAAGAGAAGGAGACGTGAGTATAAACCGCAAGATTGATTTTACTTTACGGGACTCTGGGCAAAACCGGACAATAGAAGTCGTTGTGATAGGCAAAACTACCTATGGTCAAATTGAATACCGAATTCAAAATAGGCTATCCAAAAAAACAAGTTTTTATCCTGTAAAAAGTGTTGTTTTTCGCAACCAATTGATATGTTAATCTTTTATCAGCGCCACGGTGTCAGGCATATAGATTGCAGTCGAGCGTATTCAGAATGTTTCATTATTGCCCTACAACCCGATTGCGGTAAGGAGGTCATCTAGGAATAAGTTTGTTTATGATGACTGATGAACACGAACTGAAGGCTTTGAACTTACAACATTACATTAAGATCTATGGAGGTGCACAATGAAAAGCTTGTTTGCAATGAATAGACGATGGTGGTTTACAGCCCTATTGCTTGCAGTCCTGGTAGTGACCGGCTGCAGCGGCAATGAGGGAGCGCAGGGTCCTGCCGGCGCTACTGGCGCCACAGGCGATCCAGGTGTGGGTCCACAGGGTCCGACCGGAACCACAGGCGCCACGGGAGATACAGGGTCGACAGGCAACACCGCATTATCCAGCGCCCTTTCCTTGGTGCAGGGCAACATTGTGGGTGACGCGGCTGCCGGGTTGACGGGAGCGCCGCTTCCGGGCGGGGACCCGGTGCCAGGGGCTCCAACGGCGGTCCCTCTGACCGGTCCGGTGTCCGTGGTGCTGGTGGATGAAGCCGGGAATTCGTCGGCAAACATGACCGTTACCGCTACCAACGGCAATTTTGTCCTTCTCGCGCCAAAGGGCCATTCTTACATGATTCTGCTTCGTAACGGAACCCCGACGGGTACAACCATAGGCCCCCTGATGGTGGACAATCAGACAGGCAGGGTCGCCTTTAGTCTCCCGTATGAGGCCTCTGATGTGAACCTCGGGTCGGTGACCATCGACTCCCAACTGGGAAAGGCCTGGTGCGGGTCTGATCCTGCGCTGGCCCCGACCACCGCCGCCTTCCCACTCGATCAGATCGCTTGGCTGGGAACCTCGGACATTCCGACGGAAGCCGCAGCGAGCCCGCTTTTTGGGGCGCAGCCCTATACCCAGCAGTTGTTGCTTTTCGAGGAGTTCGGGCCTGAGACCATGCCAACAGGCACGGCTGTTCCCTGGACCGCATTCCCTCAACCCCAAAATCTCCAGAGCGGACCGACTCCCACTGCGCTTGAGAACTTCTTAGCTCAGGCCGGGGTTTCGCCCTATCCAACGGAGTTCTCGAACGTCTATGAGACGAGCCCCTGGAAAGGCGCTATAGAAACGTTCCTCGGCCCGCTCGCTGCTGCGCTTGACAGGGATGGCAATCAGGTCCCTGGAGTTATAGCGCCGGCTGAAGGCAGGCCCTCGGGGATAGACTGGGCGCATCAGAGTTGGGCGGATTTCCTGCCCCAGAAGTTCTTTAAGACCTCTGTGGCGCCAGCGCGCACGAACGGCGGCTTCCGCGACGGGAAACAGCGGCACAACTACACGGCCGGGGAATTCGGGAATGGCGGACTCTATCACACGGTCTTTCCCGGGCTACCGGCAGGGACCACGAACGGTGTCGCGATCAAGCTCCATCCGAACATGCCTGTTCAGGACCCGAACTCCGTCTGGACCTTTGACGGCACGCTTCCGCCCAAACTCCTGCAGGCGCGCTACAGCGTACCTGTCCTGATGCGAAATTACAACGCGCTGCCGATCGATATAACCGCGAACCACCCGGCGGTGCTCGACACTGCCATGATCTCCAACGGCTTCGGCAGGCACACGATCACCACGCACGAGCATAACGGCCACCAGCCCGCAGAGAGCGACGGCTTTGCCGGCGCCTTCTTCTTCCCTGGCCAGTTCTATGACTACCACTGGCCGATTCAGCTCGCGGGCTACAGCAATAACAATAACGCTCAGACCGGCGCCATCAATGCCGGCGCGACAGAGCCCAAGGCGGCCACGCCCTGCGAGGCGGGCGAGTCGTTCCCGATCGTAGTGAACGGCGTCGTCGAAACAAGGACCTGCACTAACGGGACCATCATGATCCCCGGCGACTGGTACGAGACCATGAGTTCGCACTGGTTCCACGACCACATGCTCGACCACACGGCTGAGAACGTGTACAAGGGCAACGCAACGATGATGAACTACTACAGCGCGCTGGACCGCGGCAACGAGGCCATTAACGACGGCGTCAACCTTCGCTTCCCGAGCGGCACGGCCCTCAACTGGGGCAACCGGGACTACGACGTGAACCTGGTGGTCGCGGACAAGGCCACGGACCAGAATGGTCAGCTCTGGTTCAACACGGTACAGCACAACGGCTTCATGGGCGACATGATGACGGTCAACTGGCAGTACAAGCCCTATCTGGACGTGCGCGCGCGCAAGTATCGTTTCCGGATACTCAACGGCTCGGTTTCGCGCATCATGGCGATCGGGCTGGTGAAACTGGTGAACGGCACGGGCGGAGAGCTGCCGGGACCGGCTGGCTCCAACGTCTCCTATAACCGAGTACCGATCTGGTTTATTGGGAATGACGGCAACCTGCTTGAGCATGCAATTCCGATGAACGGGACCTACAACCCCTACCCGAGCAGCGGCATTCCTGCGATTGATTGGAAGGGACAGCTCCCGTCCCAGACCATCGCGGAACGCTATGACATCATTGTCGACTTCAGCGCGAACAGCGGCATCGCTCCCGGCGACAAGCTGTACTTTGTCAACATCCTGGAGCATCAGGACGGAAAGGGCACCAAGAGCAAGGTGCCGATCGCGGACATCCTGTCCGAGAGATACCATCCCGTCATCCAGAACGGCCATTGGATCAACGGCGACCCGGGCGTCGGCAAGTTCATGGAACTGCGGGTGCAGTCCATGGCCGGCGCTCCCGCTGACCAGAGCATGAATCCGGCGCTTTACGAGCCGGGTGGGTTACAGATGCTCCCGATTCGCCTCGATCGCGCAAACGGGACGAACGCAACGGTGAACGGGCTTCCGCTTGCGAACGCCGTTCACCACACCATGGAGTTCGTCCGCAGCAACGCCCAGGGCGGCCATGGGACACCGTGGCTGATCAAGGTGGACGGAGGCCCTGCCAACGGCATGGATCCCCACCGGATTTCGACGATCACGCACGGAGACCTCGAGATATGGACGATCAAGGGAGGAGGCGGCTGGACCCACCCTGTCCACATTCATTTCGAGGAAGGGATGATCCTCACACGGATGGGCAAGTTCCCGCCCGACTGGGAACTCTATGGCAAAAAGGACATGTACCGGATCGGTCCTGAGAACGACAGCGGCGGCATAATCGAGATCGCCTACCGGGCGAGGGATTTCCTCGGGGACTATGTCATGCACTGCCACAACACCATGCACGAGGACCACGCCATGCTCCTGAGGTGGGACGCCAGGAAGAAAGGCGTCGCGCTGGTGGACACGCCGATGCCCACCTTCGGCGGAGTCGGTTTCGAGCCGTCCTTTGCTCTCCCGCTGGCCGATGGCGCAGCCGGAGGCGGTGACGGGATCGGACCGGATAAGGGCGTACCGACAGCACCGTAACCAATCATAAGGTCCGGGGGCCGTGACACAACGGCCCCCCGGACCGTTTTTTTTTCTGCTGAGACGGAGACAGTCATGATTCGTGGTAGAATAAATATTATAATCCTCCTGATTTTATCCGCATTCATAGTTTCGTGTTCGCCCCTCCATGCCGGACGCCGTGAAGGGAACGCTAAGAAAGCCGGCGCGGCCGTGACCCAGGCGTCGGACGCCGTCACCATGCCCGAGCCGGGCAAAAAGGTGCTGATCGGAAACGACAAGTACATGATCTACGGGTTCACCAAGAGACCCACAATGGGAATAGAGATCATAAAAATCCAGGTATATGACAGCATGGGCAAAAAAGACTCATCCCTGACCATTGTCGCGGATTCCTGGATGCCGTCCATGCCCGGCATGCACAGTGGACACCACACCTCCCAGCTTTCCAAAAAGGGAGACTATCTTACTCCGGTTGACATCACCATGCCCGGCGACTGGGAAGTCAAGCTCACCGTCATGAAGGGCGGCAAGGTCATTTTCCGCGGCAGCTATAAATTCGATGTGTAATATCTGAACGCGGCCTCTGGCTGCAATGCAAACTCCCTCTCCTTCAAGGAGAGGGCCGGGGTGAGGATGGGTTTGATGCAGGTTCGACGAGACCCATCCCCACCTTAATCCTCCCCTTGAAGGGGAGGAAATAAAGGAGCATTTTATGCGGCATAGCAAGCTTTTTTTTATCACGGCCTTTCTTATCATCATGCGCCTTTGTCCCGGCCCGGCATGGGGAGCGGTCGGCTGCGACCTCAATGACCCAGACAAAGACGTGAAAAGACTCTTCCCGGGGTCAACGGGATATAAGGCGGTCACTGTCGAGATTCAGAAGTCGGGCGGCAATGCCCTTCTGGCGAAGATAGAAGCAAAACTCCGTGACAAGCTGCACGGCCTGTATGAGACGGTGGACACCCCGTATACGGTTTATGTAATTAACGCGAACAATAAGAAGATCGGCTATATTCACGGCGTCAATCAGAAAGGCATTTACGGCGGGATCCAGATTTTCCTCGCGCTGGACCTTGATCAGCGGATAAAGACGTTTTACATCCAGAAAATGACCGGAAAATATGCGGAGAAATTACGCGACGCGGCATTCGGCAAGCAGTTCGTCGGGCTCACCCTCGATGATTTCGAGCAATTTGACTTTAAATCCGGAAAAGGGACCGGCAAGGCCGCCGGGATCAAAAACCCCGCGCCCGAGGCCGGATATGATTTCAAGTACATTCTGCGGGGCACGAAGAAGAACCTGATCCTCGTGAAAGAGTTTATCGCCATGTCGCCGGAATTGTCTGCAAAGAGTCAATAGAATCATAAGGAATCAATATTTGCCACAGAGGGCACAGAGAGCACAGAGGGCACAGAGAGCACAGAGGGCACAGAGAGCACAGAGAGCACAGAGAAAACCTGGCTCTTGAATTTAAAAAGCAACAACCTCTCGTTTTCTGTTTTGTCCTTCTCTGAGTCCTCTGTGACCTCTGTGGCTAAAAAGTCTTTTACGAATTTAAGAATGGAGCGGTTCCAAAATGATCACGAAGTTTCAGGTGGCCTACAAAAACCTGCTGCGAAAAAAGATCCGAAGCCTCCTGACCCTTGTCGGCATCGCCCTCTCAGCCTGGGTGCTGGTGAGCCTGCTTGGGTTCAATCACGGCTTCGAAACTGCGCTGAACAGGGACATCGACAACATGGGTTTTCAGATGATGATCATGGCCAAGGGCTGCCCCTATGAGGCGGCAACCATGATGCTCAAAGGCGGGACAGGGCTCAAGTACCTGCCGGAGTCCGTCGGCGACACCGTTAAGAAAGAGCCCGACGTAGAAAAAATGACGCCTATGCTGATGCAGGCGGTATTCGATCCGAACAAAGGCGAAAACGGCGGCATCGCGGCCTATCTGGGCGTGGAGCCGCAAAGTTACGGCGCGATGAAGACTTTTCTCAAGTTCAGGCAGGGAGGATGGTTCACGCAGGGCGATGCCTACGAAGCGGTAATGGGGTATGAAGCTGCGGAGCTTGAACAGCGCGAAGTCGGAGACATGATCCTCATCCCCGAGAAAAATATAGAATTCAAGGTCGTCGGCATCCTCTCCCGGACAGGCGCCCAGGACGATGGGACGATATTCGTGCCGCTCAAGACCCTGCAGAAGATATTCGGGAAGGACGGAGAACTCACTACCATCGGGATCAAGGTTAGAAAAGACGCGGACATCAGCCTGATCGAGAACAAGCTGTACAAGCTTCCCGACGTCCAGGTCGTGAGCCTGGCGCAGGTCAAGCAGACTATTCTGTCGCTGGTTTCAACCGCGAAAGTGCTGGTCCTGTCCATCGCGATCATCGCGATCATCATCGCGATGGTCGGGGTCATCAATACAATTTTGATGTCGGTGCACGAGCGGTTTCAGGAGATCGGCATTTTGAAAACCATCGGCGCCATGCCGGGGGACATATTTCAGCTCATCTGGATCGAAACCCTTCTCCTCTGCTCCATAGGGGGCGTTCTCGGCGTTTCGCTGTCCTTGGTCCTCTCCCGGGTAACGGAACTGGTGGTTCGCAGCGTCCTGCCCTATTCCCCCAGGGGCGGGCTTGTGCTTATCGATGTAAACCTTATCCTGTTCACCCTTTTCGTCATTCTGGTCATCGGCCTGCTGAGCGGACTCTACCCGGCCTGGAAGGCGGGCAGAATCAGGCCGCTGGAGGCGATACGGAGCGAGGTGAACGGATGAGCTCGAACTCTGCTTCCCTGGAAGCGATACGTCTGACCAAGCTCTATCAGCGCGGAAGCGAGGAGATATGCGCGGTCCGCGACGTTTCACTCAGGATCAATAAGGGTGAGTTCGTCTCTTTCACCGGTCCATCAGGGTCCGGCAAAACCACGCTGGTTCATCTGCTCGGTTGTCTCGATAACCCGACATCCGGCGAACTGGTCCTCGGGGGCAGGCCGATTTTCAACGACAATGGAGGGCGGCTTCCGGAGCGCCGGTTGACCGAAATCAGAAGGGATATTTTTGGTTATATTTTTCAAAATTTCTACCTCATACCCACCCTGACTGTCATGGAGAACGTGCTGCTGCCCCTCACCTTTTACCGGAAACAGGGCGGGGGGAACGACGCGATGGGTCTTTTGAAGCTCCTGGGCATCGATCACCGAAAGGACCATCTGCCAGGCACGATCTCGGGCGGCGAGATGCAGCGGGTCGCGATAGCGAGGTCAATGATAAACTCGCCGGAAATACTGCTTGCCGACGAGCCCACGGGAAATCTCGATACAAAAAGGTCAGCGGAGATCGTCCGGATCCTGAAAGACCTTAGCAGGAACGCGGGAGTGACCGTCATCATGGTCTCGCACAATTTGGAACTAGCGCGTCAGGCGGACCGGCAATTCGAAATGCGGGACGGAGGAATCAGCGAATTACGAATTGAAGGATTGAGGGATTGAGGTAAAGGCCGCGCTGTGAAAAGGAGATTAAGATGAGAAACAGGGTAAACGGTATTTTTGCATTATCAATGCTTATGCTGTTCGCATTCATTTGGACAGGATGCACCGACAATTCACAACCATTAGACGAGGATATCATCAACGCCATTGACGCTTCCGGAATCATGAAAAGAGCAGATGGAAGTCTTACGGTCGTACCGCCTGTCATTGTTGCGGAACGGGGCCAGCAGAATAAGGACGGATCATGGCCCGTCAAGGTCAAGTTCACCCTTACCTACAAGATGGGCGACGGAAAGACTTCTCCGCCCACGGAAACGACAACTTCATTCAAGATTTTCCGAGCCAAAGACGCGGGCAAGTCCGTCTGGAAGGCCCAGTTGGGGTCATAATACGCCGCTGGTCGTCGCTTCATCTGCCATCAAAAGACGAAGGGGTTACGGAATTACCGTAACCCCTTGAGGAAGCGGATAATGGAATAACGAGGCGCTGGACGCATCTACTCTATCTTCTCCCGGTTCTTCGGCCGCTTGTTCCCTTCCAGGATCTTCTTCCTGAGGCGGATGCTTTGCGGCGTCACTTCCACCAGCTCGTCATCTCTGATGAACTCGAGCGACTGTTCAAGCGACAGCAGCCGGTGGGGCACGAGGCGAAGCGCTTCGTCGGCGCCCGAGGCGCGCATGTTCGTGAGTTTCTTTTCCTTGATCACATTCACATCCATGTCGTTTTCGCGCGAGTTCTCGCCCACGATCATTCCTTCATAGACCGAGGTGCTTTCGTTGATGAAGAGCTCGCCGCGGGGCTGGATGTGGTAGAGGGCGTAGGTCGTGGTCTTGCCCGGCCGGTCGGCCACGAGAGCGCCGGTGATCCGCTTCGCAATCGGGCCCTGCCAGGGCTCATACCCGTCGAAAAGATGGTTCAGGAGGCCGGTGCCGCGGGTGTCCGTCAGGAACTCCGACCGGAATCCGATGAGTCCGCGCGCCGGGATGCGGAACTCGAGCCTGACGCGGCCGTGGCCGTTGTTCGCCATCTTGGTCATGCGGCCTTTGCGGGTCCCGAGCTTCTGGGTCACCACGCCGATGAACTCATCAGGGCAATCGATGACCAGGTTTTCCATGGGTTCGAAGGTTTTGCCGTCGCGGACCTTGGTAATGGTCTCGGGCTGGGATACCGAAAGTTCATAGCCTTCCCGCCGCATCATCTCGATCAGGATCGCGAGCTGGAGTTCGCCGCGTCCCAGGACCTTGAAACTGTCGGTGGCGTCGCCCTGCTCGACCTTGATCGCCACGTTGTAGAGGAGCTCTTTTTCGAGCCGTTCCTTCAGGTGGCGCGAGGTAACGAACTTGCCTTCCTTGCCCGCGAAGGGCGAGTTATTGATGGAAAAGACCATCGAGATCGTGGGCTCGTCCACGGCAATGCGCGGCAGGGGCTTCGGATTTTCCGGGTCCGTGATGGTGTCGCCGATGTTCACGCCGTCAATGCCGGCCAGGGCCACAATGTCGCCGACGGTGGCGCTCGGTGTGTCCACGCGTTTCAGGCCCTCAAATGAGAAGAGCGAGGTGATCTTGGTCTTCACGAGAGCGCCGCTCTGGGTGACCACGCCGATGGGCTCGGCCACCTTCGCGGTACCGGCGAATATCTTGCCGATGGCGAGGCGTCCGACATAATCGTTGTAAATGATGTTCATGACCAGGAGCTGGAGCGGAGCGGCCTCATCACCCTCTGCCTGCGGTACGGTATTCACGATCAAATCAAAGAGCGGCTTGAGGCTTGTGGCTTCGTCTTCCATCTTCAGCTTTGCGACGCCGTCCCGGGCGTTGGTGTACACGATGGGGAAATCGAGCTGGGCGTCGTTTGCATCGAGATCGATGAACAGGTCGTATACCTCGTTCACGACTTCGTTGATCCGGGCGTCAGGGCGGTCGATCTTGTTGATCACGAGGATCGGCGGCAGCCCCAGCTCCAGCGCTTTCTTCAGCACAAAGCGGGTCTGGGGAAGCGGGCCTTCCGAGGCGTCCACGAGCAGGAGCACGCCGTCCACCATCTTGAGCGTGCGTTCCACTTCCCCGCCGAAGTCCGCGTGGCCCGGCGTGTCCACGATGTTGATTTTGACGCCGTTGTAGTGGAGAGAGGTGTTCTTGGCCATGATCGTGATGCCGCGCTCGCGTTCGAGGTCGATGTTGTCCATCACCCGTTCCTGCACGCGTTCGTTGTCGCGAAAGGTGCCGCTCTGCCTGAGGAGAGTGTCCACGAGCGTGGTCTTGCCGTGGTCCACGTGGGCGATAATGGCGATGTTGCGCAAGTCTGTTCTTTTCAGCATTATTTTTTATCCTTTATTACTATTACCACGAAAAGCACGAGGAAATTCTCGGTGACAGGGAGGTTCGTGGAAGCAGTGGTTTTGAGTTTTGTGCCGAGCTGGTTTTTATACCACTTCTCTGCTTACTTTGTCAATGTAATTGTGCCTTCATGCACGGAAAAACGCAGGCGATGATTCGGAGATTAAGGCTAAAAAAGAGAAGGAAAGTAAAATGTTTTTCTACAGCCTGCTGATCCTCCTTTTTTTGTGTTAGAGGTTTCGATGGTGGCGTTTTGGGTTCCCGCTTGTCCGGGATAGGGTATAATCATAAAGAAGGAGTTTCATCGCCACAATAAGGAGCCCTGCTTCATGATTGGTTACATCCCTGCAGTATCCATTATCATCCCGGTTCTAAACGAGGCCTCGGATATAAACGGGGCCGTCGCGCGGCTCCGCGGCCCAGTCGCCCGGAGCGAAGCGGAGATCATCGTGGTGGACGGAGACCCGCAGGGGAGTACGATCGACGCGATAGAGGACGGGGGGGTGATCAAGGCTATTTCGGACAAGGGCCGCGCCCGTCAGATGAATTACGGCGCGTCGTGCGCCTCGGGCGCTGTACTTCTTTTCCTTCACGCAGACACCCGGCTTCCCGACAACGGCCTCACACGGATAATGAAGGCGATGGAGGACCCCCGCGTGGTTGCCGGGGCTTTCGACCTCGGGATCGATACGACGAGGAATATTTTTCGGATCACCGAGCAGTACGTCGCCCTCCGTACCCGCTTGACGAGGGTCCCTTTCGGAGACCAGGCCTTTTTTATTCGTCGTGAATATTTTGAGACCATCGGCGGATACCGGGATATTCCCCTCATGGAAGACGTCGAGCTCATGAAGCGCATCAGAAGGCGCAGGGACAGGATCAGCATTATTCCGGAAAAGGTCCTGACCTCGGCGCGGAGGTGGGAAAAAGAAGGGATACTGTACTGCACCCTGAGGAATTGGGTGCTTCAGACACTCTACGTACTTGGCGTTTCGCCTGAGCAACTGGCCAGGTGGTACCGGCCGTAAAATCATTTCGCCATGGTTCCGCACACACCTTCTTCCTCAAGCGTTGGGTTTCATGAGATTCAACGGCCTGCCGGCTGAATTCGACGGGCTTCAAGCGTGAGGTAAGCTTCCAGGGTCAGCAGCAGCATTCATCCATGCAGCATGCATCCGCCCCGGTAAGCAATTCCTCCAGATCGACCGCGTCGTCGGTGATGTCCGGTTCGTTGTGGATCTTCGCGTTCACGCGCATCTGCTTTATGGTTTCATCAATGGGTTTTTCATCCGTAATAACATCGCAGACAGGTCCCATCATCTCCGCGTCCCTGCATCTCGTAAGAATTGTTGACATGATCTATTCTCCCTTCCCAGATTCATCTCGATTGGATATCTCTACTTAAATAGTACCAACCAGCCGGCACGATAGTCAAGGCAGGGCTATTCAAGCGCTACGTCTTTAGTGTTAGATGCCCGGCGTCCTCTCCTTTTGAAAGCAGTAGGGGATGAAGAGAATTGTATGTTCTCGGTGATTTATGATATAGTGCTTGGGCTGGTAATTTTCCCTGGAACACACTGTCTTGCGAATTTTGGAATTGGAATGGCACCTGTTCTTTTGCGGACTGAGTTTTCCAGGAAGTGTTGCGGCAAGGGGGGATGACAGGCTGTGGTTAATTTCTCATTATCATCGGATGTAGGGCGAGACGTAGCCGTCATGCTGCCCAAGGGCTACCTCACCGACACGGGAGCGCGTCAGCTCGAACAAGCCATTGGGCAGTTTCTCGATAAGGGATTTAAAAAACTCATCATTGATTTTTCCGACATCGAATTCATAAACACCGTAGGAATTTCAATCTTTAGTGGAATATTGCAGAAGACGTCGGAATACGGCTGCCGCGTCTGTTTCACCAATATGGACAAGCTCCATCGTGAGGTTTTCGAGATGACGGGCATCATGAAACATGTACAGGTATGTGAGGATGAAGAGGACGCCATTCAATACTTGAAAGCAACGCTTTGATTTCTTCCCGATAGGCTAATGTTTAATAACACTCTGAATAGAAGGGCATGGTTGCTTGTGTTTCTCCTGATCTCATCGGCCGCTTTTGCGGCGCCTGCTCAGGAAAAGACGGTTCTCTTCCGGGAGGATTTTGCAACCCTGGACAACTGGAAGCCGTTTTATTTCCCCAAAATCGAGAAACACTCGGTGTATACGGTGGAGAAAGACGGCGGACAGCATTATCTGAAAGCGGAAAGCAATGTCTCGGCCTCGGCGATCGTGTACAAGGACTCTTTCAACGTTTATGACTTTCCGAAAGCACGATGGCGGTGGAAAGTGATGAACCTTTACGCCAAGGGCGATCCGAGGGACAAAAAGGGCGACGACTATCCCATCCGGGTCTATATCATGTTCGAGTATGACCCGGACAAGGCAGGCGCCTTTGAGAAACTGAAGTACGGACTGGCAAAAAAAATCTATGGCGTATATCCTCCGCACAGCAGCCTGAGCTACGTCTGGACGAGCAAGGACGATCCCGAGACATTTCTGGTCAGCCCCTATACGGACCAGGCAATGATGATCTTCCTGGAGAAAGGTGAAAAGAATGTCGGCGTCTGGCGGGATGAAGAGGTCGATATCGTGGGGGATTATCAAAAGGCCTTCGGAACGAAACCGCCCGCAAGCGCCAGGATCGCCATCATGAACGACTCGGACAATACGGGAGAAAACTCGGTATCCTATGTGGAATATATCGAGGTGTCGAGATAGCGGATATGACCGATCGACGCTGCGTCATTGTGTTCGTCAAAGTGCCGGGAAAGGGTGCTGTGAAGTCCCGTCTCGCCCGGGGAATGGACGGCGATTTCGTCCTGCGCCTCTATGAGAGCATGGTGCTGGACACGATCGACATGCTGAAAAACGCCCGTATTCCTTTCCGGATCTGTTATACTCCTCCCGACGCGGCAGATGCGGTGAGGGGCTGGCTTGGCCCGGAGTACGAGTATGCGCCCCAGACCGGCGATGATCTGGGAGAGCGGATGGAACTGGCCTTTGCGCGCGTATTTGCCGAAGGCAATGACGAGGCGCTCCTTATCGGGAGCGATATCCCGGGGCTTGCGGCGGAGGTGATTCATGAGGCCTTCGCGTCCCTCGCGACGCACGACGCGGTTATCGGTCCTGCGAACGACGGAGGGTATTACCTGATCGGGTTCAGAAAGAATACCTTCAGCCCGGGCATTTTTCGTGATATGCTGTGGAGCGCTGCCGCGGTGTTCAGAGAGACCATGGGCCGGCTCCGTGCGGCAGCGCTCTCCGTCCATGTCGCGCCCGAATGCATTGACGCGGACACAAAGGATGACTTGAAAACGCTCCTTGCCATGAACGAGGGGCGGGAGGCTTCTTCGCGCGCCATGTCACTGCTCAGACATCACCGGAAGAGCATAATGGAATAGTATTACATGGATACCAAACCCTACGCTATTTTCATCGCCCTCATCTGCATATTCATGCTCGAAGGCGTGTTTCCCCACTACCGGGGCCGCATTGCGAGAGTGAAGCACGCCGTCCCTCATGTTCTGACGGCAATCATGAACAGCCTGCTGACGTGGGCCGTCCTGAGCGGACTGACCATGCGGGCAATTGCGTGGGCGGAAGGCCGCTCCCTGGGGCTCACGCATCAGTTTGCCCTTTCGGAGGCGGCGGGAACGGTCCTTGTCTTTGTCCTCTTCGACATCTGGATGTTTTTCTGGCACATGGCGAACCACCGGATCGGGTTCCTGTGGCGGTTTCACCGGGCGCACCATTCCGACATCGAGATGGATACGACCACGGCGCTCCGGTTCCACCCCGGAGAGCTTGTACTCTCCACCTTCATCAGGCTGCCCGTCGTCCTTCTGCTCGGAATGAGCTTTGCTCAACTGGTCCTCTTCGAACTTGTCCTGAACCTTTCCACGCTGTTCCATCACAGCAACCTTGCCGTGCCGGAGAGATGGGACCGGGTGCTGCGCGCAGTGATCGTGACGCCGAACATGCACCGCGTTCACCACTCGGTGGTGCTGATCGAGACGAATGCGAACTTCACGAGCCTTCTGTCCGTGTGGGACCGGCTGTACCGCACGTTCAGAGTCCGGGAGGACACGCGCGCCATTACGATCGGGCTGCCGAGGTTCCGCGAGGAAAAATGGCAGCGGTTATGGGGCTTCCTGATCACGCCTGTTCAATAGTGTGTGTAGCTTGCAAATCATCGGTAACTGCGGCACACGGGGTGAGCATGACCAAACAGAAAAAACAGATCCTTTTGCTCGCTGTCTTCATCGGCGCGGTCGTCATCGTCCGGTATTCGCCGCTCGGGACCCTGTTCACCTTTGAAAACCTGAAGCAGCACCGAGATTCCCTCATTAGCCTGGTGCAGGAGCATTACTGGCTGTCCGTACTGTCCTTCGTAGTCGCGTATGTGGTTACGACGGCGCTCTCCATCCCCGGCGCGGTCATCCTGACGCTCGCGGGCGGGTTCCTCTTCGGCACGGCAGCCAGCGTCGTTTACGTCAACGTCGGTGCAACGGCGGGAGCGGCATGCGCGTTTCTCCTGGCGCGGTACCTGCTGGGGAACCGGCTGCAGGAAAAATACCGCAGCCAGCTCGAAAAGTTCAACAGGGAGCTTGACTTGAACGGCATGAGCTATCTGCTGACCTTGCGGCTTATTCCGGTGTTCCCTTTTTTTCTCATCAATTTTCTTGCGGGGCTGACGAAAATCCCGCTTCAGACCTTTCTCTGGACGACATCGGTGGGCATCATCCCCGGCACCGCGGTGTATGCCTTTGCCGGGCAGCAGATCGGCTCCATCAATTCTCCGGCTGATATCCTGTCGAGGAACATGATCATCGCCTTCCTCGTATTGGCCTTGTTTTCCCTCGTTCCGGTCATCGTGAAACGTTTTAAAGGCCGGGAAAAGACATCGAATCGCTGACTATTCAGATTGGCAGTCGGGAGGCCCCCATGGACAAAAAAAAGCAGGTAGCGGAGATCCTGAAGAGGCTCAGGAAGGAATACGCGGGCACGCCCCAAACGGCCTTGAACTATTCAAACCCCTTTGAGCTCCTTGCGGCGACCATCCTTTCGGCGCAGACCACGGACGTCCAGGTCAACAAGGTGACGGTGACGCTGTTCAACAAATACAGGACCATCGGGGATTTCGCCGATACCACGCCGGAGCGGCTGGAAAAGGACGTGGCCAGCGTCAACTTCTACAGGAACAAGGCAAAGAACATCAATAACGCGGCGAAGATGATCATCCGGGAGTTCAAGGGAAAGGTCCCGCAGACCATGGAGGAGCTCATTGCCCTTCCGGGTGTTGCGCGGAAGACAGCCAACATCGTGCTGTCCTCCGTCTTCGGCATCAACGAAGGCATCGCCGTGGACACCCACGTCAAGCGGCTCGCCTACCGCCTCGGCCTGACGAAGCAGGAAGACCCGGTCAAGATAGAGATCGAGTTGATGGACGTCACGCCGCGAACGTCATGGGGGGACTTGTCGCACCTCCTCATATTCCACGGCAGAAAGATCTGCCAGGCCAAAAAGCCC
>JAXIPA010000199.1:0-15102 GCA_045403145.1 Nitrospirota bacterium | reverse complement strand
AGAAATATCAGGAGGCCGAAGCTCTCCCCGCCTGCCTGAAGCGAATCAGTGTGGGATGCAAGTTGATGGATCTGCTCGTCGGAGAGCTTGTTCACCCGCGACATGGTCTCCTCGGGGGAAAGCCCGTGGTCCTGGAGCGCTTGCTGAACAATCTTCGACTCCAACGCCGTCTGGATACTGGAGAGGTCCGCCGTTCGATTGGCGGATACTGCCGTGGTAGAGGTCGAATCCAAATGCGGCGCGGCAGGGACAAACATGGCCTCGGCCGGACCGGCCATAGTGGAAATCGCCAGCAGCGCCAGTACCAGATAGATCGCCAGCGGCTTTGTATAGAACGCTTTGAGTATGCTATTCATCGGAAGAATACCTCCAGCATGAGAGATAAGAGTGCATGGTCACTTGACGATAACGCGGCGCCCTTCGGCCTGGAGAATCACGACGACGATGATCGCCACCAGGAGAAGAAATATCAGGAGGCCGAAGCTCTCCCCGCCCGCCTGGAGTGAGTCCAGGTTCGCGGCAAGCTGATGAATTTGTTCATCGGACAGTGTGTCGACCCGGACCAGGGCCTCTCCTGAAGAAAGCCCGAGGTCCGTGAGCCGCTGTTTGACCACCGTCGATTCGAGCGTCTTTTGAATGGCGTCCATGTCGGTCTGTCTCGAAGAGGCGGGTTCACCAACGGGGATGAACATGGCCCAGCCCTGCGCGGGAAGGCTGAGGATCGTCGTCGCAATCACCAGATAAAGAGCAAGCATTTTAAAAAATGGTCTTTTTTGCAAACAAGTTCACCTCCTTCGTGATTGTGTGTGTGCATCCTGAAACCCGTGACCTCGACTTCACGGTTTTGATTTAACCATTATAGCATACGATTGTCAATGAAAAATAGGAGTATCTACTTGATTCAACAACCCCTATCGTTAGAAACCATATCCTTGATAAAAGCATTCGGAGAAAACAGACACAACACTATCTCTTCCTCAACAGAAAGGCATGGGCCGAAAGCCCGGCCCCGTAGGCGACCATAACGCACCAGTCGCCGGGGGCAATGCCGTTCCGCAGTATCTCGTCCAACACGAACCACACCGTGGGCGACGACATGTTGCCGTATTCGGCCAGGACCTTGCGCGAGGCCCGGACTTTCTCCTCGGGAATCCCGAGCTCGTCCCGCACGGCGTTGATGATCTTTTCGCCTCCCGTGTGCAAGGCCCAGTGGCTGACGTCCCCCGCTTTCAGCCCCTGCGCCGACAGCACGTCGCTCACGACCTCGGCCGCGGCTTTTTTGACCAGATCGGGAAGCTTGAGCGAAAGTTGATTATAGAGCTGGCCGTTTTTGTGAACGTACCGGATTGTTTCTCTCTGCTCAGGCACATACCGTCCGGCTGAAGCGACGAGCTCGAACCCTGACGGCTCTTTCCAGAGAACGGCCGCTGCGGCACCGTCGCCGAAGAGCGCGTTCGAGAGGATGAGGCTCAAGTCATTATCCATCTGAAACGTAGTCGAACAGATTTCCACGGAAGCGCTCACCACGAGGCCGCCGTAGTTCGTCTTGAGCAGGGACTCGGCAACCTGGAGATTGGGGATCGCCCCGCCGCAGCCGCTGCCGACCATGTCGTACACGCGTGTTTTGCGGGAGAGGCCCAGCCGTTCGATGAGGTATGTCGATATGCCGGGGCAGATATAGCCCGTGCAGGTGTTCACAACAAGGCCAGTAACGTCTTTAACGCTTACAGCGGCTTCATCCAGCGCTTTCGTGATCGCCTGCGCGGAAAGCTCGATCGATTTTTCCGTGAACCGGGCGATACGCTGATCAGGGGACTCGTCCACAAGGCATGCGGGATCATCGAATGCAAAATGCCTCTTCCTGATGCTCCGATGGGAAAAAATAGTCCGGAGAAGACCAAGGCTCCGGGAGTTCAGCCTGTGGCCGAAGTGTGTTCTCATGAACGATTCGGCAAACTCCTGATCGGCGCTGTAGGGAGGCGCCACAACGGCGATGGATGCGATGTGCGCGCTCTGGGACGACGCCTTGTGGTATGTATTTTCCCCGATCAATTCAGCCATGTTCCCACCTTACCTTCAGAATATCGTAATTACTAACAGTCTCAAAATAGTAACAACATGAACATCCTGTTAAAGCGGTCATTCCCGAAGGTTTAATCGGGAATCTGGTGTTTAAAACCATATCCCCGATAGGAGCATTCGGGGATGACAAACTATGTGGTAATCGAGTTTATGCAAATACTAATGAGGAGACAGTTGATACTCAAGTCAACCGAAGAGAAGTGATTGACCTGAGTAGTCACAGAATATCACCACTTGACCTGCCTTCACACGTCCATCCCCACGGCCCTCAGCCCCCGTCTGATGAACCTCGTATGCCGCCAGAGGGGCGGTCTCAAGCCCAGGTAGTGACCCATCCGGTGAATTGCCGGCAGGAACGAAAGCCCGATGGAATCGGTGTTGATGACGTTCAGGTGAGTGTTCATGAACTTCTTGATTTCCTGTTCGATCCAGCGGCGTTCAACCCCGGGGGAAACATAGAACACCGGCGTAAGCATCTCCTCCGGAGAACAGAGCAGCACCCCCTGTTTTCTCGCGATGGATTCCAGCTCCGTTCCCGGGTAGACCCGTATCCCGATATTGAAGAAAGCGACGTCTTGCGGCCGGATATTGATTGCAGCGAACTTGAGCGTCTCCCTGACCGTCTCTTCCGTTTCTCCCGGCCCGCCGAGCATGAATATCCACGCACAGGGAATCTTGTGCCTCCGCACGACTTCGGAGGCCCGGTGCACCTCGCGGCTCGTAAAGCCCTTCCGAAGACCGCTGAGCACGGGGTCGGACGCGCTCTCTACGGTGATGCCCATGCCGGCGAATCCCGCGCGCTCCATGGCCGACACGAGCGCATCATCGAATGACCGGGGATTGAGTTCCAGGCTCTGGAGCCTAGCCCGGTGTCCGGACCGCGCAAGCGCTTCGCACAGGGCCATGGCGTGGTCGTATGGCTCGTTGAACACACTGTCCACGAATTCGATGTCCGGGAGCCCGCCTGCCGCGAGTCGCGTGACGGTGTCGGCCACGTGCCCGGGCTCCGCGAACCGGCATATGCTCCCCTCGATCTTGCGATAGGTGCAATATACGCAATGGAACGGACACCCGATCTTGGTCTGGACCGGGACCGTTGCCATCTGAGACCGGTAGGATTTCACGTCCAGCCACTGATGATAGTCGGGCGTTGCCCAGCTGTCGGCGCACGCTGACGGAACAGCGGCGTTCCTCCGAAAAACCCCGTTTTCAATACAGGCGATGCCAGGGAGGTCGTCGAATGGTTCGTTCCGTCCGATACGTTCGAGCAGGGCAGGAAAAACCGCCTCCCCGTCCCCGATGACGCAGCAGGAACAATCGGCGAGCCTGAGGATCTCTTCGGGCATGACGCCGAGCGCCGCGCCTCCCAGTACAATCGGGGCAGCGGTCTTTTTACGGATGGCGCTCACCATGGCGGGAAGATCGCGCAGGAAGAACACCGTCCCCCGCATGTCATTGTTGTCGATATTCCGGATCGAAAGACCGACTACGTCGGGCTTCATCCTCGTCACGGCCGACTCAATGTCGCCCGGCGCATCCCTGGCGAACATCAGGTCCAGAAAATGGACGGCGTGGCCCGCGCGCTTCACAGCCTCGGCCACCATGCAGGCGCCTACAGGCATCACGGGCATCGGAAGCGTGTTGCGGTTCGTGCTGATGAGAAGGATGTTCATCGATACTTTTGGCAGGTATGCGTTCCCCTTGCGATCATGCGGCGTCTTCCATGTTCTGTATTCAGAATATCCCCTTGAAGGTCCTGTGTCAAGTAGAGGGGCGGTTCATCCCCAACTCGGACAAGCCGGAACCAACACCTTGGAGCCGCCAAGGCGCGAAGGTCGCGAAGGAGTGCTAAGAATTTTTTCGGTTAAATACCAAGGATTAAAGATTTCCTTTGCGTGATCCCCTAAGTGGCCGGGTCATTTTTCAGGCCATAGCGGCTTCGCGGTAAATATTCCTTCATTTTGATTCGAATTTGATTCGTAACTGCCTACGTGTTCCCCCTCGCCTGTTCCCAATGTAACAAGAGAGCTCAATCTGATAACGAAGGAAACGTATTTCGGAGCGGAAAGGTGTGTGGAACGAGAGCGGAGTGCTTACTTCTTCAGCCCGGAAAGCCGGAGCACGCTGTCCAGCGTGATCTCAAAGGCCGCGCAGGGCATGGAAATCTGCGTGCGTTCGAGGACCTCTGGGCGGAGTTCGCCGATGAAACCGAGGGTCTCGCCCGAAGCCACGATTTTTCCGCAGCGTCCCGGCGTGTAGAGCGGATGCTCGGCGGGGTCGAGTTTGTACTCGATGCCGAAGTAGTAAAGCAGGATATCGAGCGTTGAATGCATTTCCGAAAAGTTCGCGCCCGGATGCGAGATGAGCGCGCCGAGGTTCAGCTCCGTGCGCGAACCCATGTTATCACGTTCATCGAACACGGCGACTTCCCCCGCTTCGAAGATTCGGTGGGGGTAGAAGGCCTTCGAGCTGGCCGTCTCCACGGAAAGCAGCGAAGGAATGACCCGGTTCCTGAGCACCGCATAGGCGAGGGACATGACGTTGTCCACCTCGACGAGCTTTTCCCCTTCCGGCATGGCATACGCGAGCTCTTCCCGCGAGCACAGGATATTGGACATGATCTCCTGAAAGCCGGCGCCGACCATGGCGATGCGGACCGAGTCCGACAGCAGTTCGAGGCGCGAGATCGCGCCCACCGTCGACTGCCGGGGCATGACCGGCGCGAACGAATCGTATCCCCTGCTGATTGCGTAATCCTCGACCAGGTCCATGGGGTGCATGATGTCGTCGCGGTAGGGCGGCGAGACCACCGTGACCGTCCCCCGTGACGATGAGACCGAATGGCCGTAGGCGGTGAGATATTTTTTCACGTCCGCAAGAGCAACGTCTTCACCAAGCCCTGCCGTGAACTTCGCCAGCGGTATCTTGAACTTCCCCGACGTATCCACAGGAAACGCGACCTGCTTCCCGAATTCCGTATTATAGGGATAGATAACCAGGACAGGCTCGACGTCCGCCCCCCGGTCGTAAAAACTCGTCGCAAGGATATTGAGGGTCAGCACCGTCATCCGCATGTCGGTGCCCGTCACCTCGATAAGCATGTTCCTCGTCTGCGACTTCACCTCGCCGATCTCCCTGCTGTTGATGATCGGCGGAAACGAGAGTACGCGCCCCATGCTGTCCGTCAGCACGGGATACTGCGGGAAAGGCTTCACGATACCGCCGTAGGCGATGCCTTTGGGGTGGCGTTCGAGGATCTCGGCAAGCGTGAGCTTCTCCTCCATGCCGAGCGGGGTGAACGACAGGGAGGCAGGGTCCGCAAGCCGGTAATCCACCGGAAACGCGATGCGATCGAGCTCGTAGATGCCGATGGAGACCGTCGACCGCTTCCTGCCGAAGATCTCCGAGAGCTTGTCCTGGCTCTGAATCATCTGCGCGAGAACATCGGCGTTCATGCGCACGCCGGAGGCGGTGCAGGCCGCTATGAACGGGCGCACGGACTTCATCCCTTTCGCCACCCTGATCTCGCGGGTCGCCTTCCGGCCGTGCTCGAAGAACGAATAGGTCTCGGGTTTGCCGGAAAGCGCGATGCGAATCTGGCGCGCGACGCCCTCGGCGGACCAGAGGTCGGGCCGGTTGCTGTCCGACAGCTCGACCTTAAGATCGTCGGTCCCGGCGTTGTACTCCTTCAGCTCCGCCTTAGCGAGCATCAGCTTTTTCTCCAGAACGTCGATGGAGAGCTTCCTGCCGATGAGGGAGTCGAGGTCGCGTTTTTTGATATCGATAGTCGGCATTTTCTAAGATACGTTTGTTGCCACGGATGAACACGGATGAACACGGATGGACACTGATGTATACTGCCTTTAAAACAAATCTGTGGTTCTTTTTATCCGTGTGAATCCGTGTCCATCCGTGGCAAATTACCCCAATTGTATTTTCTTGGTACGAATAAAATCCAGATCCCTCGAGAACAAATCCCGGATGTCCTGGATCCCCAGCGCCACCATGGCCATGCGGTCGAGGCCCAGGCCCCAGGCTATCACCGGCACGTTCACGCCGAGCGGCATCGTCACTTCGGGACGGAAGATGCCCGCTCCGCCCAGTTCCATCCAGCCCAGCTCGGGGTGCTTCACGTGCAATTCGACTGAGGGCTCGGTGAACGGAAAGTACGCGGGCCTGAACTGGAACTCTCCCGCTTTCGCGATCTCCTGCCCGAAAAGCTTCAAGAGCCCGAGCAGGGCCGTGAAGTTGATGTCCTCTCCGAGCACAATGCCCTCGACCTGGTAAAAATCGGGGGCGTGCGTGGCGTCCACGGCGTCGTAGCGAAAACACCGGGCGATGGAAAAATATTTTCCGGGTATTTTGGGGCCTGATGCCAGGGTCCGTGACGATACGGCCGTGCCTTGGCTCCGCAGGATGAGACGCTTTGCCCGCTCCAGATCAAAATGGTAGCGCCAGCCGGTCGAGCCGGTCTTGCCGCCGTCCTTATGCGCCGCGGCAACCTGTCTGGCAAAGGGCTGTTCGATCTGTTTGCAGGCTACGGGCTCCTTCACGAAATAAACGTCATGGATGTTTCGGGCGGGATGAAACTGCGGCATGAAAAGGGCGTCCATGTCCCAGAACTCGCTTTCCACGAGCGGACCCCGCATCTCCTCGAACCCCATGCCGACGAACTTGTATTTCACGAAATCGAGGAACTCTTTATAAGGATGTTTCCTGCCGATGCTCTGGCGCGGCGGGCTCAAAGCGATGTTGTAGGCACGGAACTTTTTGCCCTTCCAGGTCCCCTGCTTCAGCATCTCGGGTGTGAGCTGGGACAGCTCTTCGGTCACAGCGCCGCGTTCTCTGAGGAGTGCGAAGAGTTTCCTGCCCTCTTCGGTAAGGGTGAAGGCCCGGTTCTTCTTCTCCGTGATGCGGAAGATGCCTTTGGACTTGCCGCGCTTGTGAAAGTTGGCATTGATCGCCGCCTGCTGGGTTTCGGGGAATGATGAAAGGTCCGCTGATTCCTTCCCTGCCACGGTCTTGATGAGCAGAGAGAGAAACTCATAGGATGAAATATCGACGCCCGCAGCCAGCTCGAGTATCCCGCCCTGAACGATCCGGATGACGCCGGCTTCTTTAAGCGCCCCCACGGCCGAACTCACCTCGGAAGGCTCCATGCCCCAGGACTGGATCACGTCCTTTACCGTGAACTGTTTTCCCTCGCGGAGCGCGCCTATGATCCGCATTTCTGGAGTCCCTTTTTCAAGGTATTCCCGGCCTGTTTCCGTCAGGCTGACGGAAGAAGTGATGGATTCCTCCTTCACGTCGAGGAGGCCCTTGGTCTGGAGCCAGCCCGAGGCCATGTCCAAGCGTGACTCGTCGAGGCCGGAGGCGGATATGATATCCGCGACTGAAAGGGAGTCCTTGCCTTCAAAACTCAGGAGCAGTTTGCTTTCAAGGGGATGGAGGCTTGCAAGAAGATTTATATGTTCGAGACCGGCCATAAGATGCGGATAAGATTACGTTGATTAAAAATAATTGTCAAGAAAAAACAGAGCTGTACTCCTTACATTTGCGGCAACGCGCTCTGTTTGTTTCAAACAGAGAGGTCTGTACAGGAAAAACGAATTGAGTTCATGGACTTATTCGTGTAAACTGCTTTTTAAAATTTTTACATCTGTGTCCATCTGTGTTGATCAGTGGCAAATTTGTCTTTATTTTTTTATCTCTGTGTACTGGCAAAGATATTATGCTTTGCTTAGTAGCAGGATGAGGCAATATGATCGAAATTCAGGAAATACTCTTTGACGCTCAGGCTATTGAAAGGAAGGTCGGGGAGCTCGCTGTCCGTATATCGAAGGACTACGAAGAGAAGGACGTGGTCCTGATCTGCATCCTCAAGGGCGCCATCACCTTCACCGCCGATCTTATGCGCCGCCTGACGATGCGCGTTGAACTGGATTTCGTGCGCGCTGCAAGCTACGGTTCCTCCACCACGGCGCCCGGAGGCGTAACCATCACGAAAGACACCGAGTCCGACATCAAAGGCCGGCACGTACTTCTGGTGGACGGCATCATCGACAGCGGTGAAACGCTGAATTGCCTGCGCAGGCGTTATGCCGAGCGGGGTCCGGCGAGCCTCAAAGCTGTCGTCCTTTTGGACAAGCGGTCCCGCCGGACGAAGGATGTTCCCGTCGAGTATGTCGGGTTCGTGATCCCGGACAAGTTCGTCGTGGGCTACGGCATGGATTGCTCGGAAGAGTGCCGCAACCTGCCGTATATCGCGGCAATCAAAGTATCCTAGGGATGGACGCGGGTCGAGTTTGGCAATGACGGTCTCGTGTCAAACCACGGAGGAAAACACAACTCGCCGGCGGGAACCGGACGAAAAACAGATTGACGGATGTCAAAAAGGTATGCTAAGGTAGGCAAATGGCGGACAAAAAAATCAAACCACGGTTAAGTTATACGCTCATCTGCGACGACGTGCGGCAGGAGATGGGCGGCAAGTTCAGTCTCATGGGGCTCTTCGAAAGCATCTACGCGTCGACCTTTCCGGCCATGCACCACCGCTTTGCCATCGTGAACGAATGGATCGGCGGCAGGGGCGAGTTCACGGTCAAAATCCGGCTCCTCACTCCGGACCGGGAATCGGTGCTCTCAGAATCGGAATCGAAGCTTGCCCTCTTCAATGAAACGCAGCGGCACCGAGACATATCCATCCGCTTCAATACGACCTTCAAGGTCCCTGGCACCTACTGGGTGGAAATGCTGCTGGACGGAGAGCCGGCAGACGTCGTCCCCCTGCCGGTCCAGATGGTGAAGGAGCAGACGGTGCATTGATGCGGGATGTTGAGAAACTCAGAAGATGGGAAGATCGGCGTATCTTGTCTTCTCATCTGTATCTTCCCAGCTTCGTACCTTCCCAATTTCCAACCTTTTACTCAATCGTAATAATCGGCAATATCCCCACTTTAGCGTGAACTTCTTTTCTGAGCTTCTCCGCCGCTTCCTTTTTTGAAAAGCTTCCGAGCCTCACACGGTACCACGTCCCTTTGCCCGGCAGATCCGAGGAAACGATGAACGCCGCGTACCCGTTCTGTTTCATTTTTTTCACTTCGTCTTCGGCCGCCTGCTTCTCCTGATGTGCCGAGAGCTGGATCGTATAGCGCATTTTTGAGGGCGCTGCTGATTTTGCAGGCGCCGCTTTTTTCTCCGGCGCGGGTGATGGTTTGGCGCTGTTTTGTTTAGCGGGTTCCGGCTGGGAAGCGTTTTTCTCCGACCTGGTCTCCGGTCCCTTCACTTTCGCCGGAGGCAGGGCGCTTTCTTTCGCAGCTTCCGCAGCCTTTTTTTCAGGGTTCGCCGCCATGTCCGCGTTCTTCGGTCTAAGGTCTATGGAGACCGTCTTGTTTTCCTTCTCGCTCAGCGTCTTGTAAAACGTAAACTCCTCCGGCTTGGGCAGGCTTTTCGAAAGCAACTCGGGAAGCTGCGGCGCGCTTGGGCCCGGCTCCGCCTGCGTAGCCTGATATTTTCCCACATAGTAGCCCAGAAAAAAAAAGCCGATCATGAGGCATACAGCAGCCGGTATGATGATAAAACTCGATATGATTCCACCGCGTTGATTGTTCATGACGAACTCCGTTCCTTTTTTTAACGATTGTGTCAATCTTGTTGATATAAGTCTCATTTTAACCGCAGAGGCGCAGAGGGCGCAGAGTAAACCGTATCTTCTTAATGTCTTTTTCTCAGCGTCTCGGCGTCTCCGCGGTAGATTTTAACTTTTTACGGGGTCATTAACCTTTAACCTGCAATTTCAATCATGCTACAAGATAAGCATCGCGTCTCCGTAACTGTAGAACCGGTACTGCTCCGCCACAGCCGTGCGGTATGCCGACATTATACGCTCCCTGCCCACGAACGCGGACACGAGCATGAGGAGCGTCGACTTCGGCAGATGGAAATTGGTGATGAGTCCGTCCGTTGCCTTGAACCGGTAACCCGGATAGATGAAAAGCTCCGAACTTCCCTCTCCGGGAGCGACCGTACCGTCATCACTCGCCGCGGTTTCGATTGTGCGTACGCTGGTGGTCCCCACGGCGATGACCCGTCTTTTTTCCGTCCTGGCGCGGTTTATGGCCAGGGCCGCCTGCTCCGGGATCGAATAACTCTCGGGCATCATGCGGTGGCCTGTAATCATCTCGGCGCGAACGGGCTGGAACGTGCCCGGCCCCACGTGGAGCGTGACGGCAGTGAACGTAACGCCCTTGTCCGTGAGTATCCCGATCAGTTCCCGGGTGAAGTGCAATCCCGCAGTGGGCGCCGCAACCGCTCCCTCATGCTTCGCATACACGGTCTGGTATCGTTCCCGGTCATGGTCCGAGGGATCGCGTTTGATGTAGGGCGGAAGCGGCACCCTGCCGACATCACCGAGTGACTCGCGAATATCATCGACGCCGTGAAAACGGACCAGGAATGCGCCGCCGGAAGGACCGTCGACGATCTCGGCTTCCACCCCCTGTGCTATGGCGAGCCGTTTCCCGGCTCCGACGCCGCCTTTCACGAGCGCATGCCAGAGATTGCGGCCGTGCTCGGACAACAGGAATATCTCCGTCTTGCCGCCGCCGGGCCTGGTTGCCGCCAGCCTGCATGGAAAGACCTTCGTGTCGTTCAGGACAAGGAGGTCGCCGGGGACAACATAGTTTGTAAGGTCCGAAAAAACGCGGTGCTCGATGCCGCCGGAGGCGCGGTTCAGGACCATGAGACGCGAGCGGTCCCGCTGTGAAGACGGCTCCTGCGCGATGAGGGCCGCAGGAAGGTCGTAATCGAAATCAGAAAGTTTCAGCTGTTCCACAACGGGCATGTTCATGGCGGGATAGTACCATAACGCGGCCTCTGGCCGCAATTGCAAATTGAAAATTGAAAATTGGAAATTTGTGGTAACTGCTCAGGACGTCTATCTTGGCCGTCATTCCGGCATTGTTCCAGCCGGAATCCAGTGTCTTTATTTCTCCTATGAAATTCAAAACCCTGGATTCCCGATAGAGGCGTTCGGGAATGACGAAAAAGGTTCGCTGAAATGCTACTCAAGCGACCGCTTCCACCCGCGCTCGAACTCCTCGTAGGACAGCATCACGTTTTCGCTGATCGCCTTGTCCACGCCGGCGCCAGTGGCAAGCCCATCCAACACGGCTTTGACCCGGTACATGCCGAACGAATCGACCATGTACTGCACCGCAGAAAGGCTGAGCAGATAGGCGCGCGTGGCCTGATCGCCGTTAAGTCCCATGAAGGAACCTTCCAGGTTCGCAAGGGATGGGAGCTTTCCCGCCCGGGCGATCTTCCTGAGCAACTCCCTCTCCCGGCCCTCGACCTCCCTTCCCTCGAAATACTGCGCAAGGCCTTCATTCAGCCAAGTGGGGACACGGGGCGTTATAGCATGCACCACGGCGTGAGTGTATTCGTGGTAGAGAAGCCGCTTGAGGCCTGCTGTCTCCTGCTCAAGGCCGCCGATGGGCATGCGGATCTTCCCGTCGAAGATGCCGCCGCTCCAGCCCGGCGCGTTGGTCACTTCCTGGAACTGTTGGCCGGAATAAAGGATGACCTGGATCTCGCGGTCGGGATAGTACGACAACGCGCGTCCCACGACACCGTAGGCGTCTTCGAGGACCCGGAGAACGATCCTGCCCGACTCGATCTTTTCCCTGCCCTCGTACTTGATCAAGAAATGACTCGTCACATCGCGATTGAAGTCCTTTTCCGCCTGTTGCTCTTTCCTGACGCGTTCAAGCCTCGCGCGAAGAGAGGCGTCGGAAGGGTTCAACAGGGCGGCCTTTTCCCAGTACGACACCGCGGTCTCGATGTCGTCTTTGCGGTAATACAGCTCGCCGAGGACCTGGTAGGCCGTCGCTTCTTTGGGAGCGATCTCCGTCACCCGCTTGAGTTCCCGCTCCGCGTATTTGTCGTCCCGGAGATGAAAATACGACATCCCGAGGCCGAGGTGAGCGGCGGCATCGGCGTCATTATAGCGGATCGCCTCTTCAAAGGCCTCGCGAGCGGCCTGATAGTTGCCTGCCTTCATCCGCTCCATGCCGGCCTGAACATGCCGCCAGTAAGTGTTCTGCTCCGCGGTCTGGGAATAGCCCGGTGCGATATGCGCCAGCAACACGATCAGAACCGCCATAAGTATTTTCACTCTACTGCCCATTCAAATCACATTATCCTTGCCCTAACGGGATGCTTCTGACTTCTGTTTCTCAGTCCTTCATCACCTTCACCATCACCCTTCGGTCGCGGGGGCCGTCGAACTCGCAGAAGAACAGGGCCTGCCAGGTCCCGAGGGCGAGCCTCCCCTCTTCCACCATCACGGCCTGGGACACGCCGATCATGCTGGCCTTGATGTGGGCGGCGGAGTTGCCTTCGGTATGTCCGTAGTTGTCGTCAAAGGGAATGGTCTTGTTCAATTCTTTCAGGACGTCCCGTCCCACGTTCGGGTCCGAGTTTTCGTTGATAGTGACCGCCGCGGTCGTATGCGGCACGTAGACATAGCACACCCCGGACCGGACGCCGCTCTCGGCCACGAGCCGCTGCACCCCCTGCGTGATGTCCAGAAGCTCCGTCCTGGAATTCGTCCTCACCCTGAGCTGCCTGATCATTGATACCCCCTTTTGATTGCGGATTGCGGATTGCGGAATGAACACCCAACAAATGCACGACCAATTCTATTACTGCCTGTCCCACAATGCGCAACCCGCATTCCGCACCGTCTTCCCTGCCCTTCAATCCGCATTCTGCAATCCGAAATCCGCAATTCATCACCCCTCTATCCCCACGTCCTCCCTGCCCCTGCCGCGCTTCTCCTCGACGATCGGATAAATGATATGGGTGATGAGTGAGTTTATGCGAGCGAGATTGCCGATGAGGTCCAGGTGGATATGGCTTGTCTCGATGGATTCGCGGAACCCTTTGCGAAGCCGGTCGAGGTGCGCCTGCACCAGTTCCCGTTCCATGATGCCCAGCTCCTCCTTGTTCCGGAGCACGCGGTCGGCCAGGTCCCGGTCATTGCTTGCAAAGGCGGATATGGCCGTGTCGAAGTTTTCGACGACCTTTTTGTGAAAGGAAATGATTTCGTCCATCCCTTCCTGCGAAAACGTGATTCCCTTGTTGATGCGCTTCAATGCGAGGGGCATGATGTTCCTGTCGATGATGTCCCCGATGCTTTCGAGATTCCGGGCTGTCTCCAGCACGGCCATTGCGCGCCGGGACTGGGATTCGGAGAGATGCGAGGACGACAACCGGGTGATATAAAGCCGGATGTGGCGGTCGAGCAGGTCGATCAGGTTGTCCTTGTTTTTGACGGCCGTGATGATCGATTGATCATCCGTTTGAAACGTCTTGACGGAATCGATCAGCATCTCCCGCACGATGTCCGACTCCCGGAGAGCTTCGCGGGTGGCCTGTCCCAGCGCGAGCGACGGCGTGCCGAGCACGTGGTCGTCCAGGTATATGGGCCCGAACTTCTTCTCTTCCGCCTTCTCCGGCACCAGATATACGACCAGCCGGGTGAAAGGGCCGATGAGCGGAAGAAAAACGACGGCCATGATGACATTGAACAGCGTGTGCGCATTCGCGATCTGGCGGCTCAGGTCCGGGGCCGTCGAGGAAACCAGGTGTTCAAAGGGACCGAGAAAGGGCAAAAACAGGATGACCCCGAACACCTTGAAAAGAACATGCGCCCAGGCCACGCGCCGCGCCTCGGCCGGTGAACGCAGGCTCGCGAGCAACGCCGTTGCGCAGGTGCCGATGTTCGCGCCGAGAATGATGTAGAGCGCCGCATCGAGCGGGATCAATCCGCTCTCGGCGAGAACGAGCGCGATGCCCATGGTCGCCGCGCTGCTGTGGATAAGGGCGGTAAGCGCGGCGGAGAGCGCGATCCCGATCAGGGGGGTGCCGGTGAGCGCGACAAAAACCTGCCTGAACAGGTCGCTCCCCTGGAGCGGCGCCATCGCTTCGGTCATGATCTTGAGGGAGAGGAACACAAAACCGAAGCCGAGCACGCCCTGGCCCACGCTGCGGTATAACGTTCGCTTCACGAAGAGGGTGAAGAGCACGCCTGTGCCGATGAGCAGCACTGCGTAGTCATAGACATGGAAGGCGATGAGCTGGACCGTAAGGGTGGCGCCGATGTCCGCGCCCAGGATCACGGCGAGGGTCTGGCGGAAACTCATGAGCCCGGCGCTCACGAAGCCGACAAGCATGACCGAGGTGGCGCTCGAAGACTGGATGAGGCCGGTAATGAATGCCCCCCCTCCCACGGCCGACAACCGGTTGCTCGTGAGCGAGCGGAGGAGCGAACGGATCTTTGAACCCGCGGCGTTCTGGAGCCCGTCGTTCAGGAGATTGATCCCGTACAGGAGCAGCAGCACCCCGCCGAAAAGACTGATAAGAATCATGAAGTACTATGCATAATTTTTCAGTGTTCGTCAACGGAAAACTGCTGACGTTGCCCTATCTCCCGGTCTGCAGCTGCATGCCCCTGCGCGCTGGCGATGAACTTCTCCCGATGCTACGGCTTGTTGATCCGGACGACCGCATAATCGGCCGTGTCGGGATTGGCGATGCCGAAACGGGCGTTGGGCAGGTACAGGCTTCCGTCGCTCGCCGCCACGGTGGTCGGCACGTCAAAGGCGGGACTTGTGGCCCGCCCCGTCACCGTACCCGACGCAAGGTCCGCGGAGAGCGCGATCACCGCGACCTGGTTCAGCCGGTTCTGAACGACATAAAGAGTCTGACCCTGAAGCAGTATCCCGTCGCCGTTCGTCACATTCTCGTTGCCAAGCAGGATTTCCTTTGTCACTCCGGTGTCGGGATTCACGGTAAAGAGCTTCCCTATCGAAACGATGATGAGAGTCGTCCCGTCCGGTGTCGCCGCGATCCCGTTGGCGTTGTTCTGACCGTCCACGAACACGAAATCACCGGTCAGGGGGAGCGGTGTGACCGTCGCCTGAGCTCCAAGCGTGCCGTCACTACTGATCGGCACTT
>JAXIPA010000231.1:0-29322 GCA_045403145.1 Nitrospirota bacterium | reverse complement strand
TCATAAAGAAACCGACCAGGATAAAATAAAAAAAGTCATTGCCGGCATCCAGAAGGCGGCGGAGGAGAAGGATGTCAAAAAAATCATGAGCAACCTTTCAAAGGCCTACATTGATCCGCAAGGATACGGCTATGAGTCTATCAAGGGTCTGCTGCTCGTCTATTTCTTCAGACACCAGAAGATCCATGCATATATCCCCGATCTTGATGTTGCTGCCGAAGACGCTTCCGGCAAGGCTGTGTTCCAGGCGGTGCTGACCGGCGGGGACAAGGCCGGGTCCGTCGCAGGCGTCCTGCCTGAGGCGCTCGGCATGTACACTTTTGAAGTGTCTTTGCATAAAGAAGACGGTGACTGGAAAATTACTTCAGCTCGCTGGAATCGTGCAGCTCAGAATGGTCCGTAGCTGTAAATAAAGCCCTCTGGATCCCGCCTCCGTTCCTCCTTTCCGGAATTCTTACGATCCGAGAATAACGCCTTGAAATCGCATGTCTTCTGTGAGATAATCGCCCTTGCTCATGGGTACGGTAACTTTGATGATAAAAAAATATGCCGGCATTTTTCGGCTTCCCCTCTGGGCCGGCCTTCTCGCGCTCCCGCTGGCCGGTCCAGCCAACGCTTTTCGTATTGCCGCGGTCGCGGCTTTCGCCGTCGTTCTCTGGAATATCGTCAAGGCTGAACCTGTCGCGAACATAAGCGAGGCTCTTTCCCGCAAGTTTTCCCGCCTTTCGACCGCTTTTTCCTCGCTGACATTGTTCCTTCAATCACGCACCGGCATCATTGCGGTCGTTCTTATCGCGTTTGCACTGCCGCTCTTCCTGAATGATTACTATCGCGACATTCTGACCTTGACATGCATGTATATCGTGCTTGCCCTCGGGTTGAACATCGTGGTCGGGCAGGCAGGGCTCCTGAATCTCGGGTATGTGGCGTTTTACGCCATCGGCGCCTATACCTACGCCATCCTTTCCACGGTCTACGGACTTTCGTTCTGGCCCGGGCTTGTTGCCGGGGCAATGTCAGCCGCCCTGTTTGCCCTGTTACTCGGCATCCCGACGCTCCGGCTCCGCGGAGATTATTTTGCCATCGTGACCCTCGGCCTGGGCGAGATCACCCGTATTGTCCTGAACAACTGGGACAGTATGACCGGCGGACCGAACGGCATCCCGAAGATCGGAAGGCCGTCGCTCGGCGCATACGCGTTCCGCACCACCCTTGATTTTTATTACCTTGCCCTGCTCATGGTTGTAGTGACTGTTTTTGCCATGCACCGCCTGATGGCCTCCCGGATCGGCAGGGCCTGGCTCGCCATTCGCGAGGACGAAACCGCGGCGGAAGCCATGGGGATCAATACGTTCCGGCTCAAGCTCCTGGCCTTTGTCCTGGGTTCGTCCTGGGCCGGCCTTGCCGGCGTGTTCTTCGCCTCGAAGATGGCCTTCGTGTCGCCGGAGAGTTTTACGTTCTTTGAGTCGGTGCTGATCCTCTGCATGGTGGTCCTCGGAGGCATGGGGAGCATTCCGGGCATCATTCTCGGGGCATTCCTGCTGATCACGCTGCCGGAGGTCTTCAGGGACTTTCAGGATTACCGTATGCTCGCCTTCGGCGCCGCCCTCGTGCTCATGATGGTGTTCAAACCGCAGGGGCTGCTGGGAGCGGTGAAAGTGAGTTCGAAGGATACGTATTGTATTGAACGCTGAAAAAGCAAAGACCGCTGGACAGGGACTTCCTTGAAGCATGCTGTTACTAGAGACAAAAAATCTGACCAAACATTTCGGCGGGCTTAAGGCCATCGACGGCATCGATATGCGGGTCGAGCGTGAGCGGATCATGAGCATCATCGGTCCGAACGGCGCAGGCAAGACTAATTTCTTTAACTGCATCACCGGCATATAACCGCCCGCTAAGGTAAGGTTCATATTTCATGACCGGGTTGTTACCGGCATGCCTCCCCACGAAATAACGGCCCTGGGCGTTGCGCGCACGTTTCAGAATATTCGTCTTTTCGGCGGCATGTCGTGCGTGGAAAATGTCATGGCGGCGGCCCATTGCCGCACCAGGGCCGGCGTGTTCGGCGCCCTGTTCCGGCCGGCCAGGGTGAAGAAGGAGGAGCGCGACACGATGTGCCGCGCCCTCGATATCCTGGCGTTCGTGGGTCTTGAGGACAAGCAGGATGTCGCCGCGGCGAACCTTTCCTATGGCGATCAGCGGCGGCTGGAAATCGCGCGGGCGCTGGGGACCGAGCCGCACCTGCTGCTCCTCGATGAGCCCGCCGCGGGGATGAACCCGCAGGAAACCGGGGACCTGATGACCCTCATCCGGAAGATCCGCGATAACGGCGTGGCGATCCTCCTCATCGAGCACGACATGAAGGTCGTCATGGGCATCTCGGACAGGGTGCTGGTGCTGGACCACGGGGTCAAGATCGCTGAAGGACTGCCCAAAGACATCCAGAACGACCCGGCGGTGATCGAGGCCTATCTCGGCAAGGAGAGCGTGCATGCTTGAACTCCGGGACGTGATAGTGTCCTACGGCAGGATTGATGCGCTCAAGGGGATCAGCCTGTCTATCAGGGAGGGAGAGATTATCGCCCTGATCGGCGCGAACGGAGCAGGTAAATCCACAACCCTGATGGCGATTTCCGGCGTCGCTGCACTGCGAGGCGGTACGATTTTGTATGATGGATTGCCCCTCTCGGGACGACCCGCACATGAGATCGTCAAAGCGGGCGTCTCGCAGGTCCCCGAAGGAAGGAGGATTTTCGGACGCATGACGGTGCGGGAAAATCTCGAAATGGGGGCCTTTTCCCGAAGCAGGCAGGAAGTCACTGAAGATATCGGGCGGGTTTTCGAGATGTTTCCCATGCTGGCTGACCGGAACCGGCAGCTGGGGGGGACGCTCTCCGGAGGGGCGCAGCAGATGCTCGCCATCGGCAGGGCGCTCATGTCCCGTCCGCGCCTCCTGCTTCTTGACGAGCCCTCGCTCGGACTCGCGCCGATCATCGTGAGCAGGATCTTTAAAATCATCGCAGAGATCAACGGGCGGGGGACCACCATTCTTCTCGTCGAGCAGAACGCAAAGGCCGCGCTGCGGCTTGCGCATCGCGCGTATGTCATGGAAACCGGCAGGATCGTGATGGAGGGAGCGGCGGCAATGCTCGAAAAAGACCCGGGCATCAAAAAGGCGTATCTGGGGGAGTGATCCGATTGCGGATTGCGGATTGCGGAATGAAGCGAAACATCAAACTCATTATCGAGTACGTCGGCACGAATTATCATGGCTGGCAGTCGCAAATCGGCAGCGGCAATCCGACGATCCAGGATGCGCTCGAACACGCGATCAGCGCCCTGGCCCCTGAAGACGGCAAGACCTGCTCGTCGGGCAGAACGGACGCCGGCGTGCACGCCCTCGGCCATGTCGCCAACTTTAAAACCGGCCACGGCATGCCGCCGGCGGCATGGGCGCCGGCCTTGAACCACCTGCTGCCGCATGATATCAGGGTGCTGGAGGCGGGGGAAGTCCCTCTGGATTTTCACGCCCGTTTCAGCGCTTCAGGAAAGTCCTACAAATATCTCATCCTGAACCGGCGCGCGCCGTCCGCCCTGTACCGCGACCGCGCCTGGCATATTCCCCAAAAGCTGAATCTTACCGCCATGAGACGCGCCGGGGCGCATCTTCTCGGCACTCACGATTTTTCCGCGTTTCGAAGTTCGGGATGCGGCGCAAAAACGCCGGTGAGAAACCTCAGGGCGCTTACGATAAAAAAGAGCGGCGATTTCGTTGAAGTCGTTCTCGATGCGGATGCGTTTCTGATGCACATGGCGAGGAATATTGTCGGGACGCTGGCGGAAGCCGGCCGGGGCGCGTATCCCGGAGACGCCGTAAGGCAAATGCTTCTGTCACGCGACAGAAGCGAGGCGGGGCGGACCGCACCAGCGCACGGACTGTATCTGGTGAAGGTGAATTATCCCTGAATAATGACGGTTTTTCCCCGCCTCCTGCCTGTTAAATCATCAAATTATAATTTTGCAAAATACGCTTGCTTAAATTTACCCGTTATGATATTTTTTGCGGTGTCTTTTTCTCGTTCTCAAACGTACGGACATCTGGACAGAGAGCACATCTAATTCGATCTTGAGAATACTAATTAATTTGTTGAAAGGAGTAATGTATGAGTAATTGCCTGAAAGCAGTACTGCTGTTGTTACTCACCCTCGTTCTGGTCCCGGCGGCAGGCGCAGCGCCCGATGCGGCGACGTGCCTCGGCTGTCATGGATCGATGGAGGGGGCCGTGAACGTGGATCAGGAGAAGTATTCGAAATCCGTTCACGGTTCGTTCGACTGCGTCATGTGTCACATGACGCTCAAAGGGGCCCAGCACGAGGGGCTTTCGGGCAAGGCCGATAAAGCGACCCAGGAACTGGCCGCAGCGATCGCCCCGAAGAGCAAAATCGACCCCATCGCGCAGGCGGCATGCGCCCAGTGCCATCCCGATGCCTATGAATCCTATAAAGCAAGCGTGCACGGGCAAAACGTCATCGTCAAAAAGTCCTCCGATGGCCCGGTCTGCACAAGCTGCCACGGAACCCCGCACTACATCCAGCCGAAGCCGAACAAAGATTCGGCGGTGAACCATTTCAACGTCGTACAGGCGTGTGGCAAATGTCATGAAGAGAAGCACCTGTCTGAAAAGTACGGATTCTCACCGCTGGTCATGGAGCGCTACCTTGAGAGCTTCCACGGCAGAAAGTTGAAAGTCGGCCACCCCGGCGCGCCGTCCTGCGCAAGCTGCCACGGTTCGCACGGCATCAAGAGCGCCAAGGACCCCGCGTCACCGGTGAACGGAGAGAACAAGAAAAAGACCTGCGCAAAATGCCACTCGGGCGCCACGGACAAGTTCGTTGCGGCGATCACGCACAAACCTCTCCATCCTGTCGCGCACTTTACCGAACTCGCCTTGATCGTTCTCACCATGGGCGTATTTGTGTTCATATGCGTCCATGTGCTTCTGGATATTTTCGCGGACATCCGCGACCGTCTGTTCCGAAAAGGAGGCAAGCATGAGTAATCAGAATATTCCCACAGAGATAGAGAGGTTCGACCTCTCCGCGAGGATCCAGCATGTCATCATGTTCACGACTTTCCTGCTCCTGTCCTTCACGGGCTGGGGGCTCAAGTACGCCTATCAGGACCCGGCGAGCGCATGGATCCGGTTTTGGGGCGGCGCCAAGATGGCGGGACTCATCCACCGCGCGGCGGGCATCACCATGCTCCTCGACTTTATTTACCATCAGTTCTATCTCGTCAACCAGGCGCGGAAGGGAGGGTTCAGGCTTTCCCTTGTTCCCATGCCGAAGGACGTCGTTGACGCGTTCCATAATTTCATGTATTTCTTCGGCTTGAGGAAAGAGAAGCCCTACTTCGGCAAGTTCAATTACATGCAGAAGTTCGATTACTGGGCGGTATACTGGGGCATGTTCATCATCGGGGCCTCAGGGTTTTTTCTCGCTTTCCCCGTCACGGTATCGCCGCTCTTCCCCGCATGGACGCTTCAGTGGATATGGGACGTCATGTTCGCCATGCACAGCGACGAGGCGCTCCTGGCCATCGTGTTCATCCTCATCTTCCACTTCTACAACGAACATTTGCGGTCCGAGGTATTTCCCATGAACTGGATGTGGCTCACCGGGAAGATGTCGATCGACCAGCTCAAGCATCACCATCCTGCGGAGTACGATTATCAGTTCGGAGACAAGAAGAAAAAGGATTGACAGAGAACGGTAATATTTCTGATAGTTGAAACAGCAACGGCGGCCTTTGGGGCCGCCGTTGCTGTTTGTACACATGAAAGACGAAACCGAACTTCTCATTCCTGAGCTTCCATCGCGGCCAGTTTTTTCATTTTAAGGCCTTTGCCGCCGCGTCGAAATCCATGGGACTGCCGTATTTTGCGGCAGCGTTCCTGTCTTTAAAAGCGGCAAGGCTCCAACCCATGGGTGTCTTGAACTTATTTACGGAACGGACGAAGAACGCCTTGCGAGCTTCGGTCCATTCTCCTGATATAAAATCTTTCACTTCCACCCTGACGTCCTTCGCGCCTTTCCGGTTCACATGGGTGAACATGTCGCCGATGTCGCAGAAGTAGAGTGCGTCATCTCCCCGGACGATCCTGGCGCAAAACTTCGATTCCCGGTCAACCATCATACCGCACGCGATACAGGTGATCTTTTCAGCGGCAGAAACAGCCGCAAGAGAGAGCGCCGTCAGCGCCAGGGCAAGCGTGACGGTCCGAACGAGTTTGTTCATGTCTTAATTCCTCGACGAATCGATTTCTTTTTTCAGGGCCTGGGCCATGCCCTCGTCGAATTTCCGAAGTCCCTCGTACTGCCTGAGCGCAAACCCGCGTTTGCCCTGTTTCAGGTATACGACGCCGAGCTTAAGGTAGGCGAAACCCCTGCCGGGTTCGATGACGAGCACCGTATTCAGTGCATCTATCTCTTCTCGGTACATCCCGGAGCGTTCATACAGGTCCGCAAAATGATACCATGCCTCCGCGTCCTTCGGGTTCTTGACGGTGTGTTCCTTTACCTCCTCAAAAATGCTTTTTTCCGCAGGGACCGGGACGTCGGTCCTTTTCCGCTCCCGGGTGCAGGAGAGAATTTACCGGAAAGGAACAACCAGGAAGGGCTCAGAAGAGCGCAGGGCTACAAAAAAAATCCCCCGTCGCTCAAAGCGGCGGGGGATCGCAGTTTCACGGGAAACCGGTCAGCTGACTTTCTTAACTTTTCCGGACCGGATACAGCGTGTGCATGCATGTAAACGCACATGAGCGCCATGGGGCCCGACAGCCTTGACGGACTGTATATTGGGCTTGGACATTTTCTTGGTTTTATTGTTTGAGTGACTTACCTTGTTTCCGCTCAGCTTTCCTTTTCCACAGATCTGACATGTGCCTGCCACGGTATAAACCCTCCATGAATGCTTGATAGTGTACGAAATGCAGGCGTAAGATACCATAAGACCGTTGGCCATGCAAGGGAAAAATGGAGACGAGTCCCGGAGATTTGCTTGACTTCACCCGGGTTATGCTGTAATGTAAGTGCATACTTACATGAGGGTTTTGCGGTGAAAATTTTCACCCTCTTCAACCAATTTTCGGCTTCCGGGTCACAGTAATCGGTTCACCACAATCATGAAAGCAACTGACACGAGGGAAAAGCTTTTAAAGGCCACCTTGCAGCTCGTTTCCGAAAAAGGCTACCTCGGCGCAACGACGCGCGAGATAGCCCGGCAGGCGGGAGTGACCGAAATCACCCTGTTCCGGCACTTCGGGACCAAGGAACGGCTCTTTGAATCGCTCCTCAGCACGTATACTTTTCTGCCGCAGCTGAAGGAGCTGCTTCCCGAACTGGAAGGCCTTTCCTACGAACACGCCCTCACGCTGATCGCCACGAAATTCCTCATGACCCTCAAGGAACGGAAGGCGATGGTCAAAATCATGCATTCGGAGATCACCATCTATCCCGATAAGATCAGGCTGATGTATAATACTTTCATCCACGAGCTCAGTGCGACTCTTGCGACCTATTTCGTATCCCTGCAGAAGAGGGGAACGCTGAGAAACATATCACCCGAGACCGCCGCCCGGGCGTTCCTGGGGATGCTGTTTTCCTATTTCAGGTCGGAAGAGATCGTCCGGGAGGGCGGCATGACGAAAAAGAAGATGGACCGGCACGTCAAGGAACTGGTTGACATCTTTGCTTCCGGCACGATGAAGGTCAATTAAGCGGAATAGGAGAAGGGCATGATGATCACGAAAGTGAAATTCGTTGCTGTTGCGCTACTGCTTTTTACCCTGCTTCATGTCCCGCCGTCACCAGGGGCATTTGCGGGTGATCAGGCGACATCCGGGGATTTGGATAATCGGGAGCAGAGGGACCAACAGGGCGCAGCCGGCGCTCAGGCAACCCCCGGTCCAACCTTGCTCACCTTGAGCATGTGCATCGAAACCGCGCTCAAGAAAAACCCGAGCATCATCGCCTCGGGGTACACGGTTGAGGTGAACCGGAGCAGGGTTGGCGAAGCGCGGGCGAACTATTACCCCCAGCTCAGCGCCTCCGCGGGCTATACCAGGATCAATCCGATTCCGGGCACAGCGGCATCGGCCGTCGGACTCCAGGAGTTCGGACAGTATACAAGCAGCGTATCACTCAACCAGAACATCCTCGATTTCGGAAAGACCTCGTCACAGGTCGATATTTCAAAGTATAATCTCGAAGCTTCCCGCGGAGATCTGGATTCGACGCAGGATTCCGTCGTTTTGAGCGTGAAGCAGGCTTATTATGGCGTTCTCCAGGCCAGGAGGAACCGGGACGTGGCCGCGGACGTCATAAAACAGTTTCAACTGCACCTCGACCAGGCAAAGGGCTTTTACGATGTTGGAACGAAGGCGAGAATCGACGTCATCAAGGCGGAAGTGGACCTGAGCAATGCAAAGCTGAGCCTCATCAACGCCGAAAATGCGTTCAAGATCGCATGGGTTACCCTGAAAAACGCCATGGGGGTGCCTGAAGCGCCGGAGGGCACCTACACCATAGAGGATAAACTGACCTTCGGGAAATATACGATAACCCAGGATGAGGCATTAGTGCGCGCCTATGAAAACAGGCCTGATCTAAAGTCGGCCACGGCAAAGAGGCAGGCGGCAGAGGAAAACATCAGTTTCTCGCGCACGGGTCATTATCCCGTCTTATCGGGCAATGCAAGTTACGATTGGTTGGCCGAGAAGTCACCGTCAACCTTCGAACACGGCTGGAGCGCCGGCGTGGTCCTGACCGTTCCCTTGTTCAGTGGTTTTTTGACCCGTCATCAGGTGGCAGAGGCAAAATCAAACCTTTACGTGCTGAAAGCGAATGAAGAATCATTGCGGCAGCAGATACAATTCGAGGTCCGGCAGGCATACCTGAACCTGCAGGCCGCGGAGGCCAGCATAGAAACGGCTGAACTTGCGGCGGAGCAGGCGAAGGAGAACCTGGACCTTGCAAACGGAAGATACTCGGCCGGGGTGGGCAGCCCCATCGAAGTTTCCGATGCGTTCGCCACCTATGTCACCGCCCAGGCGAACTATACCAGCTCCCTGTCCAATTACAAGATAGCCCAGGCGAACATTGAGAAAGCCATGGGGGCGAGATAAATCAATGCGGAATGCGGAGTGCGGAGTGCGGATTCAAAGGCGGACAGCAGAGGACGAGGAACGAAGCTCACGGAGAACAGTTAGAGCGAGGCGGCTCTCTGTGTCGGGCTTGCTGGCTGTTATGGCGGTTGTCGTTGCGATATCGGCATCTTGTTCAAAGGAAAAGCCTGCGCCTCCGCGGACCGTGCCGGTGATCGCAGGGAACGCGGACAAGAAAAACATTCCCCTGCAGGTCAAGGCCATCGGGAACGTGGAGGCCTTCAATGCCGTGTCGATCAAGGCCCTGGTCGGCGGAGAAGTGGCCGGCGTATACTTTAAGGAAGGGCAGGACGTCAGGAAGGACGACCTGCTCTTCAAGATAGATCCGAGGCCTTACGAGGCGGCGCTCAGGCAGGCCGAAGCATCGCTCGCGCGGGACGTGGCCCAGGCCAGGAATGCGGAAGAGCAGGCCAAACGATATGCGATCCTGGTGCAAAAAGACTACGTCTCCAAAGATCAATATGACCAGCTCCGCGCCAATGCCGATGCCCTGGCTGCCGCTGTTGAGGCGGACAAGGCCAATGTGGAGAACAGCAGACTTCAGCTTGCCTACTGCACCATCAAGTCCCCCATCAATGGACGCGCCGGCAGTCTGCTTGTCAATGTGGGCAATGTCATCAAGGCGAACGATATAACCCTGACCACCATCAACCAGATCGCGCCGATCTATGTCACCTTTTCGATTCCTGAACAGAACCTGTCGGACATCAAGAAATACACGGCATCGGGAGAGCTGAAGGTCGAGGCGATAATCCCCGGTGACGACGAGCCTGCTTGGGGACATCTGACCTTTATCGACAATACCGTGGACCGGACCACGGGGACTATCAGGTTGAAAGGCACCTTCAAGAACAGCGACAGAAGGCTTTGGCCCGGCCAGTATGTGGACGTCATTCTGACGCTGACCACGGAACGCGACCGGGTCGTGGTGCCGTCACAGGCGGTGCAGACCGGACAGCAGGGACAGTACGTGTATGTCATCAGGGAGGACATGACGGTCGAGGTCCGCAGTGTAACACCGCAGAGGATCTATGAGAGCTGGACAGTCATTGCCAAGGGCGTCTTTGCGGGAGAGAAGGTCGTTACCGACGGACAGCTTCGCCTCGCGCCGGGGGTGAAGGTGGAGATAAAATCCTCGGATGCCGAGTCGCAGCGCGAGGGAAATTCCAAAGCTCAAACCCCAAATTCCGAATAAGTCCCAGGCCGAAAAGCTCCAAAACGTTTGGAATTTTGCAATTGCAGCTTCGGATATATTTGAGATTTGGTGCTTGAAATGTGGAGCTTGCATTAGGTATGAACCTCTCCGAACTTTACATAAAACGCCCGATCATGACGACGCTGGTCATGGTCTCCATCCTGTTCGTGGGCATCGCCGGATACCGGCAGCTTCCTGTCTCCGACTTGCCGAACGTGGATTTCCCCACGATCCTCGTGTCGGCGAACGTTCCCGGCGCCAGCCCCGAGACCATGGCCTCGGCCGTGGCCACGCCTCTGGAAAAGCAGTTCTCGACCATTGCGGGCATCGATTCCATGACCTCGACGAACGCCCAGGGGAACACCCAGATCACGATCCAGTTCAATCTGAACCGGGACATCGACGCAGCGGCCCAGGACGTCCAGGCCTCCATCGCCGCGGCGGCGCGGCAACTGCCGCAGGACATGCCGAGCCCCCCCTCATACCGCAAGGTGAACCCGGCCGACTCTCCGGTGCTCTTCCTTGCGCTCAGTTCGCCCACGCTGCCGCTCGCACAGGTTGACGACTACGCCCAGACCGTCATCGCGCAGCGCATCTCCATGGTGAGCGGCGTGGCCCAGGTGCAGGTCTTCGGTTCCCAGAAATACGCCGTGCGCGTGCAACTGAACCCCCTTGCCATGGCGTCCCGCGGCATCGGCATCGACGAAGTATCGGGTGCGGTGTCGCGCGCCAATGTAAACCTTCCGACGGGAACGCTTTACGGCGCGAGCCAGGCCTTTACCATCCAGACCACGGGCCGGCTTGTCAATGCCGGAGAGTACCGGCCAATTATCGTCGCATACCGCGGCGGTTCTCCCGTGCGGCTGCAGGAGCTCGGCAAGGTTATCGACGGTGTGGAGAACGACAAGGTGGCGAGCTGGTTCAAGGACACGCGGGCCATCATTCTCGCGGTCCAGCGCCAGCCCGGAACGAACACGGTCGAAGTGGTGGACTCCATCAGGGAGCTGATTCCGACGTTTCGCGAACAGATGCCGGCTGCCGTAAACCTGGACATCCTCTTCGACCGGTCGCAATCCATTCGTGCTTCCGTACACGACGTTCAGTTCACCCTGGTGCTCACGGTCTGCCTTGTGGTGCTGGTCATCTTTTTGTTCCTCCGCAACCTTTCGGCCACGGTCATCCCGAGCCTGGCGCTTCCCATGTCCATTGTCGGGACCTTTGCGGTCATGTACGTCCTCGATTTCAGCATGGACAATATGTCACTCATGGCGCTGACGCTCTCCGTGGGGTTCGTAGTGGATGACGCAATCGTGATGCTCGAAAACATCATCCGGCACGTGGAAAAGGGCGAAACCGTCATGGAGGCGGCGCTCAAGGGATCGCGGGAAATCGGGTTCACCATTCTGTCCATGACCATCTCGCTGGTGGCCGTATTCATCCCCGTCTTCTTCATGGGCGGCATCATCGGCCGTCTTCTGCACGAGTTCGCCGTCACCATCGGGATGTCCATCCTCATATCGGGGTTCGTGTCTCTGACGCTTACGCCCATGCTTGCGAGCCGCTTCGTGCGGCCCCACGGCGATGAGCAGCACGGTAAATTATATCAGGCCTCGGAACGGTTCTTCAAAGGCATGCTGGGCTTTTACGAACGGACCCTGACCTTTGTGCTCCGCCACCGTCCGGCCACGATGCTCATCTCCGGCGTCATTCTCATCGCGACCATGGTCCTGTTCAAGCTCATGCCGATGGGCTTCCTTCCGAGCGAGGACACGGGCCAGCTCTTCATTTCGACCGAAGCCGCGCAGGGAACCTCCTTTGAGGCCATGAAACAGCATCAGCAGGCCATAGCCGGCATCGTACTGAAAGACCCGAACGTGGATGCCTTTATGTCGAGCGTCGGAGCCGGCGGAGCAAGTACTTCGGGGAATCAAGGCCGTTTGTTCATCCGGCTGAAACCGCGGTCCGAGCGCGAGCTTCACGTAGATGAGGTTATCCAGCAGCTCCGCCCAAAGCTCGGCCATGTTCCCGGCATCCAGGCATTTCTGCAGAACCCGCCGCCGATCCGCATCGGCGGCAGGCTCACCAAGAGCCTTTACCAGATTACGCTCCAGAGCCCTGATATCGACGAGCTCTACGAGAACGCGCCGAAGCTCGAGGCGAAGATGCGCGAACTGCCCATCCTCCAGGACGTGACGAGCGACCTCGAAATCAAGAACCCCCAAGTCAACGTCGAGATCGACCGCGACAAGGCCTCCGCCCTCGGCATTACCGCGGAGCAGTTGGAGACCGCCCTTCAGGCCGCTTACAGCGGTCAGCAGATATCGACCATTCTTGCCCCGAACAACCAGTACCGGGTCATCATGGAACTGGAGCCGGAATACCAGCAGGACCCGGGTTCTCTCTCCCTGCTTCACCTCCGTTCGTCGAACAACCAGCTTGTGCCTCTCAGGACCGTATCGAGGCTCTCCCAGAACGCGGGGCCCTTGTCCGTGAATCACCAGGGACAGCTTCCTGCGGTCACCCTCTCATTCAACACCCGGCCGGGGGTCTCCCTGGGCACTGCCGTGGACGCCGTGAATAAGGCCGCCCGTGACACGCTTCCCGCGTCCGTCACCACGAGCCTCCAGGGTACGGCCCAGGCCTTCCAATCTTCCATGGAGGGGCTGGGGATCCTGCTGCTGGCCGCGACTCTTGTGATCTATGTCGTGCTCGGCATTCTGTACGAAAGTTTCATCCATCCGCTTACGATCCTTTCGGCGCTTCCTTTCGCGGGCTTCGGCGCCCTGGTTACGCTTCTCGTCTTCGGGTCCGACCTGAACGTTTATGCGTTCGTCGGCGTGATCCTCCTGGTGGGCCTGGTCAAGAAAAACGGCATCATGATGATCGATTTTGCCCTGGATGCCCAGCGGAAAGAGGGCGCTACCCCCGAGGACGCAATCTTCAGGGCATGCATGATCCGGTTCCGGCCCATCATGATGACGACGATGGCGGCCTTGCTCGGCACGCTTCCCATCGCACTGGGGTTCGGGGCGGGGGCCGAATCACGCCGCCCCCTCGGCCTTGCCGTGGTCGGCGGCCTTCTCTTTTCGCAGACGCTGACCCTTTATGTCACGCCCGTTGTATATTTGTACATGGACAGGTTCCAGCGGAGGATGGGAAAGCTGAGGATGTTTCAGGTGCAGACAAAGGCGGAATCCTATGAATGATACGACACAGAAGGCGTACTTCGGGCACAAGATTCTGATCGCCGCCGTCCTCGCAGCCCTCATCATCGGCTGCAAGGGCGACAGCCCTTCTTACCGGACCGAACCCGTAACGCGCGGAGATATCCAGGCGGCGGTAACGGCTACAGGGACGGTGAATGCGGTGACGACCGTCCTCGTCGGGACCCAGGTATCGGGCACGATCAGGAATCTCTACGTGGATTTTAACTCCCGCGTGAAAAAGGGGCAGGTCATCGCGCAGATCGACCCTTCCACGTTCGAGGCCCAGGTGCGGCAGGCCAGGGCGAACCTGCTTTCCGCCGAGGCAAACCGGGACAAATCCGAAACTGCCCTCGTTGACGCGAAAAGGACGTTCGAGCGCAACAGGGAGCTGTTCTCCAAGAACCTCGTTCCCCGGAGCGATCTGGATACGGCGGAGACGAACTATGAGGCTGCGAAAGCCCAGGTGGGTTCAGCCAGGGCGCAGATAGAACAATCCAGGGCTTCTCTCGATTTCGCAGAGCGGAACCTTGAATACACGAAGATCCTGTCTCCCGTCGACGGCGTGGTCATATCGAGGAACGTGGACGTGGGCCAGACCGTTGCCGCGAGCTTCCAGACGCCCACTCTGTTCACCATCGCCCAGGACCTCACGAAGATGCAGATCAACACGAATGTGGCCGAGTCGGACATCGGCCTCGTCAAAGTCGGCCAGGACGTGGAGTTCACCGTGGACGCCTACCCCGACACCTTGTTCAGGGGAAAAGTAGGGCAGATCAGGCAGGCCCCCATCACCGTGCAGAACGTGGTCACCTACGACGTCGTGATCCGGGTGCATAACCGCGATTTCAAGCTCATGCCGGGGATGACCGCCAATGTCTCGATCATCATCACGACGAGACACGCTGTTCTCAGGGTCACGAATGCGGCCCTGCGGTTCCGATTTGCCGAAAGGCCCGCGGCCGGCGCTTCAGCCGGAGCAAGCGCGCCCGAAAGGAAGGGGCCGGCGGTCTGGGTCCTCGAGAACGGAAAGCCGAAGCGCGTCATCGTCACCCCGGGGATCAGCGACGGCTTGTATTCGGAAATCGTGTCCGGCGACCTGAAGGAAGGCCAGCAGCTTATCGTCGAGCTTGTGAAAAAGAACAAACCGCAGACGCCGTCAGGGCCGAGGATGTTTTAACGTGGCGCTCATCGAAGCACAGAGGCTCAGCAAAGTGTACCAGCTCGGCGATATCGAGGTGAAGGCCCTTGACGGAATTTCGGCGACCATCGAAAAAGGCGAGTTCGTTGCCATCATGGGGCAGTCGGGCTCAGGCAAATCGACGTTCATGAACGTTCTCGGATGCCTCGATACGCCCACGGACGGCCGGTATCTCCTTGACGGCGTCGAAACGGGAGGGCTTTCCCGGGATGAACTTGCCGAGATCAGGAACAAAAAGCTCGGCTTCGTGTTTCAGGGGTTCAACCTGCTGTCGCGGACCTCGGCCCTCGAGAACGTGGAACTTCCCCTGCTGTATAACGGATTTTCGGCCCGGGAGCGGCACCAGCGGGCGAAGGCGGCCCTCCGCAGCGTGGGGCTCGAAGGCAGGGAAGGCCATCATCCGAACCAGCTCTCGGGCGGCCAGCAGCAGCGGGTCGCCATCGCCAGAGCGCTCGTGAACGATGCGCCCATCATCCTCGCGGACGAGCCCACGGGCAACCTCGACACGAAAACGAGCTTCGAGATCATGGAGCTCTTCGTGAGACTGAACCGGGAGTCCAGCATCACGGTCATCCTGGTAACGCATGAGCAGGATATAGCTGCCTTCGGCAAGCGGACCATCCGGTTCCTGGACGGACATATTGTGAGCGATGAAGCGGTTAAATAATTTCGGATTGCGGATTTCGGAATAACAGCGCATAACTTCAAATGCTTATATCAGCGGCATGCTCCCAGGAGGGTTCTCCTATGACAAAAGAGTCGAAAATTACTACTCTTGCCGTTTATTCCGCAATCCGAAATCCGCAATCCACAATAGGTTCACCATGATCAACATTCCTTCGACATTTAAGATATCTCTACGCGCCCTCCGGGTGAACAAGATGCGCTCCGGCCTCACCATGCTCGGGATCATCATCGGCGTCGGCGCCGTGATAGCCATGATCGCCGTGGGCTCCGGCGCGAGCAGGCAGATATCCGAGCAGATAGCGAGCATGGGAAGCAACCTCCTCATGGTCCTGCCGGGCGCCACAACATCCGGGGGCGTCCGCATGGGGGCAGGCTCGCAGCCGACGCTTTCCCTCGCGGACGCCGAGGCCATTACGAGGGAGTGCCCCGCGGTATCGGAGGTGGCCCCAACCCTCGGAGGCGTGGCGCAGGTCGTGTCCGGACACCTGAACTGGTCCACCGGGATACTGGGTACGACGCCGGGCATGTTGACGGTCAGGGAATGGCAAATTTCCACGGGCAGGCCTTTCACCCAGCAGGACGTGAAGAGCGCGGCGAAGGTCGCCCTCCTCGGCTGGACGGTGGTGGAAAACCTGTTCGGCGATCAAAACCCGATCGGTCAGACGATCAGGATAAAAAACGTTCCCTTTATCGTGACCGGCGTTCTTGCGCCCAAGGGGCAGACGGCCCAAGGGCAGGACCAGGACGATACGATCCTCATTCCGGTGACCACGGCCCAGAAACGAATTTTCGGGACCCAGTTTCCGGGCATGGTGAGGATCATCATGGTCAAGGCGAGGAGCGCGGAAGACCTGCCCGATGCCCAGAGACAGGTGACGGAACTGCTGAGGCAGCGTCACCGTATCGGCCTGAAACAGGACGACGACTTTACGGTGAGGAACCTCACCCAGATGATGGAGGCCAGGGAGCAGGCCACGCGGGTCATGACCCTGCTCCTGGGGGCCATTGCGTCCGTGTCGCTCCTGGTCGGCGGGATCGGGATCATGAACATCATGCTGGTAAGCGTCACCGAGCGCACCCGCGAGATCGGCGTCCGAATGGCGATCGGCGCCAAGACCTGGGACATCCGGCTCCAGTTCATCATCGAGGCGCTCACGCTGTCCCTGATCGGCGGCGTCATCGGCACGCTCGCCGGGATAGGCACCTCGCTGGTCCTGTCAGCAACCCTGGACTGGCCCATCGTGGTTTCGGCGCTTTCGATCGTGCTGGCGTTCGGCTTCTCGGGTTTCATCGGGATCTTCTTCGGGTTTTATCCCGCCTACAAAGCTTCTCTCCTCAATCCCATCGACGCGCTGCGGTATGAGTAACGACGGCGGGAGAATCAAAATATTTGCCGCAAAAAAGCGCAAGAAACGCAAAAGAAGCTGAAATCACCGGTGTTTTTGTGCCTCTTTGCGGCTAAGAGAGTGATTTTTGAATTCGTCGTGTTTTTCCGAAATTTTTCTTCCGGCTTGTCTGGGTTAGGGAGGGTTTCGAGCGGCGATCTTGATGAAATCGAAAGGTTCTATAGCACCGGCGGCTTTTACTGGATCGGCTTTGCATGACACTTTTCACAATTGTTCAGGGGAAAAGCAACGCGGTCGTGGCACAGACCGCAGTACTGGCCACCCGATATCTCCAGCATTGAATATTTTACCGTGCCCTTCTTGACACTCGGAAATATATCGGGATGACAGACCTCGCAGCCGTTCCACAGGACATGCTTCTTGTGAGAGAAGATGATGTCCGGCATCCAACTGCTCCTTGAGGTGATGGCAAAGTCCTTCTGCGGGTCCAATGGTTGACGCTTCATGGAAACCCCGGGAAGGTGATCAATCGGATGGATAAGCCCGCGGGATTCGGCTTCTTCCCACTCGACGAGGTTCCCCAAACTGTTTTTCGGGAGTTTCTCGGTGAATGACACATAGTCATATTCCTTTTTAACGTTCTTCCCCACCGAATGGCACCGATCGCAGCGTGCGCTCTCCCCGGGCGCCGGGTTCGACGCGCAGGATGCGAAGATTTTTTTCCCGTCGCGGAGCCTTTTCCCGTCATGGCATGACCCGCAGTAGAACCCCTTCATGTTCGTATCGGCGGTTATCCCGGTGGCGTTTGCCTCCATGGCGAAGCCGATATCCACATGGCAGAGTCTGCAGGTATAAAAAGACCGGTGGAGCCAGTGATCGAACCGCACCGGCGCAAGCCCCGCGCGGCTGGAAAAGTTGCGGATCGTCACGCTGCCGTAGTTGGACGGTTTTCGTCGGTCCCACGCATGCGCCATATCGGCGGCGACGAGGATTGCCAGGGCCAGGCACAATGCCTTCAAACGCCGCATAGTTTACTTTGTCTCCTTGGATTCGAGCATGAATGCATAGAGTTCCCTGCACATCTGAAGCCTTCTCCGGTAGACCTTTTTCTGCGTTTCATCAAGTTTCTCGATGCGCGGCATGAGCCTGTCACACCGGTCGATAATTTTTTTCAGCTCATCGGCCGTCATCTCGCCGGCCTCCTGGGTCCTGGCGCAGACCGCCTCGAACTCCGTTTTCCAGTCACCCTGGGCATAGGCCACCCCCCCAAGGTAGGACATGCCCGGTCCGGCGCTTAGGAAGGGGAGCGAGAGAGAGATCGCCGCTGTCAGGACCACTATTGTGATGTTGCGCATTTTCATGAACCCCCCGGACGCATCAGTTGTTCTTATCCAACCGGTTTTTTATGGCATCTCTGGCAGTCAAGCAGCGGAAACGCCACCGTCGTGTGGCACACGCCGCAGTATTTCCCCTCGTAGATTTCGACCATGGAATACTTTGTTGTTCCCTTTTTCACGCCGATGAATATCTCGGGATGGCAAAGTTCGCAGCCGTTCCACACCGTATGTTTTTGGTGGGAAAAGATGATTTCCGGCAGCCCTTCCACCTTCGCGGTAAGGGCAAAATCTTTCTGAACGGCAAGTTTCGGCCGGTTGATGGACACCCCTTCGAGAAAATCTATTAATTTTATGTAACCGTCCGCCTCGGCCTTTTCCCAGTCTATCCCGTTTCCAAACCGCTGTTTTGGAAACCGCTCGGTGTATTTCGCAAAGTCATATTTTCGTGTGCCGCTTTTGCCGCGGGAATGGCATCGTTCGCATTTTTTGATATCATCGGGCGGTATTTTTTTTGAGCATGAATCAAAGACCTTTTCCTCCTGGATGATCAATTTTCCGTTATGGCAGGTGCCGCAGTAGTAGCCGTTCATATTGTCCGCTGCCTTGATGCCGGTGGTACCGGCCTTCATGGCGAATGCGATGTCCACGTGGCAGAGCCTGCAGGTGAATTTCGAGCGGTGAAGCCAGTGGTCGAATACTACGGGGGCAAATCCCGCTTTTTCCGAGGAGTTGTTCAGGACGATCTTTCCGTAATCGTAGGGCAGTGGTCGTTTCTTTTTTACGCCCGTCTGGGCCATGGTTACCCCTGCGACGGCGAAGACCAGCAACGCGATGAGTAATGACCTTTTCATAAATCCTCCTTAGACCTGCGATATGGATAGTAAAAAGGAAAGACAATTTTTTGCCGCTTATGGTTTCGGTTTTTTTGCGGGACCGGTAGATGAGCATCATCATCCAGGTTTTTTTGGTTTGACGATCGCTGCTGGATTACATATTAGCACAGAAAGTAAATAATGTAAAACTGGAAGAAATAAAACCTGGGAACTTCGCCTTTTACCGGCAGGCATGCACGTTCTCTCGCTCTTTCGGCCGCCCGTGGGCAATCCGCGGCAAATCAAACTTTCTGCTTCACTTTTCCTCGACAATCCCTTAAAAATATTCTAATATTGTCGTGGCAATTTCTATGGACGAGTTCAAGGCCATCATCGAGAGGATCAGAAAACCGCTTTCCTTTGCGGCGCGGGACGATTTTGCCCACCTCAAGAGCCTCACGGACATTGAACCCTTCATCAAGACACAGATCAGGGAACTGAACCGTGTCGCGAAAGAACGGCGGGAGATACCCGAGATAGAAAGGCTCTTCTCCGGGTTTGACGGCCTTTCTTCCGAGCAGAAACGGGAACGCATCCTCAAAGCAGCGGTCCTGATCGATTCTCTGGCGCACGGTCCGGATATAAGCAGTCAGCAGTCCGGATATTTCCCCCCTCACCCCGGCCCTCTCCCTCAAGGGGAGAGGGAGTTGATGAGTCCATCGTCCACCCCGGCTCTCAAGCTCGACACCCCCATTCAATACTGCAAAGGCATCGGTCCGAAACGCGCGGAGACGCTCCGGAAACTCGGCGTCGCGACGGTGGAGGACGCGCTCTCCTATTTCCCCTGGCGGTACGAGGACCGGGGGAACCTCAAAAAGATCGGCAGGCTTTCTTTCGGCTCCTACGAAACGGTCTCGGGGGAGGTCGTTTCCGCAGAAGTCGTCCAGACCAAACGGCAGCGGGTAAAGATATTCGAACTCCTGATAACGGACAAGAGCGGAATGCTCGTGGGTTCCTGGTTCAACCAGCCATTCATGCAAAAGATGTTCAAACCGGGCCAGAAGGTCATCCTCTCCGGGACCGTGAAGGCGAACACTTACAAGGGCGGCCTGCCGCAGATCGATAATCCCGATTACGAGATCATGAATGACGACGAGGCCGACAATCTGATCCATACGGGAAGGACCGTGCCGATCTACCGGACCACCGCCGGGCTTTCCGTGCGTTATCTCCGGAGCATTATTAAAGCCATACTGGAGTCCTGCGGCGGCGCGGTGCAGGAGCTGCTGCCGGATGAGATCGTTAAAAAGCATGCGTTGATGCCCGTCCCGGAAGCTTTGTTCGAGGTCCATTTCCCCACGCGTGAGAAGGACATCGCCGTGTTGAACCGCGGCATGAGCGCCGCCCACCGCAGACTCTCCTTCGAGGAGCTCTTCGTGCTTGAGCTTGGGCTTGCAATCAGAAAACGCGGGCTGTCCGACGAAAAGAAGGGGATCCGGTTTCAGCCGCTCGACAGGCTCGAATCGGAACTCAGGAAACAGATTCCCTTCACGCTGACCCGTGCGCAGGAGCGGGTGATTGCGGAGATCAAAAAGGACATGACAGCCGAGCGCCCCATGAACAGGCTTGTCCAGGGAGACGTTGGCTGCGGCAAGACGGTTGTCGCCCTGATTGCCTCGCTCCTGGCCGTGGAGAACGGTTACCAGGCCTGCGTCATGGCGCCGACGGAACTCCTTGCCGAGCAGCACTATAAAAATATGAGCTGTATGACGCAGCCGCTGGGTATAACGGTACGCTCACTGACGGGCGGCCGCAGAAAGAAAGAAAAGGAAGCCATTCTGGCGGAGATCGAGACCGGCGCAGCGCAGATCGTGGTCGGCACCCACGCGCTCATCGAAGCGCAGGTAAAGTTCAGGCACCTCGGCCTGGCCGTCATCGACGAGCAGCACCGGTTCGGGGTGATGCAGCGTTCCACGCTTACCTCCAAGGGGTATGAACCCGACGTGCTGGTCATGACCGCGACGCCCATCCCGCGCACGCTTGCGCTCACCGTCTATGGAGACCTCGACGTGTCCGTGATCGATGAGATGCCCGCGGGCAGGAGTCCGGTCGTAACGCGGCTCTATTTTGAAAGCAGGCGGCAAGAGGCGTACCAGTTCATGGACAGCGAACTCAGGAAAGGCCGCCAGGCGTATGTGGTCTATCCGCTCGTCGAGGAGACGGAGAAGAGCGATCTCAAGGCGGCGACCGAAATGGCGGCCCATCTTCAGAAGGACATCTTTCCGAACTGGAAGGTCGGCCTGCTGCACGGCAGGATGAAGGCCGGCGAGAAGGAATCGGTCATGGCGTCATTCAGGGCCGGCGAAACGCGGATTGCCGTCTCGACCACGGTGATAGAGGTCGGCGTGGACGTGCCGAACGCGACGGTCATGGTCATCGAACATCCCGAGCGCTTCGGTCTGGCCCAGCTCCATCAGCTGCGGGGAAGGGTCGGCCGCGGCGGTCATCAGTCTTACTGCATTTTGATGGGCCCCCGGATGTTCGCAGAGGAAGCGCGGGAGCGGCTGACCGCCTTCAGCCGCACGAACGACGGGTTCAGGATCGCCGAGGAGGACCTGCGCATGCGCGGACCGGGCGAGTTCTTCGGCACGCGCCAGTCCGGCCTGCCGGACCTGCGCGCGGCGAACATCATCCGCGATGCTGACCTTCTCGAGAAGGCCCGGACCGATGCCTTCGACCTGCTGCGGCAGGACCCGCATCTTGCGCATTACCCCCAGCTCCGCGATCTGCTGCGAAGGAAGTGGCAGGGCAGGCTCGGGCTCATCAGTGTCGGTTGATATTTGCGGAGTATTCTGATACAGTAGCATCAATATTTGATCCACGGCTATTAATACCCTGCTGTTGCTAACAACGCGGGCACAGGCAGATTTCCACGGATAACGAAGGTTGAAGGTGATGTTCGTAATTATTGTATAATCCGTGTTCATCTGTGGTCATCCGTGGTTAGAAAGATTCGAGGTCATGTTGATGACGATCTGGGAAAAAGCGATCCAGAACATGCAGAAAGGGAACAAGAAGATCGCGGCCGCGGCGGGCACCTTGTCGGAGCGGGTGAAAGTGGAACTCGCCCTTGTCCGGCTGCGGATCCGGATCGATGAAGTGCAGGCCAGGATCGACGGCCTGCACCGGTCGATCGGCCGGAGAATTGTTGACCTCCAAAAGCAGGAGACGCTGCCGAAGGCAACGGAGCAGCTGCTCAAGGACGACGAAATCGTTAAGGCGATGGACGGGCTGGCGGACCGCGAACAGGAAATCGGGGAGCTGAAGGCGGAAATGCAGAATGTCCAGGTGGATTTCAAGGCCACGGCGAAGCAGGCGGAGGATTCCCTCGCATGACAACAGCCGCGGCCCTGATTTTCGGTCTCGTCATCGGAAGTTTTTTAAACGTTTGCATCGTACGGCTGCCGCGCGGCCGTTCCATTGCAAAACCTCCCTCCCATTGCCCCCGCTGCAAAGAGTCGATCAGGTTTTATGACAACATCCCGATCATCAGTTTCCTCATGCTGCGCGGCAGGTGCAGAAGATGCGGTGAACCCATTTCGTGGCGGTACCCGGCCGTCGAACTCATGAACGGGCTGTTCTCTGTCTGGATCATCCGGGAGTTAGGCTTCGGCGGAGAAGCGCTGCTCGTCATGGCGCTCTGCTCCGCTCTGATCGTCGTCACCTTTATCGACTACGACCATCAGATCATCCCGGACGTTATTACCCTGCCGGGGATGCTCGTCGGTTTGTCGCTCGCGCCGTTCTTTATGTACCCGCTCACCGACCCGCTGCCGTTTCACCTCGGGAGCCTGCTGCCCCACACCGGGCCGTATCTCACTGCGTTCCTCAATTCTCTTATCGGGCTCTTTCTGGGAGGCGCTCCGCTTTTCGCCATCGGATGGATCTGGGAGAAGCTTCGGCACGTCGAAGCCATGGGCGGCGGAGACGTAAAGCTCATGGGCATGGTCGGGAGCTTCCTCGGGTGGAAAGGCGCGCTGCTCACCATTATGCTCGGCGCCCTGGCGGGGTCCGTCGTCGGCATCCTTCTGATCGTCCTCAAACGGCATAAAATGGAGAAGGTCATCCCTTTCGGGCCGTTTCTCGCCGCCGGAGCCGTAGCGGCAACCTTCTACGGCACTGATATCATAGCGTGGTATCTCGGCCTGATCCGCATATGAGCGTCCAGACCCTGTACATACTGTTTTCCGCTGTCCTGATCGTCGTGATCGCCGCTCTGCTGCTCTGGAGCGTCGCGCGCCGGTTTCGCGTCGAACTCGGCCTCCGGAAAGAGGAGCCGGAAAAGACCTCGGACACGTCGTTCATCATCAGCGCGTTCCATGAAGTAACCAAACAACTCAAGGAAAAGGAGAAGGAACTTGAGCGGCTCAAGGCACTCGCGGAGCAGCGCGCGGAAAACGTCGAAAGCCACAATGAGAACATTCTCCAGTGCGTAACGAGCGGCGTGATGACCTTTGATGTCCAGTGCCGTCTGACGACGATCAACCGCGCCGCCGAGGAAACGCTCTGCATTGACCGGGAGAAGGCCGTTGGAAAGAACTGCAAGGACCTTTTTGACGAGGGGGACATCACCAGGGCAGTCCACGACACGCTCGAACGCGATGTCCCTTCAGCTCGCATGGAGGCGATGCTCGACCGTGCCGGCGGCCGTCTCTGGCTCGGGTACAACACCGCGGTGCTCACCGACCGCCACGGCTCGGCGATCGGCGCCATCCTGTCCTTTACGGACCTCACGGAAGTGAAGCGCCTGCAGGAGCAGATGGAGCTTCGTGAGCGGCTCACCGCGCTCGGGGAGATGTCGGCGGGCATAGCCCACGAACTCCGCAACCCCATGGCGGTGATCTCCGGTTACCTCAACCTTCTTTCGAAAAAAGCTGATCCGGCGGGTCAGGAAACCATCCGGAGCATTACGGCGGAGATCGGCGGCATGAACCGGATCATCGGCGACCTTTTGACCTTTGCGCGTCCCGCCTCGCTCAACCGGGTGAACGTGAACATCAAAGACCTCCTGGAAGGCTGTCTCGCGAATGCGCTGCAGGCCTCGGGTGGGGAGGGGAGGATCGCTACGGTCCTGAAACTGGACGAGATCAAGGCGTCCGTTGACGAAGTCCTCATGAGGCAGGCTTTTACCAATCTGATCCAGAATGCAATCGAGGCCATGCCTTCCGGCGGGACGGTCACGATCGAGGCAAGCGCGAACCGGGAGCTCAAGGTGGTGATACGCGATATGGGCACGGGCATTCCCTCGGACAAGCTGAAAAGAATTTTCCTTCCATTTTTTACGACCAAGGACACCGGGGTGGGGATGGGGCTGGCGTTGGTGCACAAGATCGTCACCTCCCACGGCGGAAGGATCGAGGTCGCAAGCGCCGAAGGAAAGGGAACGGCGTTCACCGTGATACTGCCGAGAGGATAGGGTTTTTTGCCGGCGGCACAATAATCTATGGATACCATATTAGTCATCGAAGACAAAGAAAGCATGCTCGACATGCTGAAACAGACACTGGAAGGCGAAGGATATCAGGTGATCCCCGCCAGGGACGGCGCGGAAGGCGTCAGGAAACTCTCCGACGAGCGGATCGGGCTGGTCCTCACGGACCTCAAACTGCCGAAAAAGGACGGCTTCGAGGTGCTCAAGGCCGTGAGGCAGGAGAACCCGCTTCTCCCCGTCATCGTGATGACCGCCTTCGGCACGATTGAAACCGCGGTCAAGGCCGTGAAAGAAGGGGCCTATGATTTCCTGACCAAGCCCTTCGACACCGACCACTTGCTCGTACTGATCAACAGGGCGCTCAACGCCAGCCGCATAGCCACTGAGAACATCCTGCTCAAGGAGGAGTTTGCCGAGAAGATCGGCCTGCCGAAGATCATCGGCAAGAGCGGCCGGATGCAGGAGGTCAGCGCCAAGATCCAGAAGGTCGCGCCCACCAACGCCACCGTGCTCATCCATGGCGAGAGCGGCACCGGCAAGGAACTCTTCGCGCGCGCCATTCATTATTTGAGCGGCCGCAAGGATGCGCCGTTCATCGCCATCAACTCCGCGGCGATCCCCCGGGAACTGCTCGAAAGCGAGCTTTTCGGATACGAGAAAGGGGCATTCACCGGAGCCGACGCGCGCAAGTTCGGCAAACTCGAACTCGCCGACAAGGGCACGGTGTTTCTCGACGAGATCGGGGACATGGACCTGGCGCTTCAGGCCAAAGTGCTCCGCGTTCTGCAGGAACAGGTGATCGAACGGGTGGGCGGCGGCAAGCCGATCAAGATCGATGTGCGCGTGGTTGCGGCCACGAACAAGGACATCGAAAAAGCGGTCGCCTCGAAGCTGTTCCGCGACGACCTTTTTTACCGGCTCAATGTCTTTCCCATCACCATCCCCCCCCTCAGGGAACGCCGCGACGACATCCCCCTGCTTGCGCAGAACTTTCTGAACAAGTTTTCCGCTGAAGTGCGGAAGGGCCCGCTCACCATCTCGGACGAAGCCATGGACATCCTGATGAAATCGCCGTGGAAGGGGAATGTGCGCGAGCTCGAAAACGTGATCGAGCGGGCGGTGATCTACGCGGACGGCGGCGTGATCCGGGCTGAGGACCTCGGCATCAGCGAGGCGAACATCCTCGACGTCCTCGCGGAACACGTGCCGATGGGAGGCCCGCTTCAGGACGTTGCGGCCGCGGCGACGCGCATTGCCGAGTCCCGGCGCATCAGGCAGGTGCTCAAACAAACAGGCGGGAACAAGAGCCGGGCCGCGGAAATCCTGCAGGTGAGCTACAAGACGCTCCTGACGAAAATCAAGGATTATCAGCTGGAGGACAAAGGCGATAACTGAGATAGTTCCGAGTTCAAAGTTCAGGGTTCCGTGCTCACCATTGATGCTCTCGTAAGAAGTCGCGCCTTTGATGTCAGTTCTCGCCTCCGTCCCGCGCCCTTTGACCATTGGCAATAACAGTTGACTTTCATCAATAACGCTGCAATAATAGAGTCATCATGACTCGTGAGTGAGTCATGCGGAGGCGAGGAGATGAAACAGATAACCCTGCGAGGCGTTCCCGAAAACGTGAAAAAAACGGTCAAGAAAGAGGCCGAACGCAAGGGCGTGAGCCTGAACAAAGCCATCATTTCGCTCCTGGAGCGGGCCGTGGGCGGACAGGCGCCGGAAAAGAAGAAAAAAACCCTCTACCATGATCTTGACCACCTGGCCGGCCTCTGGTCGCGGGAGGAGGCGGCCGTCTTCGACAAGAGTCTGAAGACCCAGCGGAAAGTGGACGCGGAGCTATGGAAAAAATCAAGGTGATGCTCGATACGTCTGCTTACTCGGCCCTCTTGCGGGGAAATGAGGACATCAAGCGCGCTGTTCAGGAAGCGGAGGAACTATATCTGAATCCGGTCGTGCTCGGTGAACTGCTGGCAGGCTTCGCATACGGCGGCAAGGAAAAGAAGAACCGGGAAATCCTGAAGGAGTTCCTCGCATCGCCGCGCGTGCAGGTTGCCGGCATCGATGAAGAGACCTCGGAGCGTTACGCCGTCATCATTAATTATCTGTGGGAAAGGGGGACGCCGGTCCCCACCAATGATCTTTGGATCGCGGCCACGGCGATGCAGCACGGCCTTAAACTGATTGCAACGGACGGCCACTATCGGAATATCCCGCAGATCATCGTTGAATGCTGCCCGGTATGAATGCGCTGCAAGACGCTCCTGACGAAGATCAAGGATTATCAGCTGGAGGACAAGGGCGATAACTGAGATAATTCCGAGTTCAAAGTTCAGGGTTCATAGTACAGCTGTCGGGACAACCCTGCGTTAAATCATCATGGAAAAAATACCCGCCGACGTCAAAACAGAAATCGATAAGCTCATCGCGGAGATCGACGAACACAATTACCGGTATTACGTGCTCGACGCTCCCGTCATCTCCGACGGAGAGTATGACCGGCTGTTCAGGCGGCTGCAGGAACTTGAGGAGAAATACCATTACGTCCTTCCCGGATCGCCCACCCAGCGTGTCGGCGCGCCGCCGCTCGAAAAATTCGAAAAAGTTAGGCACGCGGAACCCATGCTTTCCCTGGGCAATGCCTTCTCGCCCGAAGAGGTACGGGAATTCGACCAGCGGGTGAAGAGGTTCCTCAAATCCGACAAAGAGATCGAGTATACCGTAGAGCCGAAGTACGACGGTCTTGCCATGGAGTTGACCTACAAGGATGGTCGTCTTGTCAGGGCAGCAACACGTGGAGACGGGTTCGAAGGCGAAGACGTAACGACGAACGTCAAGACCATCAAGGCGATCCCGATAAAGCTTGCAGGAGCAGATATTCCCGACGAGATCGACGTCCGCGGCGAAGTGTATATGGACATCGACGAGTTCGAGAAGCTGAACAGGGAACGCGAGAAGAATGAAGAACCGCTCTTCGCCAATCCCCGAAACGCCGCCGCAGGAGCCGTGCGTCAGCTCGACTCTTCAATAACGGAAAAGAGAAAACTCCACATGGCCTGCTATGGCTTGGGAGCGACGAAAGGGATAGAGTTCAAGAGCCAGGCGGAATTCATGGGCTGGCTCAGGAGGGCTCATTTTCCGACGCCGCGGGCATTCACGATCGTCAGGGGCCACGATGAGGTTGTTGATGCCATCAAGAAGATAGAGGAAAGCAGGCCGACGTTTCCCTTTGAAACGGACGGGGCCGTCATCAAGGTGAACGATTTCAAGCTCCAGAAGGAACTGGGGTACAAGACCCGCGAGCCGCGCTGGGCTATCGCGTACAAGTTTCCCGCGCACCAGGGAACGACGGTCATCGAGGACATCATAGCGAGCGTTGGCAGGACCGGAGCGATAACGCCGATTGCGCTGCTCAAACCGGTCCGGATCGGCGGGGTCACCGTATCTCGCTCCACGCTCCACAATTGGGACGAAATCGAGCGCAAGGACATCCGCATCGGCGATACGGTGGTCGTGGAGCGGGCAGGGGACGTGATACCGCATGTGGTGACGGTCGTTACGGAAAAGCGCATTGGTAATGAACGGAAGTTCCCTCCCCCCGGTCGCTGCCCGGTCTGCAGTTCCAACGTCGTGCGCGAAGAAGGCGAGGTCGCGTTCCGGTGCATCGGTCTGAACTGCGCGGCCCAGGTGCTCGAGCGCATTTACCACTATGCGTCCCGCGGCGCCATGGACATTGAAGGGCTCGGCGGGAAGAGCGTGGAGTTGCTGTATAATCAGGGACTGATTAAGCATTTTATTGATCTCTATAAACTCAAGAAAGAACAGTTGCTCGACCTCCCCCGGTTCGCGGAGAAGTCGGCTCAGAATTTGATCGACGCAATCGAGAAGAGTAAAAACACCACGCTCTCCCGTTTTCTCTACGCCCTCGGCATCGTCCACGTGGGGGAATATGCGGCTAAACTTCTTGCAAAAAACTTCGAGAAAATCGAGGACCTCTATCACGTGAAGCCCGAGCGCATCATGGAGATCAAACAGATGGGCGAGAAGCTTGCCGAATCGATATCCGGCTTCTTCAACGAGAAAGAAAATCTTCATACGCTCGATGAGTTGAGAAAGTTCGGATTGAAGATAACCAATCCTGATTATGAAGCCGGTACGAAGAAAGAAAAAGGACCACTCGACGGCTTGACGATTGTTGTAACCGGCACACTCTCCAAACCACGGGATGAGGTAGAGGCGCTCATAGAACGGCTTGGCGGTCATGCGTCAGGATCGGTGTCGAAGAAAACTAATTATGTTTTAGCCGGGGAAAAACCCAGCGGAAATAAACTTGGTGCAGCAAACAGACATGGTATAAAAATAATCAATGAGGAAGCGTTTAATAAAATGATTGAGTGAGGATGTTCCAGTACTGTATGTGCTGGAAGTGATACAAAACCTCTGGATTCCTGCTTTCGCAGGAATGACGGACGTTTCTCTGTGATCTCTGTGTCCTCTGTGGCAACAAAAAGGATTCTATGAGACTCGGGTTCCATGTTTCCATCTCCGGCGGTTTCTCCCTCTCCGTCCAGCGGGCCTTCGAGCTAGGCTGCACCTGCATGCAGATCTTCAGCCGGAACCCGCGCGGCTGGACCGTGAAGCCGCTGGATGCCGAAGACGTCGCCGGGTTCAGGAAACTCCGCGAGAAATGGGACATCGGGCCGGTCTTCGTCCATACAAACTATCTAATCAACCTCGCGTCCCATCGTCCCGAGCTCTACGAGCGGTCGATTGAACAGTTCGTGATCGACCTTGAACGGACCGAAGCGCTCGGCGCGGATTAT
>JAXIPA010000237.1:0-4568 GCA_045403145.1 Nitrospirota bacterium | reverse complement strand
CCGCTTGCGCCGATGCCCAGCATGGCAATGCTGATGACCATGAAGGCAAAATGGTACCACAGCGTGATCGAGAAGATCCGAAGCAGCGTGATCTCGAAGGCCAGACTCGCTGCCGAAGCGCAGAAAAGCAGCGTGATCAGGGGATAATCCCTCTTCATAGGGATATTCTATATCATTCCCTCTCCTCTTGCTATTGCCGTTCGTCGCCTGATGTTTTCTTGTAATATTTTATTTTTTCGCTATAATCAGGATATGTCGCATACGCTTGGCCGGTACGCTGGCGGACCGACACCGGCAGCAATCAATCTTAACAAAGGAGAGACATCAATTATGAAGAAGAAGATTTTGTGGCTTGTAGTCGCAGTCGGCATCTGTGGCAGCGTCGTTACGGCGCGGGCGGAAAAGACTCCGTCGAAGATCCCCGGCGAAGCGAAGTTCAAAGAGCTTTGCGCCATCTGCCATCCCGACGGCGGCAATATCGTCAATCCGGTGAAAACGCTCCACAAGAAAAAACTTGAGGTGAATAATATAAAAACCGCGGCGGATATTGTCAGGGTTATGAGGAATCCCGGCCCCGGGATGACGAAATTCGGAGAAAAAGTCATTCCGAATAAAGAAGCCAACGAGGTCGCCGAGTATATTCTAAAAACTTTTGACAAATAAGCAGGACATGGCACCGTACTATTAACGGCGTTCCGTACGCTGTTTGCGAAGTAATGTGATTGTATTTTTTGCAGGCAACTCATTCTATATGAACTCGTAAAAAGTCGGGGATAGCCTCTACGGTGTCATTCCGGCTTGTCCGGAATCCTTCTTTTTGAGTGCATTATGCGGCACTACGATTCCCGACGCCCTGCACTCGCGCAAAAAGGCACTCGTAGGCGCTGGGTGCAGGCAAGCGGGAATGACGACTTTTTATGAAATCATCATTCTTTGTTTCTGTGAGGTCGGCAGCTATGCGTCAAAAGATGTATTCCGCCTGCCTTTTCGTCCTGCTTGGATCGTTTCTTGCCGTCTCGGGATGTGAAATGTACTCAAAAGGTGCAAAGGTCTTTGCGAGCAACCGGTGTCCGGAATGCCATATGATCAAGGGAAAGGGGGGAAGCGCAGGTCCTAATCTGACCACAGTCGGCAACAGGCGGTCCCGTGAATATATCATTCAGCAGATCAAGAATCCCAAAGCGAATAATCCGAATACGAATATGCCGTCCTTCGGCAACCTCCCGGAACAAGACATCAATGCCCTGGCAGATTATCTTGCCCGTTTGAAGTAGTGCCCTCATTCCCTGAGTGAAAATTCTCTCTGCAATGAGAACAACGTCCATCGAGAGGACAGGCGCTGCAAAAACATGTTCTACAGCATAATAATTGCCAAACTACCACATAGTGTCATTATTATGACTTTATATTGATTAGCGTGCGTAACTGACTTTTTTACACAAAAAAAATTGACATTCTAATATTTCTTTGCTATAAAATAACCTTATCTTAATCATAATATATCTTATTTGCGTTCTTCAATTTTCCCGATTTTCTGGAATATACGCGTAAATCCTCAATATTGTTGAAATATTAATCTATCGAGGGGGTAGTATGAAGAACAAAGATTTCGATTCCTTCAATAAGCAGATTGGCGGTGTATCACGCAGGGATTTTATGAAGTATTGCAGTATTATGGCAGTCAGCATGGGGCTGCCAATGGGTGCGGGCGCCCGGATCGCTGAGGCGCTCGTAAACCCGAAACGTCCACCAGTCATCTGGCTGTCCGCTCAAGCGTGTACCGGTTGTCCGGAAACGCTGCTCCGAGCGACCCACCCGTCTCTCGAACATCTCATCCTCGATCTTATTTCTCTCGACTATCACGAAACCCTAAGCACTCCCTCAGGACATCTCGCAGAAGAAGCAAAAGAAGCGTCCATGAAAGCGAACAAGGGGAAGTTTATCCTTGTCGTGGACGGCGCCATTCCCGTCAAGGACGGCGGCATCTATTGCATGGTCGCCGGCAGACCGATCCTCGAAATAGTACGGGAGACCGCAGCGCAGGCAGCCGCGGTGATTGCCATCGGTTCCTGCGCTTCCTGGGGTGGCATACCCTCTGCAGACCCCAATCCTACGGAGGCCACGGCGTTACATAAAATCCTGAAGGATAAGCCGGTCGTGAATATACCGGGATGCCCGCCCAACCCCTATAATTTTCTGTCCACGGTTCTCTATTTTCTCACCTTTAATAAACTGCCCGAGCTCGACAGTCAGAACAGGCCGAAATTTGCCTATGGCAGGCTCATCCATGAGAACTGCGAACGCAGGCCGCATTTCGACGCGGGCCGCTTCGCCACGGAATTCGGAGACGACAACCATCGCAAGGGATATTGTCTCTATAAGCTCGGCTGCAAGGGGCCAGAAACGTATAATAACTGCCCCTCGGTTTTGTTCGGTGATACGGGCGCCGGTACGTGGCCGGTCGGCACGGGGCATCCCTGCTTCGGCTGTTCCGAAGCCGGAGTGGGCTTCCATAAACCGCTCTTCAGCAAGGCAAGCCTGCATCTGGTCACGCCGCCGGATACCTATCCCCACGTCGTCGAGTCGCAGGGCGCGGGCATAGGCGCCACTCTCGGCGGAGTGGCGGTCGCAGCCGCCGCAGCGGGTGCGGCCTTTGCCGCAGTGAACTCGGTCGCGAAGAAACTTGAAGAAAAAGACGAAGAGAAGAAATAAGGCCACGGGGAGAACTGACCTATGGAGATCAATAGACGAGATTTTTTCAAGGTAGCATCGGCAGGAGGAGCGCTGCTGACGGCCGGAGCCGGACCGGTCCACGCCCGTGAAGGGAAAGCCCGCATCAAGGAGGCCGTGGGCATGCTGTACGATTCCACGGTCTGTACCGGATGCAAGGCCTGTGTGTCCGCGTGCAAGCAATACAACGAAATGCCCCCGAGCTTTACCTCGAGCGACAAGCTCTGGGACAATCCTCTCGACGATGACGCGAAGACGTTGAACATTATCAAGCTCTATAAGGACGGCACGGGCGAGGTCAAGGACCGTGAAAAGGACGGTCATGCGTATATCAAGCGGCAGTGCATGCACTGTGTGGACCCGGCCTGCGTGTCGGCCTGTCCCGTATCAGCCCTGACGAAGGACGAAAAACACGGCGTTGTTTCCTATAATAAAAACGCCTGCATCGGATGCCGGTATTGCCAGATCGCCTGTCCCTTCAATGTTCCCAAGTACGAGTTCGATAAGGCATTCCCGGTGATCCGGAAATGCCAGCTCTGCTCGCATCGCCTGGAAAAAGGACAGATTGCGGCGTGCGCCGAGTTCTGCCCGACAGGCGCAAACATCTACGGCAGGGTTGAAGATCTGCTTGCGGAAGCGAAGAAGCGGCTGACCTATAAACCGGGTGAGTACCGGACATACCCTGTCGTGCGGGTTGACGGCAAGGAGAAGACGGAACGGCTCGTGACGCCTTATATTCCTAAAGTCTACGGCGAGCAGGACGGCGGCGGCACCCAGGTGCTGATACTTGCGGGGGTCCCCTTCGACAAGGTCGGGCTCCCGGCGCTCGACCCGGCGCCCATAGCCCAGCGTTCGGAGACCATCCAGCATACTCTCTATAAGGGCATGATCGCTCCGATCGTGTTCCTGGGCGGCCTGGTATACCTCGTTCACAAGAACTCGCAGGACAAATAACTCACGCTGAGGGAGAGAGCTATGTCAGAGGAAATCAAACCAATTGGCGGACGGATCTTGACAAATCCGTTCAAGGTCCTGATGGGGATGGCCCTGTTCGCCGGCGTACTGGTGCTCGTCCGGTTTGTCTTCGGGTTGGCATCGATCACGAATCTGAACGACGGTTACCCCTGGGGCATCTGGATCGCCTATGACGTGGTAGCGGGCACGGCGATTGCTTGCGGCGGATACGCCATGGCGCTTCTGGTCTATGTGCTGAACAAGGGCGAGTACCATGCGCTGGTGCGGCCGGCGCTGCTTGCCAGCATGTTCGGTTATACCCTGGCCGGCGTTTCGATCTTCTTCGACGTCGGACGGTACTGGCAGGCGTATAACCTGTTCGTGCCGCATTACGCCAACGTGAACTCAATCCTGTTCGAAGTGGCCTTCTGCATCGTCACCTATATTTTCGTCCTGTGGATCGAATTCATCCCCGCGTTCCTGGAGGGGCTGAGAAAGCATAAAGCCGGCCTGCCGAAATTCGTTCAGAACTGGGACCTCACGGGAATCGAAAAAATATGGAACAAGGCCCTGTTCTTCTTTATCGCTCTCGGCGTGCTGCTCCCGACCATGCATCAGTCGTCCCTCGGCACCATGATGGTCATCGCGGGCGCGAAAATTTCCCCCTTGTGGCAGACAAACTTCCTGCCGCTCCTGTTCCTGATCTCGGCCGTCACCATGGGATACAGCATCGTGATTTTCGAGTCCCTCTACGCGGCCCATGGCCTGAAACGGCCGATGGAGACGGCCCTGCTGTCCAGGCTTTCGGCGGTGATACCGTGGGTCCTGGGCGCGTTCCTCATCGTCCGGTTCGGCGATCTGCTTGTCCGGGGAGCTTTCGGCGC
>JAXIPA010000183.1:0-13473 GCA_045403145.1 Nitrospirota bacterium | reverse complement strand
CCGCGGCCCATGCCCAACGGGGAATGAAAAGACCGCCGAGGAAGTTGGAGAGAGATGCCGGTTTTTTCTGCTGCTTCAGCCGCCGGACCTCCTCGTAAATGCTGTCCGGCGTTGCTGTCCAGAACGCCTCGCCGGGGTCGGGGACCGCATCTTCGGCCATCATCCGGAGGAGGGAAAGTTCTTCACGGCAGTCTGCGCAGGATTTGAGGTGCTGCTCGACCCTCTCTTGATCTGTCCGTTCAAGCCCCTCTTCCCGATACGCAGGAAGCATCACTTTTATGTCATTATTTCCGCACGTCATTGTGTTTCTCCCGACCCCCGGCTCCTGACTCCTGATTCCTTTCTTTCTCCCCCATCATCGCTTTCAGCTTCTGCACGGCGTGGTGATAATTCGCCCTCGCGGTGCCGACGGTGCATTTCATGATATCGGCGATTTCCTCGAATTTTTTCTCTTCCTGCACCCTGAGCATGAGTGTGAACCGCTGTTTTTCCGGCAAGTCCTTGAGCGACTGCCGCAGCAGCATCCTGCTTTCGTTCCAGATCAGGGTTTCGAGCGTGCGCGGGTTTCTTTTTATGATGACGTCGTCGATGTGCACCTGCTCGATTCGTGCGCGGTCGCGGTAGACGTTTTTGGCGAGATTGATCGCGATCTGGTAGAGCCAGGTCTTGAAGCTCGCCCGACGCTCGAAGGAGTGGAGCCTGGTGAAGGCCTTGACGAAGGTTTTTTGCAGGATGTCCGAGGCGTCTTCGTGGTTGCTTACCATGCGATAGAGGAGGGAGTAGAGCGGCTTCTGGTATTTCAGCACCAGCTCATTAAATGCTTCCCGCTCGCCCGCTTCGGTCCTCTTGACAAGTTCAAGGTCTTCATCCATACCCGCGCCGTGTGCTGATTAATAAGACCCCGGTTTAGGGGAAAGGTTGAATTGATTGAATCCCGCGACTTGCAATCCCCCGGCTCCTGCCTGGGTTCGCGCCGTAATCCGCGGGAGGTCGCGTTATTAAAGGGAGCCTCCGACTCCTGCCGGAGGGGGCTCCACTGAGTAGATAGAAAATTTTACCATATTCCGGTCATCTCCCCGGCTTTGCCGGCGCCGGTTCGGCGTCCTTGACGTCCCGGTGCAGGCAGACCCGGTTCCTGCCCGACCTTTTTGCCTGGTACAGCGCGTTGTCGGCCAGGGTCACGAGGTCGGACATGTTCTTCGTGTCCTCGGGGAAGGAACTGACGCCGATGCTCACGGTTACGCGTAGTTCGCCGTCGAACACGCGGGTCACGGGCGTTGTTTCCAGAATTTTCCTGATACGCTCACCCATTTGCCCGGCCCCGCCGCTGTCGGTGTCCACCATGCCCACGGCGAACTCTTCTCCGCCGTAGCGCGCCACGAAGTCCGAGCCGCGCGCCGTGTCTTTGAGGACCTTGGCCACGGCCTTGATCGCCACGTCTCCTATGGGATGGCCGTACTTGTCGTTGACGCCCTTGAACAGGTCGATGTCCATCAGCAGGATGGAGAAAGGCCGGGGGTCGCGGTCGAGCCGCCTGTATTCCTCTGCAAGCTTCTCCATGAACGTCCGGTGATTAAGCAGGCCCGTCAGGCCGTCGGTCCTGGCCAGGTTGCTGATTTGCCGGTGGAGGATGGCATTGTCCATGACGAGAGCAACCTGGTTCGTCAAGGTGTCGAGGATTTTGCGATGGAATTCGGAGAACGCATGAGCGCGACGGGACCCCAGAAAAAATGCACCGATGAATTTATCGCCCGTGGCAAGGGGCCAGCAGGAGAGGGACCGGAGCTGCTCGGTAAGCCTGCTTTTGGTATCGAACAGCCCGATCACTTTACGTTCGCCGAGATCGGAAAAGTGATAGGGCGCTAATTGCCGCTGCTCCCACTGGTTCAGCATCTGGTTGATGAGGGTGCCTTGCTCAACCGGCAGAGGCCGGTGGTCCTCTCCGTCGCCTTTGCCGCCGACAAAAGACTTGACGGCCGAGGCGATCGTCTGAACGACAGACCGGTTGGGGACGGCGAAGGACACAGGGCCGCTCTGGTGGACAACGCCAATCGTCCGGTTCCTGTCTTCGTATTGCACGAAAACGCAGCAGTCGTAAGAAACGAGCACGTTGATCTTTTTTGCCAGGCGCCCCAGAATATCATCGAGTTCCAGGCTGCTGTTCAGCACGACGCTCATCTCGTGCATCGCGGCAAGGGTCGTCGCCCGCGCATTGAGTTCCTGAGACACCCGGACCTTCTCGATGATCTGTATGAAGAACGGGGTGAACCGCGCCAGCAGGTCCTGCGTTTCGAGGGAAAAGGCCCCGCCCTCCAGGCTGTCCACCACGAGCACACCGATGGTATTTTTGTTCTGTACAATGGGTATGGCAAGGATGGATTTTACCGGCATGGTCCTTGCGTAGTATCCGAGGGTGCCGATATGCTCCATGTTCGAGAGGCACTGGGGCTGCGTGTACTGTGTGCATCCGCTGATGATTCCGTTGTCCTTCTCGGGTTTGAGGACCTCGCCGACGGGGAGAAGATCGCGCCCGTCCGTGTCGCTTCGCGCCGCCCTGAGCACGAACACATCGCCTTCACCTGCACGTTCCTTGAGAAACAGGGCATAGGTGTGCGCGGGAACGAACCCGTAGATCATATCGATGAGACCGGCAAAGGCTTCTTCCCGGCCCAGGGCCGCCTTGACATTCGACGCCAATTGGTTCTTCCCGGTCAGAGCCTCGACCGTATCGCTGTCAGCCAGAGGATCGATGGCATCCGCATGTTCAATGAGCCTTTCCAGTTTGTGCTCAACCCGCTCTTTCTCACCCCGCGTACGGCGTATGATATGCGATATGAGCGCCGGCACAACAGCGAGAGACAGGGCGAATCCGGCATGCACCGGCCATCGGTCCGGCTCCCACTGACCGGAGATGAACAGATTGGACGCCTCAATGCCGAGGATGATTCCGGTCGAGGCAACGGTCAGCCGCAGCGGTAAAAAGATCGCGATAAGGGAGGCGAACAGAAAATACGCGGGCCGTAAAAATGAATGAGCCCCGCCCGTGACCTGCACGAAAAAATTCAGCTGGAGTACTCCGAGAATGACGAACGGGAAGGGGCTGAATCGCTCTTTGGAAATATAGGAGGAGTAGGCCAGCGCCAGGGCAATGAACAGATATCCAGCCAGCCAGAGGGTGAGGAGCAGACTTGAAGGGTTTGGAGCAAGAAATAATCCCAACCCGGAGAGGATGGTGTACAGGACCAGGCCGGGGAGGATTATTTTTTTCAAACTTTTTTTCTCCTGTTCATCTCTTCCTCGAAGTATTTACGGTACAGGACGTCCCACTCCCGGCTGCCCTCGGGGACCCTGCGCGAAAGCGACTGGATGGTGCGGCGGGCGGCCGCGTCCGCCTCGTCCTCGAACTTGAGCTCGTTCGTGATCGTATGTTTTATCTCACGAAGGATCCGTTCCTCGGCCTGGATCGCGTCGACGTTTCTGTTCTGCATCAGCATGTCCAGGACGAGGTGGGAGATGTGGGATATTCTGTCTTCGCTCAGGCGCATGGTGTTTTTTGTCTTTTCTTTTGTCATCTCCGAACGTACTATCGGGGATACGGTTTGAACCATATTCCCGATTGAATCCCCGGGAATGACAAACTCTGGGTTATCTATTCTGTCCTCTGAATTTAGAGCACTATTCCCCGCTCTTTCGCAAGCTTCTGCTTGGTGAGCTCAAACACCTTGCGGTAGTCCATCTGGCCCCTGGCGATCTCCGCCTCGTGCGCGGAAAGCAGCTTTTTCACATCTTCATTGAGCTTGTCTTCCGCAACCATGTCCGCGGTGATCACCTCGGCGATCTTCGCTGCGATGGCGTCCTTCGGCTGTTCATATTCAACCAGCCCCTTGCCCTCCAGGTTCGCAGCGATCGCATCGGCGATATGTTTGATCATTTCTTTGGGAAGACGCATCGGAATACCTCGCGAGCATTATAACAGAAAAGGGGGAAAAGGGGAGGGGAAAAATGAGTGTGAAAAATGAGTGATGCAGAGTCCCAAGGGTAAATATTGAATTATTGAAATGAGGAAGGAATTATTTATTAGACATGCAAATGATGGTTTCGTAAAAAGTCGAAAATCGCCACAGGACCGTCATTCCGGCTTGTCCGGAATCGTATCTTTTCAGAATGTTATATGGCAACATGATTCCCGACACCCTGCACTACGCTTCGCTCGTAACCGCTGGGTGCAGGCAAGCGGGAATGACGACTTTTTACGAGTCCCCCAAATGTGTAGTTGCTAAAAATGAGCATGAAAAAAGCGGAGACGGGATAAAACCCGCCTCCGCTTGATCAGTACCATGATCTTTTGTGTGTGGGCCGAATGCTCGTTGCGCGTCTGTTAGGGATTCACGACATACCATACGTCTTTTACACCCTGCCCCAGGGTATCACCCGGCTTCTTGTCCTTAACGAAATAATAAAGCGGCATGCCTTTGTATGTCGTCTGTTTCTTGCCGTCGGGACGGGCGATCGTTCCAAAGTCACCGGCCGCCAGGCCGTCTTTCGGCGCTACCGTTTCCCGGTAGTATAGGGGCCAATTCTCGACGCAGGGCCCTTCGCACGCGCTCTTTCCGGCGGAGTCCTTCTTGAAATAATAGAGCGTCATCCCGTTGATATCAGTAAGATAGCTGCCGATGCCCTCTTTCTTTGCGACCTTGACTGCATGGTGATCCGCGTATGCCAATCCTGCTGCTAAAAAAGCCGCCATTACTGCAATAATTGCCACCTTTGTGATGTTCTTCATGCGAGTCCCTCCTGGTTGGTTTTGATATCTCTGAGTTAATCTAGCAGCTCGATCAGGCCCTGTCAAGTGCGGTCGTTCATTTTTCAGTTATGCTGTCCAGAAGCTCTGCCATCCTCGCCAAATGCTCCTTTTCCTCGGCGACGAGCTGTACAAAAACCTTCTTTGCATTCTCCCCGGGAACCACCCGGCTCATCTGGATGTACCGATCGTAGGAATCGGTTTCGAGCGCCATGGAGAGATCCAGCAGGTCCCGTGTCTCTTTCCCCTGGGACCAGGCCAGGGCCTCGCTCACGTTCACGTTGCCCTCCATCCGGTCATCCGGGCCTTGGGTGACGTGCAACCCTGTCGGGAAATCGGGGCCCGGTTCCCGGCCGGTGAACTCGCGATAGAGCGCTTGGAGCGTTTCCTTGTGGTGCTCCTCGGCTTTGACGAGGGAGCCGAAAAGCCGAACTGCTTCCGGAGCGGACTGCATCTGCGCAAGCGCTGAGTAGAATTTCCGCGAGCCTTCCTCGAGCAGCGAGGCCAGGGCGATCAGCTCGTCGGCGCCGGCCGCCGCGGTGAAGAATGACATGCCTGCTTCGGGATGCCCTGCTGCGGTCCTGCCCTGCCAGGCCTTGATCCCGCCTGCCATGCTGGAGACGTTCTTGAAGCCCGCGGTGACGAGCACTGACGCAGCCGCCCGGCTGCGCATGCCCGATGCTCAATAGGTGATCGTAGGTTTTGCCGGGTCGAGTTCGCTCAGCCGGTCGGCAACCTCGGCCACGGGGATCAATCGGGCGCCGGGAAGGTGCTCCTGCCGGTATTCCCCGGGCTGGCGCACGTCCACCAGGTTGTAGTCGGCCGGATCATGCCTGTCCAGGAACTCCCGCACCTGCTCTGCAGTCATGGTATCGACCGGTCTGAAGTAATCACGAATGCCCATAGTCCGTCTCCTCATAGGGGATCTGGCATGGTCCTTTTACCCTCTGCTCCGACATTTCGGGGATGAAAGGATTATTCTTGTTTGAACGGCCCGCGCACCTTGCGGACATCGGCCCAGATGTCCACGATGCCGATGGCGATGACGAACACGATGGATGGCAGGGCCAGGATGAGAGCGATGACGAGGCCCCTGATAAACGGCTTGATGTGTGCTTTCAGGAGATAGTGCTCCACGATTGCGGCGCCCTGCGCCACGTAAACGACGGCGAAGAGGAGCGCCAGGTTCCAGCCGACAAGTCTCGACGTATCATGAGGGAGAACAATGAGCGCAAGGGCAGCGATCAAACCCCATACCCAGCTGTCGGGAGCATGCCACGCCGCAAAGGGCTGCCTGCCTGCTGCGGCCGCCGCTTCCGGTTTTCGTGCAATGATGACACGGGCAAGACCGTAGCAGCATGCCGCCTGGACGACCGACGTGGCGACGGTAATGCCCGGCATGAGCCGTGTGAGATAATAGATAAAGATGTCCGGGACCGAGGTGACCGTGGCAGCCATTTCCTTGAGCCCCATTCTGGTATACGCCGCGGCGGCCGCCGTTATGCTTTCCCGAAGATACTCTTCGACCGCGCCGATCGGGCTTTTGCCGACACGGACAAGATAGAAGACGATGATGGCCCCCAGTACCGCGATGGGCAGGAGACCGCCGAGGAGCGCGATCCGTTCGGGTTTCAACTGCCTGCGCATGCCTTCGGCGATGCCGATCGACATCAGCCCGAAGCTGAACAGGAGTATGGCCGCTGCCTGCCACCCACCGAGCGCGAGGACCAGCACGGAGGACGCCCCCAAGGCCGCCAGCCCGTCTTTTCTGCCTTTCCGGACGTAGGAAAGAATGAGCGGGACGGGTGTAAACAGCGCGAGAGCCTGTCCAAGGATGGGAATGATGAAGCCCGCAGCGTAGAGCCCGACGGTCTGGATCGAGGCGGTGAAGATAGAACGGTAGTTCATGAAGAGCTCCAAAAAAAAGGGAAACCCGGGGTCACCTGTGAGTAACCGCTGAGTTTCCCTGTCCTGATGTTGCGCGAGCGCTCGGCCCCTGGCGTCCTATTTCTCGCCCGTGAAGGGGATGAGCGCGATGTTCCTGCACCTCTGTACCGCGACGGTGACCTCTCTCTGGTGACGTGCGCAGTTGCCGGATATGCGTCTCGGCAGGATTTTACCCCGCTCGGTGATGAAGAACCGGAGCGTCTTTACGTCCTTGTAATCGATAAAGGGCGCTTTGTCCACGCAGAAACGGCACACCTTCCTGCGGACCTGGAACCTTCTCCGTTTGTCGCCGCCGGCGCGCGGTCCGCGATCATCTCTATCGCCCCTGCTGCGTGAATCGGGTCCTCTGTCTGATGATCTTGACGGACCCGACGGTCTTGACGGACCTGACGGTCTTGACGGACCTGACGGTCTTGCTGGAAACTCTGCCATAATAGTATACTCCTCTTAGGAATTGTTTATACACCCATGCTGATCAGACCGGAGGCCTCAAAAGGGGATCTCGCCCTCATCCACCGGGGCCTCGGGCGCGGGTTCTGCATGAGCGTTCGTCGCCTGGCCTCCTGACGAGCGTTTGGGCATGAAGTTGACGGACTGGGCGACCACCTCGATTTTGTTCCGCTTCTGTCCGGTCTCCTTATCGTCCCATCGCCGCTGCTGGAGCCTGCCGTCGATCAGGACGGAGTCTCCCTTGTTGATGTACTGGCCGCAGGATTCGGCCTGTTTTCCGAACACGACGATGTCGATGTAGCTGACTTCTTCCTTGGTTTCGTCGCCCTGCTTGTACTTGCGGTTGACCGCGATGGCAAAGCTCGCCACGGCGATGCCGTTCGGGGTGTAGCGGACTTCGGGGTCACGGGTAAGATTGCCCAGCAAAATTACTTTGTTAAAGCTCGTCATGGCGCCACCTCATGTTCCCGGCCGCATAATACCCGGCGGATGCCCCGGGCTGCGTATCGGGTGGTTGTCCCTTGCGATCAGCCTTGTGCCTGGGCCTGACTGCCCTCTGCCGCCGCCTTGGCCAAATCCTTTTTCTTCGGTTTTGGGGGCGCCTTGACGCGCAGTTCCTTCTCAAGCTTGACCGTTATGAACTTGATGACCGAGTCAGTCAGCTTGTAGGTGCGCTCCAGTTCGGCAATGGCCGTCGGAGCCGCCTTGAATTGGAAGAAGGCATAGTGGCCGCGCTTCTGCTTCTTGATCTCGTAGGCCAGCTTTTTTTTGCCCCAGTCCTCGAACTTGAGCATTTCGCCGCCCTGCTTTGTGACCACGTCCTGCATCTTTTTAATGACATTGGCGGTCTCTTCGTCGGTGAGGTTGGCGTTGATGATGAAGATTGATTCGTAAATCGGCATGAAGTGTTCCCTCCTTGTGGGTTATAGCCCTCCCGACAGTCGGGAGAGCAAGGAGTAATCCCGGGTTCGCTTATCCTGAATTTTTTTCTGCGAAGGGGAATCGACCTTACTCTTTTTTTGGAAGACCGAACATTATCACAGACAGGCAGAAAAATCAAGCGTTTTCTTGGGCATTTCGGCGTCACCTGACGCTTGTTGACAGCGTTTCGAGAGTATTTCTTATTGACAAACCATGCATTGTGTTTTATTATCAATTTCACTTTTTAAATTGCACGGTTAGAAGTATATTTTCGTTGAAAAAGAGAGGGTTAGCGATGCCCGAGCAGTTCGGCAGGATCAAAAGACTGCCGCCCTATGTCTTTGCGATTGTGAACACCATGAAGATCGAAGCGCGCAGGCGCGGCGAAGATGTCATCGATCTCGGCATGGGCAATCCCGACCAGGGCACACCCCGGCATATCGTTGACAAACTGACCGAGGCGGCACAGAACCCCAAGAACCACCGTTACTCCGCAGCCAAGGGCATCACCAAACTTCGTTCTGCTATTTGCGACTGGTACAAGCGGCGCTATGACGTGGACCTCGATCCCGAGTCGGAGGCCGTGGTGACGATCGGATCCAAGGAAGGGCTGTCCCATCTGGCCCTTGCTACGATCGAGCCGGGCGACGTGGTGCTCACGACCGCGCCGGCGTATCCCATTCATCCGTATGCCGTGATCATCGCGGGCGGCGAGGTGCGGTCCATTCCGCTCCGGAAGGACGGAGACTTTTTTGTCGATATGCAGGAGGCCTACAAAAACACCTGGCCCCGCCCAAAGATGCTGATCATCAATTTCCCGAACAACCCGACCACCGCGGTTGTGGACTCGGCGTTCTTTCAGAAGATCGCCGACTTCGCCCGGGAGAACAGCGTCATGGTAGTCCACGATCTCGCTTATGCCGACCTGAACTTCGACGGCTACAAGGCGCCGAGTTTTCTCCAGGCAAAGGGGGCGAAGGACGTGGGTGTCGAGTTCTACAGCCTCACGAAGAGCTATAATATGGCGGGCTGGCGCGTGGGCTTCTGCTGCGGCAATAAAGAGGTTGTGGGGGCGCTCATCAAGATCAAGAGTTACCTGGACTACGGCATGTTCCAGCCGATCCAGATCGCGTCGATCATCGCATTGAACGGTCCGCAGGAGTGCGTGAAGGAAATAACGGACATGTATCAATCCCGGCGCGACGTGCTCATCGACGGGTTGGACAAGGCGGGCTGGAGCATCGAAAAGCCCAAGGCCACCATGTTCGTCTGGGCCGAGATCCCGGAGCCGTTCAGGAAGATGGGTTCCATCGAGTTCGCGAAATATCTCATCAAAGAAGCGGGAGTGGCGGTTTCGCCGGGCATCGGGTTCGGCGAATACGGCGACGGTCACGTCCGGTTCGCCCTCATCGAAAACGAGCACCGCCTGCGCCAGGCGGCGAAGGGGATCAGGCAGGCGCTGCAAAAAGGCTAAGAAGATTTTACCGCAGAGATCGCAGAGCACGCGGAGACCTTAATTTGTCATACATGATTTTCTCCGCGACCTCAGCGTCCTCTGCGGTAGAAAATTTTTTATAAGGCGGGAACATGACATCGAAGAAATCAATCAACGTAGGCATCATCGGCTTCGGCACCGTGGGCACGGGCACGGCGCGCATCCTCATCGAGAACGCGGACATCATCCGGCGGCGGCTCGGCGCACCCGTTGTTCTTAAAAAGATATCGGACCTCGATACCAAGCGGGACCGGGGCATCAGGCTGGGCGAGGTGAAGCTCACGAACGACGCGAAAGAACTGATCAGCGATCCCGATATCGATGTCGTGGTCGAACTCATCGGCGGGTACAAACCGGCCAAGGAGTTCATCCTCGAGGCGATCAGGAACAAAAAACACGTCGTCACGGCGAACAAGGCGCTCCTTGCCGTGCATGGTGAGGAGATTTACGCGGCGGCGGACAAGGCGGGCGTAACGCTGGGATATGAGGCCTCCGTCGCCGGCGGTATCCCGATCCTCGCGGCCGTCAGGAGCGGACTTGCCGCGAACAACATCAAATCCATCTACGGCATCGTGAACGGCACCTGCAACTACATCCTGACACTCATGACGAACGAGGGCAGGAAGTTCGACGAGGTGCTTCGTGAGGCCCAGGCCAAGGGCTATGCCGAGGCGGACCCCACGTTCGACATCGAAGGCATCGACTCGGCGCACAAGCTTGCGGTCCTCACGATGCTCGCCTACGGCACACCGGTAAAATTCGAAGACATCTATACCGAGGGCATCTCGAAGATTACGCCGCTGGATATCGATTTCGCGAAAGAGCTTGGGTACAAGATCAAGCTCCTCGCGATCACCAAGATGGTGAACGGCGAGGTCGAGGCGCGCGTGCACCCGACCATGCTGGCCGAGGAGTACCCCATCGCCACGGTGGACGGCGTGTTTAACGCGCTTTCGGTCATCGGCGACGCCGTGGGCTCCACGATGTTTTACGGCAGGGGGGCAGGCGATATGCCCACCGGCAGCGCGGTGGTGAGCGACATCATGGACATAGGCAGGGACATCCTGTCCGGCTGCGCCAACCGTTCGCCGGTCACGGCCTTCCGTGACCGCTCGCGGCTTTCGATCCGCAAGATGGACGATATTACGTCCTGTTACTATCTCCGGTTTTCGGCCATGGACAAGCCCGGGGTGTTGTCGAAGATCTCGGGCGTGCTCGGGAAGAACAACATCAGCATCTCCTCGGTCATCCAGAAAGGCCGCGGGGCAGCGGAGGCCGTTCCCCTCGTGATGATGAGCCACGAGGCCGTGGAGCGCGATGTGCGCAAGGCCCTCGACGAGATCAACAAGATGGACTGCGTCGCCGGACCGACGATGGTGATCAGGGTGGAGGAAGGAAAGCAATAATTGCGGATTTCGGAATGCGGAATGCGGATTGAAGGGCAAAAACCCAGAAACGATTTTATTCCGCAATCCGCAATCGCCAATCCGAAATGGGGTATTTATGGCTGACGAAATCAAGGTAGACAAGACACTCGACATCAAAGGCCAGGTCTGTCCCTATACCTTCGTCCGCTCCAAGCTGGCCATCGAGAAAATGAACCTGGGCCAGGTGCTCGAGATCGTCACGGACCACAAGCCCGCGTCCGAGAATGTCCCCCGGAGCATGGAGAACGAGGGACAGAAGGTCCTGAAGATAGACCAGACCGGCGAAAAAGAGTGGCACATCTTCGTCCGGAAGGACAAAGAAAAGAAAAAAGCGTAAGGAGTAAGCAGTAATGAGTAAGGGGTGAGAAGAGAAACGCTGGAGTCGTTTTTCTTATCACTTATTACCTATCACTTCTCACTGAATAAATCATGGAATTTACCGAAGACCAGATACTGCGCTACAGCAGGCACATCCTGCTCCCCGAGGTCGGGGGAGAGGGACAGGAGAAGATCCTGAATGCCAAAGTCGTACTCGTGGGCGCCGGCGGCCTCGGTTCTCCGGTGGGATATTACCTCGCGGCCGCGGGCGTGGGCACCCTCGGCGTGATAGATAATGACCGGGTGGAGATATCGAACCTTCAGCGCCAGATCGCCCACAACACAAGCAGACTCGGCGTGCTCAAAGCGGATTCCGCCAAAGAGACCTACGAGACGCTGAACCATGACGTCAAGGTCGTGACCCATAAAGAGCGGCTGTCGTCCAGGAATATCATGGACATCATCAAGGATTACGATATTGTCGTGGACGGGAGCGACAACTTCCCCACGCGCTATCTCGTGAACGACGCCTGCGTAATGCAGAAGAAGACCCTGGTGAGCGCCGCCGTCTTCCGGTTCGAGGGACAGGTCATGACGATCTTTCCGGGTGACGGCCCGTGCTACCGCTGTCTGTTCGAAATACCGCCTCCGCCGGGCATGGTGCCGTCCTGCCAGGAGGCGGGCATCCTCGGCGTGGTAACCGGCGTAATCGGGACGATCCAGGCGACGGAAGTGATCAAGGCGATCCTCGGCATCGGCCATCCGTTGAAAGGAAAGCTTCTCCTGTGGAACGCGCTCGAAATGGCTTTCCGCACGGTGAAGGTGCCGAGGAACAAGGAGTGTCCTGTCTGCGGCGACCATCCGACGATAAAGGAACTGATCGATTACGAGCAGTTCTGTTCCATGAGCCACTGAACCTTTTCACCGCCGAGGACGCAGAGGAGCGGAGAAATCTGCTTCTTGTTTTGAGTATCAGGCTCGGCGTTAAAATCAATTTCAAACGATAAGCATGAAATTAAAGACTGTTCGTTGCGGGCTCGGCGGTAAACAATGACGTTGATCTTGGAAAAATCAGATCTCCAAAGCATCGTAGACCACTGTCTCGCGGGTCATCCGAACGAGTCCTGCGGGATGCTGGGAGGCAAGGACGGCAGAGTCGAAAAAGTCTTCCTCATGAAGAACGCGAAGCCCGGCCCGGACTATTATGAAATGGAACCGGAAGAGCAGTTTCGGGTGATGAAGGACATCAGGGATTCCGGCCTCGAGCTGATCGGCCTGTTCCATTCACACCCGGCCGGGCAGGCGTATCCGTCAAGCGTGGACGTGAAACAGGCGTATTGGCCGGGGACGCAGTTGCCGAACTATCCCGATGTCGTCTATATCATTGTTTCTCTCATGGATCGCTCTAAACCGGTCGCGCGAGGTTTTTCGATTGAAGAAGGAAAGGTGAACGAAGTACCGTTGACCGTGGTGTAGGGTTGGCGGCGGCATCATCGCTCCCCGGGTCATTTGCAATCGCCGGGGCCCATCATTCAGGAGGAGAAATACATGGCCATAAAGGTGAGGATCCCGACCCCGCTCCAGAAGCTGACGAACGGCCAGGCTGAAGTGGAGTGCGGCGCGAAAAATATCTCGGAGCTCGTTGACGCTCTTGAAAAGGACTACCCCGGCATGAAGGAGCGGTTGTCCGACGGCGGCAAGATCCGGCGGTTCATCAATATTTACGTGAATGAAGAGGACATTCGTTTCCTGAACAAGGAAGACACCGTACTCAAGGAAGGGGACAACATTTCGATTGTTCCGGCCATTGCGGGCGGGTTTTAGCCACGAAAGTGAGGAGGTAAGAAGGAGAGAAGGCGGATATCTTGCCAACTTAACTATCTTCTGCCGTTACCCCGGAGGGAATATGACAACCAGGAGGCTTAAACTGACTTTTGCCCAGGAGTTGATCAAAGAACCCGTAATTTTCACCATGGCAAAGAAGTTCGACGTGATGCCGAACATCCGCCGCGCCAAGGTCACCGAGAGCGTGGGCGAGGTGGTGCTGGAACTCGAGGGCTCCGAGGAGAAGCTTGAGGAGGGCATCGCCTATCTCAGGGAACGGGGCGTCAAAG
>JAXIPA010000217.1:0-14411 GCA_045403145.1 Nitrospirota bacterium | reverse complement strand
CTATCTTCTCAAACCCACCCTGGCCTTCTTCAGCATCACGTCAGGCACATAAGATGATTTGAAGACCCTCAGATTTTCCCTGTCCAGGTCCTGCTCCAGGTTCAGGTACCGGTACTTCGGCGGCAGGATCTTGGCGAAATTATTGAACATATATTGATAAATGCCCTTGAACTTCGTCCGGGCCTTTGCGAAGTGCAGCACGAAGGTCTCTTCGTTCACCTCTTCACCGAGCACGAACCCCGCCGGCTCTCCGTCTGCGTAATACATGCCGCCGCAGAGGACCAGTTCCTCATACCGGTCTAGCGCCTCGAGGCAGGGGCCGTAGTCCGTATCATCCGGGGCCATCTCCGATGTCTTCATCCAGTCGTTCAGGACAGAGCGCGCCTGGTCGAGCCTTTCATTGGTGAGCGGCAGCGCATCATGCCGGTGCGTTTCGATGAATTGCTTGAGCAGGTTCCTCTTCTTATGAAGCCGCCTGCCGCCGTAGGTGCTCATCTTTTCCACGGTGTAGACATAGTCCCAGTCGCCTTCCCTGTACGTTATCTCGAAATCCCCCTGCCCGAAAAAAGGGGCCCAGGCTTCGGGGATTGGGAACAGAAAGTCGACGCTCCCCAGAAGATCCTTCAGATAGAGGGGGTCAAGGGTCCTTACGTCGGCTGTCGGCATGAGATAGGTATGGCCGTCGTAGGACCTTCCCCGCACGAATACGTCCCGGTCGACGATAACGTGATAGTCATGGTTTTCGCGGAACAAATAGAGGTTTGCAAAGGTATATTCGGAGAGCCCGGCCTTCGCCTGCTTGAGCCGTGATGAGAGGAGTTCTTTGTGGCGAAGTCCGAGTTTCTCGATCTGCATGAACTCAATAATAACGGATAGGGGAATTTTGTCAAGGATTGCCGCACGCGCCTGTTGACGGCCGTTTTGGGTTTTGTGCTATACTAAAGACACGATAATGTGACGTAATCAATCCCGGAAATTTTATTCAACCGGCAACCAAGGAGGAAGGAATGCTCGTAATTGCGGACAATCTAAACGTAAGGAACAAGGCATACATGGAGGCGGTGAAAAAGAAGGACAAGAAGACGCTGGAAGCCATGGCAAAGGAGCTTGCCGTCAAAGGAGCTGATGCCGTAAACATCCAGGTCTCGACGGACGGAAGCGGCGACGAGGACATCCTTCCGCTCGTAGTTGAGGCGGTGCAGCAGGGCAGCGGTCTGCCGCTCTGCCTCGACTCCCGGAACGTCAAAGCGCTCAGAAAGGCCGTTCCGCTCTGCAAGGAGCCGCCGATCATCAACTACCTCTCAGCCGATGAAAAGAATCCCGATGAACTCCTCGCGTTGGTCAGGGAAACGAGGTCCAATCTCATCATCCGGGCGCTGAAGGGGACGGTCCCCACCACGCTCGAAGCCAAGCTCATGATCCTTGAAGATTTGATCGAAAAGGCGAACGCGGCGGACGTCCCGAATGAACGGCTCTTCGCCGACCCGTCGGTGGTGCACATCAACAAGGGCCAGGGCCAGGAGCACCTCTTGAACGCCCATGAAAGCATCATTGTATTGAACGACATGGTCGACCCGCCGCTCAACACGACGGTCTGGATCTCGAACGTGACATCCGGCCTGCCGAAAAATTTGAAGTCCACCGTGGCCTCGGCCTACCTCTCCTATCTTGCGGGAGCGGGCTTGAGCGCGGCGATGGTGAACGTGAAGGATGCGGAGCTCATGAAAGTGGTATACCTGATCAAATCCTTCCGCGACGAAATCACCTTCGCAGCGGGGGACCTCGCGTAAATCAAAAAATGGGAAGGTAGGAAGGTTCAAGGATGAGGATCCTGACTTCCTGCCTTCCCACTCTCATACCTTCTCAACTTCACTTCAGCTCCTCACCTTTTCGAATATTCCTTCTGCACTTCCGGAATAATCCGCTGGTACTCCTCGTAGGGTATCTTCGAATGCCAGTTGTCCGTGGCCATGCCGATGCCGATCACCAGATAGAACAGCACGATCAGGATGACGGGGAAGAGCCAGGGTCTTACCACGCTGATTTTCTTTCCCGCGCGGACCGTGAGGTCGAGCGCCCCTTCGGACGGACAGTGGCTCACGCAGGTCAGGCAGCCGAAGCATTCCTCGGACTTCACCACCGTTTTACTTTCCACATCGATCAGCGTGGGGCAGTGTCTGGTGCAGGCGTGGCAGTTGATGCACTTCGATTCATCGCGCCGGACCTTGAGGGGGCTAAAGCGGCCCAGGAGACCGAGGAGCGCGCCGTAGGGGCAGAGGTACCGGCACCAAAGTTCTTATACACGACCGACAGCGCGGTAAGGGCGATGAGGACCCACAGGGTGAGCATAGTCATCTCGGTGAAAAACTTCATCATCCGCACGTCCACGGTCTTGTAGTAGTCGGTGATCATGAAGAGGAGCGCCATGTTCGGCGCCATGGCGATGCCGATCAGAAGAATGAAGAACCCGAGCAGGATGTATTTGAGCGACCGCAGCGCGATGTCCGTGTATTTGCCGGGGCGAAAATTTCTGCCGAAGATCTTCCCGCCCGCCATCCACGCGAATTGGGAAACAGTGCCGACCGGGCAGATCCAGCCGCAGAACCCCTTTTTCACGGCAAGGGACACGCCGAGGATCGCGACAAAAAGGACAAAGCCCGCGGGGTGCACCGGCTCGATGATGCCGGTAAAGAGGAAGTACTTGAAGGCCATGAGCCCGCCGATCGGGAGAAAGGCGTCTACCGAGGGCGGTCTCTGCACGAACGGATGGCCGGGGGCCTCGAAGTGCTGGACAAACTGATAAAACCGATAGCCGATGAAGAGCGTCAGCAGGAGAAAGCCGATTTGTACCGCGTACCGGAGCGGGCGGAGATACGTTCTTGGCAGGTTCATGAGGCTCATAATACGTCGTTCCGGGGCGGAAAGCTATGATGAAGGTCATACAAAATCGCCTTTACATTCCCCCATGAAGATGCTATTTTTTACGCATGCCCCACGACCTGCACGATTTCTTTTACCCGAGGACCGTCGCGCTTATCGGCGCCACGGACAAGCCCTCAAAACCAGCCAGGGCCATACTCGAAAATCTTTCCCATTTCAACGGCGCCGTCTTTCCGGTGAACCCGAAGCATGGCACCCTCCTCGGTCACCGCTGCTATCCCGCCGTCACAGCGGTCCCTGAGTCGATCGACCTCGCCATCGTCGCCCTTCCGGCGCCGCTCGTGGAGCAGGAGATCGAGCGACTGCGCGAGAAGGGCATCCAGCGCTTAATCCTGATCAGTTCGGGCTTTGCCGAGGCTGGAGAGGAAGGCATCGGCATGCAAAAGCGGATCGCGGCAATGACAAAACAGTACGGGATCCGGGTCATCGGACCGAACGCCCTCGGCGTGTACAACACGGACAACGGCCTCGACAGTTTCTTCGTGTCCCGCGAGCGGGTGTCGCGGCCCGTGCCGGGCCGCCTTTCGATCATCTCCCAGAGCGGGGCCATCACGGTGATCCTGATGGAGGCCCTCGCCCGCGACGATATGGGCATTGCCAAAGCCGTGAACTACGGCAACCGGCTCGACATCGACGACGCGGACTGCCTCGACTATCTTGCAGGCGATCCTCAGACAGGCGCGGTCGCCATGTACATGGAATCCGTTGCGGACGGCAGGAAATTCCTCGTTGCGGCAAAGGCGTTCACGGCGAAAAAGCCGCTGGTCGTGTGGAAGGCGGGCAAACACGAGCTGGGCGCCGCCGCCGTGGCATCGCACACGGCAACGCTGGCAGGCACGTACGGTCTCTACCAGGCCGCCTTCCGGCAGGCGGGGGCGGTCGAGGCCTTCGGCTTCGACCACATGATCGATGCGGCCAAGGCAGTGGCGCTCATGGACTATCCCTGCGTGGGAAACAGGCTCCTTGTCGTCACGAACGGCGGCGGCATGGCCGTGGCCGCGTCCGATCAGGCGCAGCGGGACGGCTTCGACCTGCCGCGTGTTCCCGGGGACGTGAGAAAAAAGCTCGACGCGGCCTTTCCTCCCTTCTACGGGAAGAACAACCCCATCGACCTCACGGGAAGCGGCGGGAATGAAGACTATTACACGGCGCTCAAGGAAGCCCTGCCGCATTATGACGCGGCGGTCGTGATCGTGCTCATGGGCGCGACGACGGTGACGGAAGAGGCGACGGAGCTTATCGCCCGGGCGTGCCACGAAGCGGAAAAACCGGTCGTTTGCTGCATGCTCCAGGGTCTGGGCTACACGCGGGAGGCCATGCATACGCTTTTGAAGCTCGGCATTCCCGTGTACCCGTCGCCGGAACGGGCCGTACGGGCCCTGGCGGCGCTCCGGCAGGCGACGTGCAGGAAAATTTAATCAGAACCGGACTCCCGATTATTACCTCGGGAATAATATCATAAAAGGCCATTTACTACTGTCATCCCCGCCTGTCCCCGCGCTTAGGAGTGCAGAGCGCGAGTGCAGGGGAAATGCTTTCATCGGGGATATGGTGTAACCATCAGTAATTCCGAAAGCTAACGAGTGATCATCAGTGACGATCCCTTCCCAGATTATACAGACGGCTCTGAATGAAGGCCGCAAGTCTCTCTTCGAGCACGAAGCCAAGGAGCTCGCGCGCTCGGTGGGCATCATCGTGCCGCGCTATGTCGTCGCCGGACCCGATGATCTGAAGGCAGTCGTTGCCGCAGGCGAGACGCTCGGTTTTCCCGTGGCGCTCAAGGCCATCTCTCCCGACATCCTGCATAAGACCGAAGCGGGCGCCGTTATGCTGAACATCGCCGGCGGCCCGGCGCTTTCGGCCTCCATCACCGCGATGAAGAACATGGTCGCTGCGCGGACGCCCGGCGCGGTGATCCGCTCATTCCTGATCGAGAAAATGATGCCGCAGGGCCTGGAACTGCTGATCGGCGGGTTGCGCGACGAGCAGTTCGGCCCCTCTGTGGCCTTCGGGCTCGGCGGCGTGTGGGTCGAGGCGCTCAATGACGCCGTCTTCGGCATACTGCCCCTGACCCACGAGGAGATGCTGGACATGATATCCCGGACCCGGGCAGGCATGTTTTTGAAAGGGTTCCGCGGCAGCCCCCCCCTCGACGAGGAGGCGATACATTTGATCTTCACCAACCTGTCGCGGCTCCTGACAGACCATCCGGAGATCAAAGAAATCGATCTGAACCCCGTGCGCGTCTACGCGAGAAGCGCCGTGGCGCTGGATGCGCGGGTGGTGCTGAAGTAATTGGGACCTGCGGCCGGTATCACGATGATTCTTGATACGTCATCCCCGAATGAACTTATCGGGGATCTGGTGTTTATTACGTTGATTTCCAAAAACCGGATTCCCGATAGAGGCCCTCGGGAATGACGACTGAGAGATGCTCCATGGACGAAAAGACCTCAGACGAACTCACCTTCCTCCGGGCGGAAGTCAAACGGCTCCGCAAGGCCCTGAACCGGCAGTCTCCGGGCATTGATGCGCTCCTCAGACGGCGCGGGTTCAAGATTTACAAGAAAGAGCCCGCCGAAGAGCTCCTTGTTCCCGCGAAAAAATATCTGGCCGGTTATTACCGGATGCTCCACAAATACTCCTTCCGGCTTTTTCTCCGCGATGTGATCAAACACCGTGACAGCTTCACCCTCGAAGACGTCACCCGCTATGCCACACCGTCAGTGACGAAGGAGTATCTCGACTACCTTCTGTCCGTCAAGCTCATCAGGAAAAGGCCGAAGGGCTACGTCCTTGCCAAAGGCCCCATCACGAGCTTCGGCGTTACGCTGGAATGGTACATCGCCGAGGTTTTCAAACGGGAATTCAGGTCCGAGGCGGTCTGGGGCGTCAAGTTCAAGAGGCCGGAGGTGGGGGGGGACTACGACGTGATCGCGAAGTTCGACGGTTCGCTGCTTTACGGAGAAGTGAAATCTTCACCGCCCAAGCAGATCTACGACAGCGAGATCGCGGCGTTTTTGGACCGGGACGCTGATCTCGCGCCCGCTGTCGCCGTCTTTCTCATGGACACGGAACTCCGGATGAAAGACAAGCTCGTGCCCATGTTCGAAAAGGAGCTTCAGAAGCGGTACGACAATCCTCCGAAGGTGCTGCGGATGGAGCGGGAGCTCTTCCAGATCCAGGACCGGATATTCATCGTGAACGCAAAAGAGAGCATCGTGCAGAACATCGAAAAGGTCATGGGCTGGCATTACCGGAAAACTCAAGTCTGACGCGAAATTGCTAAAGTAATGAAGGGAATAGTCCGAAAAGATCTATACCTGCGGCTTTTCCATCGCCGGGTGACGCTAAAGTAAAGAGCATCCATGCTATCACAAATCCTGAATCCCGATAGTTATACCTTGACCATTCACGCCGCATCCTCGATGTTTGTCGGCGCGGCGATTGCCGTCCTGGGCCTGTATGTTCTCATACGGGAGCGGGAATCGCGTATTGGCTTTATCTTCTGGGCCTTTACGGTGTGCATCAGCATCTGGCTTGTTGCATTCGGCGCGGCATACGCGAGTCTTCAAAGGCCGCAGGCGCTTTTTTGGATTAAGTTGGCACAAATGGGCGTAGTCTTCATCCCGGTGACGATTGTGATGCTGGCCTCTACCGTTGTCCAGCGGACGGATGACTATCGCAAGTTTATCCGGACCAGTGCCGCTCTTTCAACTCTTTTCTGTATCGGCGTCGTTTTTACCGATCTGCACATCCAGGGGGTCTACCGCTACTTCTGGGGCTACTATCCAGCATATGGTCCCTTGGGCGCCCTCTTCCTGGCATACTTCTTCGGCATCATGATTTATACACTTCGGCTCTACTGGCTTGAATATCGGCGCAGCGCGAATGACCGGCGTAAAAACCGGCTAAAAGGACTGCTGATTGCCTTCAGTATCGCGTATCTGGCCTCCTCTGACTTTCTCGCGGCCTTCGGGGTCCCGTTATACCCCTTCGGGTTTATTCCCATGACCCTTTTTCTCCTCATAACCGCGAACGTCATCATGCGATACCGGCTGGTCGACATCACTCCGGAGCTTGCCGCCGGCCAGGTCCTGGAAACCATGCAGGGTGCCGTCATTGTTGTTGACCTTGAAGGAAAGATCCGGGTGGTGAACCGCGCGGCCCAGGAACTGTTCGGCCGTCAAAAATCAGAACTGTACGGAGAGAGTCTGTCGTTACTCCTGGACCTGCCCGCAGAGCTCCGCGACCGCAACGCCATTGAAGAAAACGTCTCTTCGCGTGAAATGACCTTGGCGGGGAAAGACGGCCGGAAATCCGTAGTCAGCATTTCCGCGTCCCCCCTGACGGATAGACATAATGCTCCGGTGGGTCTCGTCTATGTGGCCCATGACATAACCGTGCGCAAACAGGCGGAGGAGTCTCTCAAAAAACGCAATGCCTTCATAGAAACGCTCCTCGACAATCTGCCCATCGGCCTGGCAGTCAATACCATCGCGGACGGCAGCTCGATTTACCTGAATGCCAAGTTCGAGGAAATATACGGTTGGCCGAAGAGCGTTCTTACGGACGTAGAGCAATTTTTCAACCACATCTATCCGGATCCAGTTCAAAGAAAGGCCGTGAAGGAAAGAATCATGGCCGATATCGCCGGCGGCGATCCCAAAAAGATGCGGTGGGAAAACGTGGCGATCTCCGATCAGGCGGGAAAAACAAAGTTCGTCACCGCAGTGAATATCCCTCTTTTCGAGCAGGGCCTGATGATCTCGACGGTGCAGGATTTCACGGAGCGGAGAAATGCAGAGAGCGCCCTCGCCGGGAGCGAAGGACGGTATAAGCGCCTCATTAAGTCGGTGACCGACTATATCTATACGGTCAAAGTTGAAAACGGGAAGCCCGCGGCGGTCAGGCACGGACCCGGCTGCTTATCAGTCACCGGCTACGCCCCTGAGGAATATGACGCGGACCCGAAGCTGATGGACCGTATCGTCCATGCCGGAGACCGGGATGTTGTCATGGAATATGCTGCGAAGATGCTCTCAGGCCACCCCGTTGCGCGCCTGGAGTACCGGATCATCCATAAAGACGGCTCTCCCCGTTGGGTGAGAAACACGGCGGTCCCGAGATTCGACAGCGACGAAAGGCTGCTCGATTATGACGGCCTGATCACGGACATCACTCCGCTCAAACAGCTCGAAGCGCAGCTTCGCCAGGCGCAGAAGATGGAGGCCGTCGGCCAGTTGGCGGGCGGCGTTGCCCACGACTTCAACAATATCCTTACCGCGATCAGCGGATACGGCGCGCTCCTCCTCATAAAAATGAGGAGCGACAACCCCCTGCGCCACGAGGTGGAGCAGATCCTCGCCTCTTCAGAGCGGGCGGCCAATCTGACGCACAGCCTGCTGGCCTACAGCAGAAAGCAGATCATCAACCCCAAGCCGGTCGACCTGAACAGGATCGTGCAGGGGGTCGAAAAACTTCTGTCGCGGCTGATCGGGGAGGACATAGATTTCAAGGCACGCCTGGCGTCTCAAACGCTGACGGTCATGGCGGACAGCGGCCAGCTCGAACAGGTCCTGATGAACCTCGCGACGAACGCGCGGGATGCGATGCCCGGCGGGGGCGTCCTCCTGATAGAGACCGACTCCGCCACACAGGAGGATGACCACCTCCATGCCTATAGTTACATCGCTCCGGGCAGATACGCCCTGCTGTCCGTGACGGACACGGGCATGGGCATGGACGAAAAAACCCGGGAGCGGATATTCGATCCCTTTTTTACCACGAAGGATGTCGGGAAGGGTACGGGGCTGGGGCTCGCTATGGCCTACGGGATCATCAAGCAGCAGAACGGGTATATCAACGTTTACAGCGAACCGGGAAGGGGCACGACCTTCAAGATCTATCTCCCCCTCATCGAGGCCCCGGCCGGGGAATCAGGAGTCCGTCGTGAAGCCGTCCCGCTGCGGGGAAGCGAAACCGTGCTCCTGGCTGAAGACGATGCAACGGTGCGGAAGCTGATGCGGGCGATCCTGGAGGAGTTCGGCTACACTGTCGTGGAAGCGGTCGACGGTGAGGACGCCGTCAAGATGTTCCTGCGAAACCGGGAGCGCATAGAGCTCGTCATCCTCGACGTCGTGATGCCGAAAATGAACGGCAAGGACGCCTACTCGCGGATCAGGCAGGCGCAGCCTGACGTCAAGGTCATCTTCACGAGCGGCTATACCGCGGACATCGTGCACAAAAAAGGGATCCTCGAAGAGGGCCTGAACTTCATCTCGAAACCCGCCGCACCGCAGGACTTCCTGAAAAAAATCCGGGAAGTGCTGGGGCAGCCCACTGAATCCCGAAAAAAGTAGCCGGCCGCGGATCTGCTCAGACAAGAGCGGGTAAAAGTCCGTAGATTCCCGCATTCGCGGCATTAACGCCCGATCGCATCTTCCGACGGAAGGCTCTTCTTTATTCCGCAATCCGCATTCCGCAATCGAATCACCTTGTCAGGTGCCGGTACTTGATCCTATGCGGCTGGTCCGCGTCCGCTCCGAGACGCGCTTTGCGGTCCGCCTCGTATTCCGAATAGTTCCCGTCAAAGAAGACCACCTTGCTGTCCCCTTCAAAGGCCAGGATATGCGTCGCGATCCTGTCCAGGAACCACCGGTCGTGGGAAATCACCACGGCGCAGCCCGCGAAGTTCTCAAGTCCCTCTTCAAGCGCCCGCATGGTGTTCACGTCGATGTCGTTCGTAGGCTCGTCCAGGAGCAGGACATTGGCTTCTTCCTTCAATATCCTCGCGAGGTGCACCCGGTTCCGCTCTCCGCCCGAGAGCACGCCTACCTTCTTCTGCTGGTCGGTCCCCCCGAAATTGAACCGGGACACGTAAGCGCGGGAGTTCATCAGGAGCTTGCCGAGCTGGACCTGTTCCTGGCCGCCGGTGATAACCTCCCAGATGGTCTTGTTCGGGTCGAGCACATCGCGGCTCTGGTCCACGTACCCGAGCTTCACGGTCTCGCCGATTTTGATCGTGCCCTTGTCCGGTTTATCCTGGCCCGTGATCATGCGGAAGAGCGTGGTCTTGCCCGCGCCGTTCGGCCCGATCACGCCCACGATGCCTCCGGGAGGGAGCATGAAGGACATGTTCTCGACGAGAATATTGTCGCCGTAGGCCTTGGTCACGTTCTCCGCCTCGATCACGACCTTGCCGAGCCGCGGTCCCGGCGGAATATAGATTTCCAGTTCCTTGCCGCGCGCCTCGGTCTGCTGGCGGAGCAGCTCTTCGTAGGAGCTGATGCGCGCCTTCGATTTAGCATGCCTGCCCTTGGGCGACATCCTGATCCACTCGAGCTCGCGGGCGAGCGTTTTCTGGCGCTCGCTCTCGGTCTTTTCCTCCACCTTCAGCCGCTCGCCCTTCTGCTCGAGCCAGGAAGAATAGTTGCCTTTCCATGGGATGCCCTGGCCGCGATCGAGCTCCAGTATCCAACCGGCCACGTTGTCGAGGAAGTACCGGTCGTGGGTCACGGCTATGACCGTTCCCTCGTATCTCTGGAGATGATGCTCGAGCCAGGCAACGGACTCTGCATCGAGGTGGTTCGTGGGCTCGTCCAGGAGCAGGATGTCCGGCTTCTGCAAAAGCAGGCGGCAGAGAGCCACACGCCGCTTCTCGCCGCCGGAGAGCACCGGGACCTTCGTGTCTCCGGGAGGACAGCGGAGCGCGTCCATGGCCATTTCAATCTTGCTGTCCAGCTCCCAGGCGTTCAGGATGTCGAGTTTTTCCTGCACCGAGCCCTGACGCGTGATGAGTCTGGTCATCTCGTCATCGGACATGGGGTTGGCGAACTGCTCGTTGATCTTGTTGTATTCGTGCAGGAGATCGACGATTATCTGCACGCCCTCTTCCACGACCTGGCGCACCGTCTTTTCCGGATTGAGCTTCGGCTCCTGTTCGAAAAAGCCGACGGTATAGCCGGAGGAAAGAACGGCCTCGCCCACGTGCTCCTTGTCCACGCCCGCCATGATCCGCAGGAGCGAGCTCTTGCCCGAGCCGTTCAAGCCCAAAACGCCGATCTTCGCGCCGTAGAAGTAGGACAAATAGATGTCCTTCAGGACCGGCTTTTTATCGTAAAACTTGCCCACCCCAACCATGGAGTAGATGATTTTATTCGGTTCAGCCATAGACTTACGGAGACCTCCTGGGAAAAATGTGAGTTCTTTTGTACACTTAATGGGGCGGGGTGTCAATAACAAAAAACAGACGGGATAGCCATGAGAGGTTGAACAGCCAGACACCGTAATTTACTTATTTAAATGCATCTCATGTATTCGCAGAAGGGGCACCGCCAGGCCTTCTCCGTCTGGTGCCAATTCATTTTCTTACGGCAGGCCGGGCAAGTCTTTTTTTTGCCCGATGGCTGGTTATTGGACGGTGAGGATTCCTTTTTTGATTCCTGGTTTTCGTTGGAAGACAGGGATGCCAAAGGGTCGGCAAGGGACGGAAATGGATCGAACATCGTAGCCGAAGCCGGAGTGGGTGTAGGGGCGTTCGTATGTTCACTTTTTTCTTCGCTTTTGCTCTGAACTTCATCCTTTTTTAATTCTTCGTATGCGCAGGAATAACACATCCACGTATTAATCCGCAAGTCCATTCGCCCCCCGCACATAGGGCATTTTTTCTGCCATTCCGCATACTGCGGCGCAGAAGACTCATCAGTTTCGATTTTCTGCTCGCCGCCTCCCGTTTTCTCGCTGGGAATATCAATTTTAATAGAATCCCTGGGCGGGATTGGCTGAGCGGTCGGACTTTGCGCAGTAAATTCCTCAACCTTTTTTTTGATATAGGTTATCTCCGCCCCGATATCCGTGAAGAGTTCCCCCACTGCCTTCTCCACGAGTTCCATTTCCTTTTCCCGTGCCGCCATGCCACTGAGGATCCCTTTTTCTTCGTTCTCAAGCCGCACTATTTGTTCACGCAGTTTCGATATCTCGCCCCTCATCTCCCGCGCTTTGGCTTCCATGGCCTTATGCTCGTCGCGCCAGACGGGGAGGGCAGGCATTAAGCCCTTCTCGAGTATTTTAAGTTCCTCAAGCTGATTGTTGACGGCCTTAACGATCTCTTGCCGGCTTAGCTTCGAAGTCGTCGACAACGCTTTGATAGCGGCATTATAACGCTGCTTTTCCTCAGGAATGATTTCCTCAAACGATTCCACGAGTTCACGGAATTTTCCGAATATTGTACCCTCACTTTCAATTACTTTTTCTATTTCATCGCGGAGGCGATCGATTTTGGATGACAGCTCCTCGCCTCCCTTCGATTTCTCAAAGAGATCGGCAACTATCCGGGAAAGGTTTTCGTTCATGTTTTTCTCCTCAAATTCTCTCGTATCTGTCTGCACAGAAGCAACCAACTATCGCGCGTTTTAAGCGCATTGTCCAGGCGCCCTCCAGCTTCGGTGCACGAAAAAATATCCGTTGATCGGTATGCATTTAAAAGAAATTATCTGTGCCGAATATATGCCTGATTCAGGATGATGTCAATAAAGATGAACGGATATTTTTAGGGGATACGGCAATAAATTCGGAATGTATTATTGGTGTTTCGAGGATCCATCAATCACAATACCTTCAGGAAGATATCTGCAGGATCGCATGAAATCTCAAGAGGATCTGCGGTCTCTCCAATATCTCCGATCTTTTCCACTTCTACGGTCAGCGCCCTCGTAGTTTGGATCATTGAATTTTCTTCGATCTTCACACGTTCTGCGGCTATTCCCAGACCTGGGTTCTTTTTTCCCCATGTGCCCTCTCTGTCATCCCTGATCGGCGTGATTCATTCATGAATTCGAGTCGTGCCCAACAATATATTTTTCCGATAAACCGATGCAAAACCATTGCTGACCAGCCCGGAGCTCTTACTTGATCACGATCTTGCCCGTCATGCCCTTTTCTGCATGTCCGGCAATGGTGCACTTGAGGTCGTTGATCTCACCGGCCTTCACCGGGACGAACCACCACTCCGCGGTCCCTCCGGGGTACACCTCGATTTCGCGCACGGCCCCTTTCACCTCGGCGATCGGCTTGCCGTCCTTGCCGTTCACCTGCGCCTTGCGCGTAAACACTGCGCCGGCAAGACCCTCCGAGGAGAAATAGTGCGCCTGCGGACTCGCGTTGACCAGGATCAGCCGGTACAGCTTTCCGGTCGTCAGTTCGATGACCTTCGGAGAAAAGGCCATTGCATCCTTCTCGTCGCCGAGCTGCACCTTCACGTCGATGGGCTGCTGTTTTGTGAGGTCACCTTCCGCCATTGCCGTCAGCGGAAGCAGTCCGAAACACATGATCGTGGCAAAACTTAGTATCACTCTTGTCCATTTCATATCCGCCTCCTTTTTCGCTACTGCGTAGCGTCAAAACCTTTTACCGCAGAGGACGCAGAGAGCGCAGAGAAAATCTTGAATTCCATAACGTTAAACTCGTTCTCTGTTTCCTCCCCCTCTGCGACCTCTCGAACCCTTCTTTTCTCAATCAAAAAATCATTATTTTCTGTAGTTCTTGGTTCCCTGTCTCGTTTAAGCTGGTTTGGGTACGATTTTTTCTTGATGCTTTGCTTTTTATATTGTTGCTTTTCTCTGCGTGATTTCCTAAGTGGCCGATTCATTTTTTAGGCTACTGCGGTTAAATAGCTTTTACTTTTTCATGGAACTTTTGACACTACCCGCTACTGGTTCTATTATAGCCGAAAAAAACTCCGTCCTGCCGCCTGCCTACTTGGCTGCGCGGCCAATTCATGATAATCGCCACTCCAGGCAAGACCACGATGCCCCGAGTTTGTCGAATTTATCCGGAGCATTGACCCTCCATTTTTATTCCATGCGCCGCAAGAGGCAACATTTTAGAGATCCGGAAAATTGCCGGAAAAACCTGCCTTACCTCCCTGAGGTATAATAGGGGGTGAAGGAGGCCTGGCGCAGGTGGTGACTCTTCAGGAGCACGGCAAATTCCAATAGTCAAAAGGGGGAGCGTGATGAACAAAATTTTATCTTTGTCGGCTTTGATGATGTTGCTCTGTTACACGCCTGCCATGGCAAGGGAGGGTCTGTATCTGGGGGGAGGGCTGGTTTATAATGACCCGCAGAGCTCTGATATAGATTATCTGCGGGCGGGGGCCGGTTTTGACTTCAAGTTCGGCTATAATTTCGGCCCCGTTGCCCTGGAAGCCAACTTGATGGGCTCCTCGCATGATGACAGAGACCCGGGGTTTGGGAACGCTGATTTCGGTGGTTTTAGCCTGGATTTGCGGGTCTTTGTCTCGTACGTGCGTGATCCCACTCAGCTCTATTTTTTAGTGGGCGTAGGGAACTATTGGATCGATGAATTTGATCCTGTACGCGCAGCCGATACTACCTTGCGGGGAGGCGGCTTGAACCTCGGGGGTGGCGTAGAGCGCTATCTGAATGAGAACGTGTCGCTGGATTTCGGGA
>JAXIPA010000031.1:0-4260 GCA_045403145.1 Nitrospirota bacterium | reverse complement strand
GGAAAGTTGTTATTATTTGATGCATTGAAAAATATCCGAGCAAAAAAATGGGAAAACTTCTCAATGGAGTCCGTGCAGAATTCACGCAGGCTAAAGCCTGCGGCTACCAGAACTGCTGTCCTGTTGAGGCGATCGTACTATACTTTGGATAAAGGGGCAAGGGAAAATGCGAACTCGACTGGGTGAAGAGAAACGACGATGAGACGCGAGAACGGTGAAGTGGCATCAATTACAGAATGAAACTTACAAATGATAATGATTCTCTGATGAATGCGAGCTTCAGGAGAGGACGCATGGGATGTTCCGACAAAAGTTGTATAGACACGGTCCTCAAACAGGCGCTATCATTGTTACAGGTAATTATAAACTTGAGCGAGCAAGTTGCCATTTCAAAACCGCGAAAGAAGGGCTGGTGATTTATATGAAAAAATTAACCGTGAAGATATTTGGCGCAGCGACAATACTGGTACTCCTGCTTGTTGCCCTCGCGGGAACGGGTCTTGCCGGCAGCGGCACTGCGGCGGCCGGGCAGCAGAAGGACCTGGTCGCGGAGCACCTGAAGACCTTCGACGAGCTGGACTATGACGTATTCAGCAACCAGAAATGGGACAGGTTGTCGGAGAGCCACGCAGACGACATTGTGGTGACGTGGCCCGACGGGCACGAGACGAAGGGCATCGCGAAACACATCGAGGACCTCAAGGCCATGTTCGTGTATGCGCCCGACACCAACATTTCGGTCCATCCCATCAAGTTCGGATCGGGCGATTGGACCTGCGTAACGGGCGTCATGACCGGAACATTCTCGCGTCCCATGCCGACGGGAGACGGCAAGACGATTCCGCCGACGGGAAAAAAGTTCAAGCTCACCATGGTGACGATCGGTCACTGGAAGGACGGCAAGATGGACCACGAATGGCTGTTCTGGGACAACGCAGAGTTCATGCGGCAGATCGGCCTAGCCAAATAAACTGGGTTGAATCGCCACAAGACCCATCCCCCTCTCGATCTCCCCCTAGTTCCTCCCTTTCACGGGGAGGGCAGGTGGGGATGGATTTGTATGGTTTGGCTGCTGTCGAAAGCCGCGCTATGACCTGATGCAGAGGGTCTTTTTCTCCATTTCTCCTTAAATAGATTTTCGAATTCGGGGTTCTCTCCTCACTCCCCGATATCGAACCTGATCCCCTGCGACAGGGGGAGCGCGGTCCCGAAATTGACGGTCACGGTCTGTCGCCGCATGTAGGCCTTCCAGGCGTCGGAGCCCGATTCCCTGCCCCCGCCGGTCTCCTTCTCCCCTCCGAAGGCGCCGCCGATCTCGGCCCCTGACGTTCCGATGTTGACATTCGCGATGCCGCAGTCGGAACCTTTGACAGAGAGGAACTCTTCGGCCTGCCTCAGGTCAGTGGTGAAAATGGCGGACGAAAGGCCCAGTTTCACATCGTTCTGAAGCGAGATGGCGCGGGACGCCTCGCCGCTGTATTTTATGAGGTAGAGGAGCGGTCCGAAGGTCTCCTCCTGCACGATGGGAAAATGGTTCTCCGCCTCCACGATGGCAGGGACCACGTAGCAGCCCGACTCGTATCCTTCCCCCGGAAGCGCCTCCCCGCCGTAGATCACACGGCACCCCTGTTCCTTGCACGCTTTCAAGGCAGTGGTGTATGCGGTGACGGCGTCCTTGTCGATCAAGGGCCCCACGTTGTTCTTCTCATTCAGCGGGTTGCCGATGCGAAGTCCCTCGTAGGCCTTTACAAGCGCGCCCCGGACCCTGTCATAGACCTTCTCGTGGACGATCAGCCTTCGAATGGTGGTGCAGCGCTGCCCTGCCGTCCCCACTGCCCCAAAAACAACGGCGCGGAGCGCAAGTTTCAGATCGGTGTGCTCTGTAAGAATGACGGCATTGTTGCCGGAAAGCTCCAGGATGGTCCTCCCCAGCCGCTTTGCCACGACCTCGGCAGCATAGCGGCCGACAGGCACCGAACCGGTGAAGGATATGAGCGGCACTCGCCGGTCACTGAGCAACGTCTCTCCGATGGAGGAACCCTGACCGGTTACGAGGGAAAAAATTCCTTCGGGAAGACCGTTCTCCTTCATTACTTCGGCGAGTATCTTCTGTACGGCAATGGCTGAAAGGGGGACCTTGGACGAGGGCTTCCAGATCGTAACGTTACCGCATACTGCGGCGATCATGGCGTTCCAGGACCACACGGCCACGGGGAAATTAAAGGAGGTCACAATGCCGACAGGTCCCAGGGGATGATACTGCTCGTACATCCGGTGCTGCTCCCGTTCGGAGTGCATGGTGAAGCCGTACAGCATCCGCGACTGCCCTACCGCAAAGTCGCAGATGTCGATCATCTCCTGGACCTCGCCCAGCCCCTCCTGGAGGGACTTCCCCATCTCATAGGAGACGAGAGTTCCCAGGGGTTCCTTGTAGGCCCGCAGCCTGAGACCGATCTGCCGGACGACCTCACCCCGCTTCGGGGCCGGGACCATGCGCCAATGAACAAAGGAGGACTCGGCAGTGCTCACCACCTTTTCATATGTCTCCTTAGAGACTTGATAGACGCCGGCGATGCTTTTCCCATCAACAGGGGAAACGACTTCAAGCGGGACGCCGGCAGCATTAGAGTCCCACCATACGCCTGTCGAAGCGCCGGAATTTTGCTTCTCTATGCCCAATCTTTTGAGGAAATCCATTCTCTCCTCCTCATTCTTCAATGTCGCTCTGCACGAGCAGGATGATGATTTCAGGATGCGCTTCTGCAAACAACTATATCATAAATGAAGGATCAAGCCGTGCGATGCTATTTGACAATACCCGTTGTTACGGTTAACATAAAACATGCTGAAAAAAGTCACGAGCACGCTCATTCTCCTCTTCTGGTTCGCCATGCTCGGTCTTCTCATTGAGCGCACGTACCTCCGTCCCTCCTCGGTCATCGCCCTCGACGCCGTCACGGAAGAAGGCCTTCGCGCGGCTGATGAATGGTTCGGCATTTACCAGCAGGGCAAAAAGATCGGGTACGCCTACACACGAATCAGGCCTGAGGCGGAAACCTACCATCTCTATGAGGAATCGGAGCTCGACATACTCGCCCTCGGCTCGGTACAGCGGGTCAGGACAATCATCAACAGTTATACGACGAGAAATTTTCTCCTCAAATATTTCGATTTCACGATGCACTCCGGCATGACTACGATGATTGTCAAGGGCGCTGTGCTCGGCAGGAAGCTCGTCCTGGACATCGAGACCGGCGGCCAGACGCGCACGGAACGGATCCCGCTCGTCAATCCCCCCTACCTCTCGCCGAACATAAAACCCGCCATCCTCCTCATGGGGCTGGAACAGGGAAAGCAGTACCGCTTTCCTCTCTTCAATCCGGCGACCATGAGCACCGAGGAAGCAAGCATCTCCGTTGAATCGAAAGAGCGAATCAAGATAGGCGATACGGAGCAGACGATCTACAAGCTCAAGGAATCTTTCCAGGGCATGGAGACCACGTCCTGGCTCACCCAGGACGGAGAAACGCTCAAGGAGGAAAGCGCCCTGGGCTATGTCCTTTTGAAGGAAACCATGGCCGAGGCGAAGAAACGAGACAAAGGCGGCCCCATCGTCGATATCATATCCCTGACCATGATAGCATCCGATCCCATCAGGGAATCTTCGCGGGTGCGCCACCTCCGCGCCCGGCTGAAGGGCGCAGCGCTGCAAGGCTTTCACCTGGACGGGGACCGGCAAATATTGAAGGAAGACGTTATCGAAGTCCACGCGGACGACGTTCCCGCGGTTTATAAGCTGCCTTATTCTGGCAAGGAGCAGGCCGGCTACCTGTTGCCGAACGCTCTGATCCAGAGCGACGATAAAAAGATCATTGACCAGTCGCGGAAAATCCTGTCAGGCGAAAAGGACGCCCATGATGTCGCGAAGAAACTCAATGAATGGGTTTATAAGACAATCAGGAAGAAGCCGGTCGTGAGCATACCCAGCGCACTCGAAGTCCTCAAACAGCGGGAGGGAGACTGCAACGAGCATACGGCCCTCTTCACCGCCCTTGCCCGCGCGGCGGGCATCCCTACGCGCATGGCCGCGGGGATCGTCTACCTGGAAAACGGTTTCTACTATCATGCCTGGCCCGAGGTGTGGCTCGGTCAGTGGATGGCAGTCGATCCCACGTTCAACCAGTTTCCCGCGGACGCCACTCACATCCGTTTCATCACCGGCAACCTCGACCGGCAATCGGAGATCCTGAGGCTTGTGGG
>JAXIPA010000062.1:0-16984 GCA_045403145.1 Nitrospirota bacterium | reverse complement strand
ACCACCTGGTCCTGCCCCGTATTGAGCGGACCCACGATGTACAAACCCCGCAGGGATGATTCATAAGCGCTGCCCGCCACGTACTTGAATCCCGCGGCGTCCTTCTTCAGGTTGAGTCCGGCAAGAAAGTCGTCGTTCAGTTTCATCCCGAAGGAGGCCATGACGGCTTCGCACGGCGCCTTCCCGCCGTTCTTCAGTTCAAGACCTTCCACCTTCCCTTCCCCGAGGATCCCCACCGGCTCGTCCGTGACGATGCTTATTTCCTCCTCCTTCAGGACCCCGGCGGCGGATTCCGGCAATGTGAACCGGTAGGGTATGAAAGTGATGTCCCTCGTGAACATCTGCTTCATGGCGAGGGCCAGATGCACGGCCTCCATCCTGTTTCCCAGGACCACGACCTTTTGATTCGTCGTCTTGTAGCCATCGCAGTCAATACAGGTGTAGTAACCGGCGCCCAGGAACCGGAACACGTTCTCGATGGGAGGGAGGATGTCGTACACTCCGGAGGACACAAGAACGTATCGAGCCCTATACTCCGCGTCGGTTGCCGAGACCGTAAATAAACCTTCCTTCCGCACCGCAACCACCCGTTTCCGCTCGATTTGAACATTGAAACTCTTTGCCTGCTCCATCCCCCGTTCGATGATCTCGCTTCCCGATATTATTCTGTGGGTGAGGACGTTTTCGATGTGCCGCGCATGCCACGTCCTGCCCCCGCTGCGGTCAAGGAGCAGAACCTTCCTGTTGTACCGCCCGAGGTAGATTGCGGCCTGGAGCCCCCCCGGCCCTGCCCCGATGATGATGCAGTCGTAGACACGGTCGCCCATTTCCCCGTCCTTCGCTCCGCTACGGCTTTGCATAAGCGGCAAAGGCCAGCCGCTCCAGCAGGGGCGCCCGGCACAGGACGCCGCTCTTCCTCGTACGCGCGGCATGCACCGTCTCTCCCCCCTCCATGCCGGAACGGGTGAAGTAGCTGGCGTAACGGGCCGCATACACTTTCTTGATCGGCGCGTACTCCATCAGGTGCTTCACGATCGTGGAACCGATGCCTTTTCTCCTGCTGTCCTCGAACACTGAGACGCATCCCTCGTCATTGTTCTTTTTCAGGATGCCGAAGCCGATGATGCGCCTGTCTTCCGCCGCGACAACGAGCTCGGCATTATCGAGTTCGGAATCCGCATGATGCCGCTTGAGATATTCTTCCACGACGACCATGTCGGAGGTCGTTGCATGCCGAATGGAGACTATTTTCCCGCTGATGCTCGACACTCCCGTTATTCTCGGATCAGGCATTGAACTCGCCTCCTCTCCTCGCAAAAAATTTTATATCAACCGTCCTCCCCCCTCAAACGACAAACCGGCATCCGGAAGAGGGCCGAAAGCCGGTATGGAGCCGTCCCTCCGCTCGCTCGTCCCTAATGCCGGTTTCTCCCGGGAGTTTTCTCATCCGCCCACTACTTTTCCGGTCGTTTGGCGAAAAAAAAGCCGAACTGCCTTTTTTGATCCTTCGGCAGCTCGGCCATCTTCGTTCCTCGTGATGAAGACCCGTGACTTTCCGCCCCCTCCTTGCGAAGGGTTTGGCTTTATCGGGACTGATAATATCCTCTATATTACTATATCACCGCGGCTTTGGACTGTCAAGAAACCGTCCATCCGCGAAGGCCCCTCGGCGCGGTCAGTCCTGGTTGGGGCGGGTCATCTGCGCCTTTTTCGTAACGAAAACCTCTATCGCGGACCTCGCGTCCGGGGCCAGCTTGCCGAATTTGACTCCATAGCGCTTCAAGTCCGATTTCCCCGGTGATTCGATCTTTCTGACGATTTCTCCGGCAACGATGATCTGCCTGGAATCAGGGAGGAAGAATGAGCATTTCAGCCTGTCGCCCTCTTCAAGGCTCCGGTCGGTTTCGAGCAAAAGGCCTGTGGCGCTGATATTCTCGGAGCGGCAGAAGAAGGACGCTTCCCTGCTGCTGCCCTCGATGTTGACGCTCAGGAGCACGCGGTACGACTCGCGTCCGGGGATATTCAGAAGACGCTGCGCCTTTTCCTGAAGGAGCCCGCTGTTGACCGGCATCGTCAGGACCGCGTTCGGGCAGCACTGATCGGCTCGTTCCCTGTCCTCAGCCTTGTCGGAGCATACCATGATAAGAGAAACCGCGCGCAGGTCCCGGTCGTTTCTGATCGAGGTGAAAAGACGGTCCGCGCCCATCCCGGGCAGATCGGGCCGCGATATAATCAGGTCCGTTCTTTCCGCGCGGTGAACAGCCAGCAGTTCTTCGTTCGTCGCCGCGAAGAGCAGTTTGACGTCCGACCGGTTCAGAAGGCCGGGCTCTTTTTCCACGAGCGGTTTCAGAACATCGGCGACAAGAATTTTTTTCATGCCTCTTCCTCCTTTAGCTGGTTGTTGCTGATACTGCGTCCTGCCGAAAAACTTTTTTATTATAGCATGAAAAACTCCGAGAGCAAAGTTCTTCGCACGGGGCACGCGGTTTCTCGGTATCCGTCCTCAAGCTCCGCCGCCGAAGTCGCCGCTGTCATGCGTAACAATGGCGCTTTACTTCACCATCCTCTGCGTTTATAATTGACGCATGCTGAAACTTCGGGGGTCACGGTCATGAGAACTTTATCGCTGCTCCTCATCGGTTGCGCGCTCCTCGGCTGCGCGATCAGGAAGCCTGAACCGATTCCGCCCGCCGGGGCCTTCATCGACCGCCACATGAAGAGCGTGACGCAGCTCACCTTCGAGGGCGACAATGGCGAGGCCTATTTCTCCCGGGACGGCAAAAAACTCATCTTCCAGTCAAACCGCGGCGGATACGGCTGCGACAAGATATGGACCATGAACATCGACGGGAGCGGCATGCGCATGGTCAGCCCGGACCACGGGGCGCATACCTGCTCGTTTTTTTGCCCGGATAACACGTGTATTGTTTTCGCCTCGACGAGTCATTTGCCCGGAGACTGCCCGCCGAAAGGACAGCTCCCGCGCGGCTATGTGTGGCCGCTGTATCCGTATGATATCTTCACCGCGAACCTTGACGGATCGGGCCTCACACGCTTGACCGACAATCCGAAGTACGACGCCGAGCCCGTTGTCTCATCCGACGGGAAACAGATCGTGTTCGGTTCCCAGCGGGAAGGGGATTTCGACGTCTACGTTATGAACATCGACGGCTCGCATGTGCGGCGGCTCACCGACCGCGTGGGATATGACGGCGGTCCGTGGTTTTCACCCGACGGTGGAAAAATCGTCTGGCGCGCCTGGTATCCCGAGACCGGGGATGAAAAAGCGCTCTGGAAGGACAGTATGGAGAAGGACTATATCGTCGCCGTGCCCCTCGACATCTGGGTCATGGACGCGGACGGATCGAACAAGAGGCGGATTATACGGAACGGCGCCACAAACTGGGCGCCCTCATGGCATCCCGACGGCAGGCGCATCATTTTCTCCAGCAACATGGATGATTGGCGCGCGGACATCGGGAAATTCGGCCACAACTTCGAGATCTATATGGTAAACTTCGACGGCGCCGGCCTGGAGCGGATCACGTTTAACACAACGTTCGACAGCTTCCCCATGTTCTCTCCGGATGGCAGGAAGCTCTCCTTTGCTTCCAATCGCAACCCGCTGAAGCCGCGTGAGACGGACATCTTTATCGCGGATTGGGAGGAGTAAATCGATTGCGGAATGCGGATTTCGGAATGAAATCTGAAAGAGTTTTTACCGCAGAGGTCGCAGAGGGGGGGAAGGTTTTGAAAAATCAATTAATGTATTGTAATTCAAGATATTCTCTGCGCCCTCCGCGTCCTCTGCGGTGAAATATTTTGACACTATGGCCCTTTATTCAGGGAGACATCAATGAAAATCGAGATCACCAAGACAGAATACCGCGATCTCCTGGACCTGCTGTATATCGCCGAGTGGGTCCTTATCGCGCATAAAACCGGTGAGGACCCGCGGACGAAACCCTACGACAAGCTCATCCAGAAATTTTACTCCCATGCGAAGGAGGCGGGATATGACCGTCTGGTCGAGCACGATCCTCTCACCCGGGACCACTACACCACGCGGGAGTTTGAAGAAGCGTCGAAGGCCACGGTTTTCATCGATGAGTTCGTAGACGATTCCTTCTGGGACGAGTTGATCATCCGGCTCGCGGAGCGGGACGCCGCCCATCAGGCCGGGGGGGGCGAGCAACTGGGACTCCTGAACCCGGCAGACAAGCATGCGCTCCAGGCGCCGATCGAGGAACGGTATTCCGAGGAGTTCAACGGGCACGGGCTTGACCATGTCGTCCTGAGCCATCAGTTCGGCATTGACCTGACGAAACAGGTGAAGACATCGGATTAGTGCACAGCGCCGCCAACTCCCCTGCGCATCAAGGCCGTCTTCTCGAATACGTCACCTGCACCAGGCCCGTATCAAAGGTCGTGCTGTCCCGCAATATGAGTTTATGAGTGGGCAGAGGGGCGCGGAACAAAGGGATGCCGCTGCCGAGGATGACGGGATGGATCGAGATCACGTATTCGTCGATAAGGTCCGACTGAACGAAACCCTGAATAAGCTCCGAACCGCCGACAAGCCAGATGTTTTTCCCCGGTTTTGCCTTGAGCCCGGCGGCAAGCTCCGCTGGATGGGTCGAGATATACCGCACATGCTCGTCCTCTTGTCCGCTTCTTGAGCGGGAAAACACGTAGCCTGACCTGCCCTCGTAAGGGTATTCGCCGAAGGAAAGGGACACGTCGTAGGTCTTCCTGCCCATGACCACCGTGTCCACGCACGAAAAAAATTCCCGGTACCCGTAGTCCTGATCAGTGAACAGCCAGTCGATGCCGCCGTCCGTTCGGGCGATATAGCCGTCCAGGCTTGTAGCGATGAATAGGATAACGGGTCTCATAAGGTAAATACCTCAATCAGTTGATCGGTCCATGTACTTTTTCATGATCGGATGAACACTATTGTATCAAAAAAAGGAGGGTGACGCGGAAAAAACAGTTGCAGCATGCAGGCGGCCCTATTCGCAAAATTTCCTTTACCACGGCGTGGGATTGGAATAGAATAGGAAAAAAGTAATTACCCGGGGACAGGGAAAAGACTTCCATGAAAATGTCGGCAGAAAACAGGGGCTGGGCTCCCGCCTTCAGAGGAATGATGATCCTTAGGCCAGATGTTATTTATATAATTTATATTTTTTTCGCCTCAATAACCTTTTTCTCTCCTCCTGCGTACGCAATAGGATCCTACCTCCACCACGACCTCAAGGTCACCCTCGCGCCGGCGGAACACCGCCTCACGGCCGTTGATTCCATAACGCTGCCGAAGGATCATCCCCGGGAGATTGAATTCACGCTGCACAAGGGGCTCAAGCCCCTGTCCCCCACTCCGGTCGTGCGCATCGAAAAGCAAGCAGACAAGCAGGGGGCGGCGCCGCTGGAATCCTACAAGGTCCTTCTTCCTCCGGGTTTGCGCGCCTTCGCCCTCTCCTACGAGGGGAGCATCAACCACCCCGTGGAGCAGACGGGGAAGGAGCAGGCGCGGGGATTCGAGGAGACGCCGGGCGTCATCAGCTCGGAAGGCGTATATCTCGCCGCGAGCTCCGGCTGGTACCCGGATTTCGGCTCGCCGCTCTTGACCTTCGATATTGACGTGAGGCTGCCTGCGGGATGGGACGCCGTGAGCCAGGGCGCCCGCTCCCTCCATGACCGGGGAGGAAACGAGACGTTCGTGCGCTGGAATTCGCCGGAGCCGCAGGATGCCATCTTCCTCGTTGCCGCGCCCTTTGCCTATTATGAAAAGACCGCGGGTCCGGTTCAGGCAATGGTCTTCCTGCGGTCTCCCGATCAGAGTCTGTCGGAAAAATATCTCGATGCCACGGTAAGGTACATCGACATGTACAACAGGCTCATCGGCCCCTATCCCTACAGGAAGTTCGCCCTTGTCGAAAATTTCTGGGAGACCGGTTTCGGCATGCCCTCCTTCACGCTCCTGGGACCGAAGGTGGTCCGTCTCCCCTTCATCATCAATACCTCCTACCCCCACGAGATCCTGCATAACTGGTGGGGCAACAGCGTGTATCCCGAGTATGAAAAAGGCAACTGGTCCGAAGGGCTCACCGCTTACCTCGCCGACCACCTCCTGAAGGAACAGCAGGGCGGCGGGCCCGACTACCGCATCGCAACGCTCCAGAAATACGCGGACTACGTCCGCGGCAACAAGGATTTCCCGCTCACGGAGTTCCGCTCGCGCCACAGCCCGTCCTCGGAAGCCATCGGTTACGGCAAATCGCTCATGTTCTTCCATATGCTGCGCCGGGAGCTGGGCGATGATGCTTTCACGAAAGGCCTCCGGGAGTTTTACCGGAAGTACCGGTTCCGGTTCGCCTCCTTCGAAGACATCAGGGCGGCCTTCGAATCCGTCTCCGGGAGGGACCTCAAGCGGGAGTTCGCGCAGTGGACCACACAAAGCGGCGCGCCGCGCCTCACGGTGAGCAAGCCCGCCGCAGCGGCCGCGGAGGGCGGCTTCCTCCTTACCGCCCTCCTGGAACAGACCCAGCCGGGTGAAGCGTACCGCATCCGGGTCCCCGTTGCCGTCACCCTGGAAGGACAGGACCGCGCCTTCCAGTCGGTCGTCGAGATGAACGAAAAAAGGCTGGAGGTCAGGCTCATAGTTCCGGCGATGCCGCAGCGGCTCGATATCGACCCAGAGTTCGACCTCTTCCGCAAGCTCGACCGCGACGAGGTCCCGCCGGCCATCTCGCAGGCCCTGGGCGCAAAAAAAATGCTGGTCATCCTGCCTTCAGCGGCCGGCGATGACCTCCTGAGCTCGTACCGGGTGTTTTCCGGGTCTTTGGCGCAAGCCGGCCCCGACGAAGTCGAGGTGAAGCTCGATAGTGACATCAAAAACCTCCCGGCCGACCGCGCGGTCACGGTCCTGGGATGGGAGAACCGCTTTGCATCCCATGCGCTTGAAGCCCTGTTCGGGTACGACGTGGCAATCAAGGACCGGATGGTACGCATCAATCAGACAGCGCTCCCGCTCGCGAACCATTCCTTCGTTCTCATTGCCCGGTCCCCGAAGAACCCCGACATGGCCCTGAGCCTGATCGCGTCCGACTCTCCCGCCGCGCTGCCCGGTCTTGCGCGGAAGCTCCCCCATTATCACAAATACAGTTTCCTTGCCTTCGAGGGCGCGGAGCCCGCGAACGTGGCAAAAGGCCGGTGGCCCGTCGTGGACTCTCCGCTCACGGTCCTCATCCCCGGCAGGACCGGCACAATAAAAAAAGTCGAGACGGCGAAACTCGCGCCCCGCGAGCCGCTCATAAGCCTCGATTCGCCCTTCTCCAGGGAACGGATGATGGAGACAATCCGGTTCCTGTCAAGTGAGGACCTCGGCGGACGCGGCTTCGGTACGCCGGGACTCGACAGGGCCGCGGACTACATCGCGAAGCAGTTCAAGGATGTGGGCCTCCTCCCGGCAGGCACGGAGGGAAGCTTCTTCCAGACCTGGGAAGACATCGGCAGCGACCCCGCCCGAAGGACGGTCATGAAAAACGTCATCGGCGTCATTCCCGGCAATAAGCCGGAGCTGCGGGCGCAGAGCGTGGTCCTCGGCGCGCACTACGACCACCTGGGGCTCGGCTGGCCCGAAACAAGGGACATGGCCCCGGGAAAGATCCATCCCGGCGCCGACGACAACGCGAGCGGCGTGGCCGTGCTGGTCGAGCTCGCGCGCGCGCTCGTGAAAGGGCCGAAACCCGACCGGACCATCGTGTTCGCTGCCTTCACCGGCGAAGAGGCTGGAAGGCGCGGCTCAAAATATTATGTCATGAATGAAAAGCGCTATCCCGCGCGGGATTGCATCGGCATGGTGAACCTTGATACCATAGGCCGGCTCGGGAAAAACAGGCTTCTGGTGCTCGGCGCGGGCTCCGCAAAGGAATGGGTGCACGTCTTCCGGGGGGCGGGGTTCGTGACCGGCGTGGACCTCGAAACCGTGTCAGCGGAACTGGACTCCAGCGATCAGAAGAGCTTTCAGGAGGCCGGTGTGCCCGCGGTCCAGCTATTCTCCGGCCCCCACCTGGACTATCACCGTTCTACCGATACGGCGGACAAGATCGACGCCGACGGACTCGTGAAGGCGGCATCCGTCGCTCAAGAAGCGGTCCTCTATCTCGCGGAACGCGAAGGGCCGCTGACAACGTCCTCGCAGGCAGGTAAGCCGGACACCGCTCCCACGACTCCGCGGAAAGCCGGAATCGGGACCATCCCGGACTTTGCCTTCAGCGGAAAAGGGTTCAGGCTTTCGGGCGTGGTGGCGGGTTCTGCGGCGGAAGCTGCGGGACTGAAGGAAGGCGATGTCATTGTGCGGATGAACGATTCCACAATCGAGAGCCTCAAGGATTTTTCCGACATTTTAAAGACATTAAAACCCGGCGACAAAGTCTCGATCATCTTCATGCGGCAGGGTAAGGAATCAAGCGTGGAAACCGAAGCGAGGGAGCGGTAGCTCTGGTTCTTCGACCAATTATCGAGTTTCCCGTAAAATAGGAACACCGTATACGAAGCGTAGACCATGGGCAAGTATTCTCTCGGTGTGCTCTCTGGTTGGTTTTGACAATACGTAAAAGAAGAAAGCGAGGCCGACTATGAAAAAGGTTCTGCTGGCGAATGACCTGAAAAACCTTTTCATGGAGAAAAGCAGTTTCCTCGAGCGTGCGGACTTTATGGTATTCACCGCAGCCACGAACGACGAGCTGCTGAAGGTCCACAGGGAGGAAAAAGCCGATCTCATCGTCACGCGGCTCGACCTGCCCGGCGTCAGGAGCGAGGAGGTCTTCAGCGGCATCAGGAAAAGCGCGGACCTGCGGGGGGTCTCCGTGATCATCATCTACCAGGATACTCTTGCCAACCGGGAACGATGCAAGCAATGCAGCGCCAACGCGGTTTTTACCACACCGGTCGATATCGCCCTGCTCCACATGAAGGCGGAGCAATTCCTGAATATCGCGCCGAGAAAATCCTACCGGGCCGTGCTCGCTGTCGGCATTCAAGGCAAGTTCAGAAATAAGCCGCGTCCGTTCTGGACGGAGAATATCAGCGCCAGGGGGATGCTCATCAGGACGGAAGAACCTCTTTCGAAAGGCGATGGGATTTTTTTCTCGTTCTTTCTCCCTGACGGAGCGCACATCAGCGGTTACGGCGAAATTGCAAGGGTCGTTCATCCGGCGGCCGCGGCTGATGCCTTTCTGTACGGGATCAGGTTCACGAACATCGCTCCGGACGACCAGTCGGCAATCGAGACGGCCATCCAAAAAAATACCCGCCGGCCCGGGCCGGGTCAGGAGGCGGAGAAATGATCGAACCGGAAAGAATTACCCCGGAGTATGCGAGAAAAAAGGCCTTATCCGGCGAGGCCCTGCTGGTCTGCGCTTACGAAGGCGAGGAAAAGTTTAAAAAAATGCATCTTGAGGGGGCTGTCTCCTTCAATGAGTTTAAGAACAAGGCCGGCTCTTTGTCCAGGGAACGGGAAATTATTTTCTACTGTGGCTGACCAAAAGAGGCAAGCTCTGCCGGTCGGGCAAGGGAATATCTGGAAAAAGGGTTCAAGAATGTCAAGGCCCTCGGCGGGGGCGTGGAGGGCTGGAAGCAGGCGGGATATCCTCTTGTGTGATCGGGCAGCAGTAGTAATACCACATAGTGTGTCACTCCCGCTTGCCTGCACCCAGCGGTTACGAGCGAAGCGCAGTGCAGGGTGTCGGGAATCCTTCTTCAAACAAGGGAAAGATGCCGGGCAAGCCGGCATGACGTACTATCGATATGTGGCTTTATTAGCGAAGTTCTTAGTAACGGTCACCGTCCCCACGCGAGCCGTTCAGCGAGCTGAGGCGGCAGGCCCGCGCGGATGATTTTCTCCTGGCAGGTCCCGATGTCGTATTCCATTCGATGGAAGGTGACTTTGCGGTCCTTGTCATCGTAGATCAGAAACGCCGCCCGTGGGTCTCCGTCCCGCGGCTGGCCCGCGCTTCCCGGGTTGATCAGATATCGCTTGTCCGGGGACAGTTCCAGTTCCTCTATCTCGAGCGATGTCGAGAGGACGCCACGGCTCTCGATCAAAGCCATCTTCACGTGAGTATGTCCGAAGAACCCCACCGAAAGCGGGCCGGGCAGACCGGCAAGGAAACGGAAATTGTTCGCCGCGTCTTCCCGGTACAGGATGTACCGGTCCGTTTCGTGGATGGAGCCATGGAACAGGAAAAAATCGCGGATACGCCTCTCGCGCGGCAGGGCCAGGAGAAAACGCTTGTTTTCTTCTGTGAGCCGGTCCCTGGTCCAGAGCACGGCTGCCCGCGCATACCGATTGAAATTGTCCGGCTCTTCCATTCCTGCGGCGCAGACATCGTGATTGCCGAGTACGCATTTGATCTTCTCGCTCCGAAGGATGTCCAGGCACTCATTGGGATTGGCGTTGTATCCGACCATGTCGCCGGAACAGACGATCTCATCCGCCTTGAACGCCTTGATCCTTTCCAGGACGGCGGTAAGGGCCTCAAGATTCCCATGTATGTCGGAGATCACTGCGGTGCGCATGGCCCACCTGTTCTGATTAACTTCTGACTTAATTGTAGCAAACTCCAGACGGGCGACAGCGGGGCGGGATAACGGGGTATCTCAGCTCTATATCACCTTCAATACGACCTTTCCTCTCACCCTGCCCGTCTGACTGTAGGCAAGGGCCTCCTTCGCCTGATCCAACGGATAGACCCGGTCAAGAACGACTTTGAGCTTCCCCGCCCCGATATTCCCGCAGAGCCAGTCCATGTCAGCCCCCCGGTGGGCGACCATGATTGTCGAGGCCTTCCTGCCCGGCAAGAGAGAGGTGACGAAGATGCTCCAGAAAATGGACAACGACGGGAGGGTATTGACATAAACTCCGTTCGGGGTCAATGCCTTCCTGCACTCGCCGAAGGACCTCTTCGATACCGTATCGAAGATGATGTCGTATCGCTCGCCGGTCTTCGTGAAATCCTGATCACGATGATCAATGACGCGGTCCGCTCCCAGACTTTTCACCAGCCCTGCATTGGCGCCGCTGCAGACCCCGGTGACCTCCGCGTCGAAAAGTTTCGCGATCTGAACCGCAAAGGTCCCGACCCCGCCCGAGGCCCCGTTGATCAGCACTTTTCTGCCCGCGGAAATCCTTCCTTTATCACGCAGCGCGATATAGGCGGTCATGCCGGCGATCGGGATTCCCGCGGCCTCCTCGAATGAGATGCCCTCCGGTTTGGGGAAAACGTTCTCTCCCGAAACAGCGGCATACTCCGCGTACGCGCCGAGCCGCAGGCTGCCCGCGGAAATGACGGCATCCCCCGGCTTGAACTTGACAACGCGAGGTCCCGCTTCCACGACCTCGCCGGCGCACTCGATGCCGAGGACCTTCGGGAACTTTCGGCCCGTGAGAAACCTTGCTTCGCCCTCACGGACCTTCCAGTCCACCGGATTCACGCCAGCGGCATGGACCTTGATCAGCACTTCATCGGGCCCAGGCGATGGCTTCGGCATGTCCCGGATCTCGAGCACGTCATTACTTCCGTACGCCGTGAACACAGCCGCCTTCACGATCTCCTCCACTCATCTTGCTATTCCATAAAATCGGATGCAACCGCAGGAACTATTCAGCCCCTCGATAAACTCATTTTTCTATTTTGTCAAATAACGAAGGATATAGTTTGTTTGCGCATTCCGCGCAGATACCGTGGGTGAATTCTGCTTTCGTGTGCCTGCTGATATATACTTCCACATCATGCCAATATCCTTTCTCGTCGCGTATTTTTTTGCAATTGGCGCAAATGGGCAGTATGCCGCTCAGTTCCTTAACCGCGTTTAAAGCGTTTTGCAGCTTCGTAATGAGACCTGCCCGCTGCTGCATGGTGATCCGCAATTTGGAAAGCAGCATTGTCACGATAATAAAGAAAGCCAGGTACATTGCTATATCCCAAATCTCGATTGAGAAATTACTATAGTTTTTTCCCGATACTACGCCCGAATACAGCATCGTCATGACAGGCCAGGTTGAGAATACAATGCCGGTTTTTCTGCCGATAAACCAGGCAGCATAAGAAATCGGCATGAGATAAAATATTTTCATGCGATATTCGAAACCCATCCAATAATCTAAGAATCCGATCACCAGAGTAAAAAGGATGCTCCCGGTTAAATGATATTTACTCGGTTGTTTGTCTAACTGTTCCAAGATGTTCATATGACTCCTCACCTATGATAAAGAAAGCGTGGAAAACACAGAGGGGCAATTACAGCACCTTCAGGAAGAGGTTCCTGCCAGGTCAAATAAATAGTGAACCGACGAGTGCATAGTGTGCTTCTTCGTGGTGAAAGTGCGGGTCGTAACTCGCGGCCCGCTTGAATCGCCGCGCGGCATTGTCAGAATATCACCGCAAACGTCAATTCAGGATAGGCCTCGGTACAGGAAGAATATACGGTTCTGTCGCAGTTGAGATAAACGTTCTCCGCAATTCCTACGCCGAAGTAGGCGCTTCTGCCCGAAAGGAAATACAGCCCCACCCGCGCGCCCACCGCATCGTTATCGCGGTAACCTTCGACGACTGTGCGGCGGTAGAAGGCGCCTGCATAGGGTTTGATAGCCGTGCCCGTGGGGACCACATACCGGAGCGAAGGGCTGTACCGGTATATCCTGGGCGTGTTTCCCGTCCAGACCTCGAAATCGAGGCCGAACTCGATTCCGTCCGCCGCATAGTAGCCGGCTCCCAGACCGAGAACCGTGTAATCCCGGTCAAAGGCCGTACCGCCGCCCACAACAAGCGACATGCGCAAACTTCCCTGACGAAAGGGGCCGGCATCTCCGGCTGCGGCAGATGCTCCGGGGCATAAGATGAGCAGCAGGGAAAAAACCGCCAACAGGATAGACGTTATTTCGCGCCTCGTCGGGGACACCGTCCTTTTCCTTTTTCGTTCCAGCCTCAGCAGGCCCGTCGGAAGACCCTGATTGAAAGTCCGCTGCATGTCTTGAGAACACCCTCTGTGCGGCATCATTACGGCTGTTTTTTGATATAGGCGTTAAGGCCGATTATCACCGGTTTACCGTCTATCATAACGCCGGAGTCTTTGTTTCCCCTCGTGCTGGCAACGACAAGTGTTTTCCCCGATGCGCTGGGTGTGGGTGTTTCGAGATCTGCGGTGATGATGAGCTTGTTGCCTTCGATTTTTGCGGTGATAGCCATGATTTTTCCTCCCGAGTTGTCATTGTCATTCCTTTTTTAAAAAGGTCTTGTGCTGAGAATGCAGGACACAAGTATGCATTCAGCCGGAACCCGTGATGCATGCATTATTGGTTTTGACCTTCCATCCCCTATTTTTACGAATTCATCAACTTGCGAAGTATAAAGGAATCTGCCGTCAAGATAAAGAACAAAAAAGAGATTTGTGGGTCTGTCAATTTTGATGAACTCGTAAAAAGTCGGAGATAGCCTCTACGGTGTCATTCCGGCTTGTCCGGAATCGTCTCTTTTCAGTATGTTGTAAAGCACTACGATTCCCGACACCCTGCACTACCGCTTCGCTCGTAACGCTGGGTGCAGCCAAGCGGGAATGAAACCGAGGTGTGCGCGACACATGCCATGAAGGTATCGGAGGTCATGGGGCGAGAGGCTGAGGCAAGATCGGCGGTAGAAGGCACGTTCTCGGCATGGGGCGTGCAAGATCCCAAGGCAAACAAGTCTCGCAGCTAGGTTTCGGGCCGGTGGAAGTTAACGCTGGTCCTTTTTTGTCAAATGCGCGAACGGGATATATCCTGGAACAGAGGATATCTATATGATGGTTTCGTAAAAAGTCGAAAATCGTCGCAGAACCGTCATTCCGGCTTGTCCGGAATCGTTGCTTTTCAGAATGTTATATGGCAATATGATTCCCGACAAGCGGGAATGACGACTTTTTACGACTTCTTCAAATATTCCCTAACGGGTCATTCGTAATGGATCAGCATCGCGTCCTTGATCTGCTGTGCCTTTTCTTTGCTTATCAGCCGCTCAACGATTGCAAGACCGAAGGTGAGCGCCGTGCCCGCTCCTCTGCTGGTCAGCACATTCCCGTCGGTCACCACGGACTTCTCCTCATAGAGCGCCCCGCCGAGCCGGTCCTTGTAGGAAGGGTATGACGTTGCGTGCTTTCCAGCAAGCACCCCCGCGTTCGCGAGCACGTAGGGCGCGGCGCAGATGGCGCCCGTGAGCTTGCCCTTCTGCGAGAAGCTCCTGATCAGTTCCTTCACGCGCGGGTCGGCATTCAGGTTGTCGGATCCCGGCTGTCCTCCGGGCAGCACGACCATGTCGAAATCATCGGCCCGGACCGTGTCGATCACCGTGTCCGGGATGACCTTCACGTTCCGGGCGCTGGTGATGTGTCCGTCGTGCAGGCCCGCGACCACCGTGTCGATCCCGGCGCGTCTCAGCACATCGATAATGGCCATCGCCTCAACTTCTTCAAAACCATCGGCAAGTATGACCGCTACTTTCGGCATGGATGTTTCCTCCCTGGTCGGATTACCCGTCTTAAACGGGTCAGGAAATAAATTTCCGGACCGTCTCCCTGAACTGACGGACATCGAGCGGCTTCGTAACGTACCCGTTCGCGCCGACGCTCATGCCCCGATCCCGGTCCCGCTGCTCTCCCCTGGTGGTTATGATGATAATCGGCGTGTCCCGTTTGAGCTCCTGGCGAACAGCGGTGATCAAACCGGCGCCGTCCATTTCCGGCATGTTCATATCGGTCAGGATGAGGTCCACGTCCTGGCTTTTCAGCCAGTCCAGCGCGTCCGCGCCGTTGACGGCTTCGGTGATCTTCACGCCGGGCATCATCTTGATCAAATGGAACGCGATCAGCATCCGCATCGTCTGGGAGTCGTCGGTAACGAGTATCCGTTTATTCGTCCATGTCATCATGCGTTTTTGTCCGGTCCCCGGCCGCGACCTGTCTACAATCATACGGAAATCCGGTATAAAGTCAACTGCTCGAAAAGAAATTACCGGGGACCGCGTTCGTCACGGCCGATCGATGCGATACTGTGGAAGATGCCGCGATCCGGGGGGAGACTCGATTGCTGCAACTTATGGCCGACACTTCGCCTGCCTCGTTGCCTGCCTTATGAAACTGGTCTATAATAAATTAAGAACGCGAGATAAGAGAGGCAGGGTGAATATGACTACGTCAAAAACCGTGCTGACAGCCGCGGTCTTCCTGGTCCTGTCTGTTGTTGTAACGGCCTGCATACCCGGCAAACAGCTTATATCCAGAGAGGCCCAGCCGTCCCAGGTCACCGGGACCTATTCCCTTTTGCTCTACGGGTGCCATTATCCGGCACAGCTTGAGAATGTGGCGATCCTCGTGAAGGATGACAGCAGGTATCCGTTGGAGATATACGACATCGACACCTCGTATAAGGTAAAAAAGGGACTTTCAGCCCAGCAGGCGCTTGCCGAAGCGGATGCTTTCGTCCGGTGCAGCACCTACAGCATCTGGCAGGTCGGTCTGCGGGAAATACCCGATGACAGCGGAGGGGCCATCGGCTACGAAATGAGGCCTCTCTATGCACCCCTGGAGTTCGGCTTCCCTGATGTCCTGCTGATCAGCTACGCACTGAAGGACGGCAAAGTCAGGGCGTATATCAGGCTTGACCCGGCACTGGAGCGAGAGCGTGATTCTTTCGATTCCCGCGATTCCGGCGCGAGTAGCAACTAAGGGTATAACGGCGCGGCGACAGGAACAGGCCGGTGTATCATGCCGTGTTACAACGGGGAATCATGATGACAAGCGCCGGTCTGCTGATGTATCGAAGAAAGAAAAACGGCATAGAGGTATTTCTCGTGCATCCGGGGGGGCCGCTCTGGTCAAATAAAGACCTCGGCGCGTGGTCCATCCCCAAGGGGTTGCTTGAAGAGGAAGAGGATGCGCTTGAAGCGGCGAAGAGGGAATTTCAGGAGGAAACGGGTTTTATAGCCGAGGGGCGGTTCATCCCCCTTTCCGCTGTTAAACTCAAAAGCGGCAAAGTAGTGCAGGCTTGGGCTGTCGAGGGTGAGAACGACCCTGCGGCGATCAAAAGCAACCTGTTTACCATGGAGTGGCCCCCCCATTCCGGCAAAACACGGGAATTTCCCGAAGTGGACCGTGCGGCATGGTTCAGCATCGAGGACGCGAAAAAGAAAATCAATCAGGGGCAGGTGCGCTTGCTGGAAGAACTTCAGCAGTTGTTACAAACCCGTGAAGATGACGAAGACGGCTGAAAAAAATCCCCCAAAAGAAAAACGCCCGGCTTATTTCACACCGGGCGCATCAAAATTACCTCAAAGGACCGCGATCATAGCTCATGCAGCCTTCTTCGCGGCCCACGTCACACGGCTCGCCCACTCGTCAAGCGTCGCAAACCGGAAATTGTACTTTTTCGCTACGGCGGCGATGTCTACGTTGTAGCCAAAATGGTCGAACCACTCCAGCATAAGCGCGTAATCAGCGCTCCACGCGCGGACTTCCGCCTTCGGCGTCTCCACGTACTCTATCTTCCTGCCGAGTGCGCGACTGAGAATGTCCGCCGTCTCCGGCATGGTGTGCTTGTCGCCGGCGATGTCCAGCGCGACACCGTTCATTTCTTCATGCCGCTCGAACGCCAGCAGACCGAATTTCCCGATGTCGTCAACGGCGATCATCTGGAGCGCCGTGTCCGGCTTCAGTCCGATTCTCAGGTTTCCCTCCAGGAGCCCCGGCAGGAAAGATGGAGAAGTGAAGTTGTCCATGAAAAAAACCGGACGGAGGATCGTATACGAAGGAAACTTGAGTGCGTGCACGGTCTGCTCGATCCGCCATTTATTTTCAAAATGCGGAATGCCGGTGTTCCGATGCGCTGAGCCCACCGAGGAATAGACAAAATGAGCCACTCCCTTTTTCCTGGCGAGCTCCGCGAGGCGTT
>JAXIPA010000155.1:0-11201 GCA_045403145.1 Nitrospirota bacterium | reverse complement strand
TTTGCGAGCTCGACCGCGTATTTTGCAGCCTTATGTGACACTTTTGAACCGTCTATTGGTACAAGAACCTTTGAAATCATAAGTCCTCCTTTTTTTTATAATTCAGGGTAAAATTCAACCTCACGTACTTTTCTGTCAATGGCTGATAACTCGCACGAGGGTGAACTTCATTTAAGGCGTCCTTGTTGTGCATTCCCTTACTTTAAGTATAGAGTACTATTTGTGCCGTTTCAAGGCAGAGTCCCGGTGAACTTCCAGTGTCCGGCGCAAGCAGCAAACCGAGCTCGTTCCAGATATTGTTCCGTGCTATCAGTTCGTATAGAATTGACGCTCTTGGCTGCTTCAATCGTGCAGGTGATACCTCAGCAAAAAATGCGTCTCGCAATGATACGCGTCGGAGTATAACAAAGATTTCGCCTTGCATTATTGTGAAAGGAGATAAAGCTTTTCTGCCCAATACAGTGTAGGATGTCTGCATCCCCAGAGAAGCGTAGATTCAGACGGTTCCGAATTCACCCCTCTCTTCGAGCAGTTTCAAGGACAGACATCCGTCAGAAACGACGCCGATATTATGAGGATGCTCTGACTTATCCAAACGTTCAAATCTTCACTCTGACCTTGTTGTCGTTTCTCAGCGTACCTCTCTGCAGGTTTGCGTACGATATCATAACGGTCTGATAACAATCTTGAACCCGGACAAGCCGGAACCAAGATGTCATTAACCACAGGCGGCTTCGCCGCACACCCCCGCTCTCGCGGCTGGGCTACTCGAAATCGCTGGGTGCAGGCTCGAAATCGCTGGGTGCAGGCTCGAAAGCGCCGGGGGCAGGCGGATTGAAGCACGGATAAAAAGCAAGTGCGTGCCTTATCTGTGTGTCCGCGAAAAACAACCCCCACCCTTTTCCCTCCCCCGGAGGGGCAGGGGTGAGGGTGCTTTTGTCTTTGGGACCCGTGGTTTCATAAGGGCTGGATTTTTTTGCACCGTGCGGTTTTTAAAGCTTCCGGCGCCTGGAGCAATAAAGGAGAGTATTAATTGAAGTTGAGCAACAAGACCATTCTCGGGAACCTCCCCGATGTGCTGGCGCGTTTTCAGGGAAAAGACCTGGAAGCAAAGTGCGCCGTGTATGAGCCGCCGCTGCGATCGGAATTGTTCAGCAGCGACCAGATGGAGCAGCATGGAAAGTCGCTGGCGGGTTTACATAAGTTGAGCCCGGGACACGCTCCTGACCAGCTTCTGGCGCGGTTGGATGAGAATGAAAGCATTCTGACCGGGACCCGCAGCCTGCTGGTAGAGGCAATTAAGACGGACCGCCGGATCACGCCCGCAGCCGAATGGCTGCTCGATAACTTCTATCTGATCGAAGAGCAGATCCGTACGGCCAGGAGACACTTGCCAAAGGGTTACAGCCGGGAGCTGCCCCGCTTGCTGGATGGACCATCGAGCGGGCTTCCGCGCGTGTATGACCTCGCCCTGGAGACGATCTCACACGGAGATGGGCGGGTGGACCCGGAAAGTCTCAGCAGTTTTGTTGCAGCCTACCAGACAGTCACCGTCCTGAAGCTGGGAGAATTGTGGGCAATCCCTATCATGCTGCGCCTGGCGTTGATCGAGAATCTCCGGCGCGTCGGGGCACGGATCGCTGCGGACAGGATGGACCGAAACCTCGCCGACTATTGGGCGGACCTGATTACCGATGTTGCCGTGAAGGATCCGAAGAGTCTGATCCTTGTCCTTGCGGACATGGCAAGGTCAAATCCCCCGCTCAAGAGCGCTTTTGTTGCGGAATTTGCCCGCCGGCTCCAGGGACATGGCCCTGCCCTGGCAATGCCGCTCACCTGGATCGAGCAATACCTCTCCGGGTGCAGTATGACGATCGAGCAACTGGTGCAATCGGAGAACCAGCAGCAGGCGGCTGATCAGGTCTCGATGAGCAACAGCATCGGCAGCCTCCGCTTCCTGGGAGCGATGGACTGGCGCGAGTTCGTCGAGACGATGAGCGTTGTCGAGCAGACCCTGCGTGAGGACCCTCGCGGAACATACGGCAAAATGGATTTTTCTACCCGCGACCGTTACCGTCATGCGGTGGAGAAGATCGCGAAGACCGGCAAGCTGTCAGAAGCAGAAGTGGCGGCCAGCGCGGTCCGGCTTGCGCACGAGAGCGCAGCCCGTAAAAACGACGCGCAAGGCATAGATGATCGCTCAGCCCATGTGGGCTATTATCTGATCGACAAGGGACTCGCGCAGCTTGAACACCTGGCAGAGGTCCGGTTGTCCGTCTCAGAGGGCCTTCGAAAAGCAGGCAGCCGGTTTCCTTTGTTCCTCTATCTCGGCACGATCATGCTGATCACGGTGATTTTCACCGGCGGCTTGCTGGCGAATGCGAGTGGCGATGGATTACACCCCTGGCTGCTTCTTTTAACGAGTATCCTCTCATTGCTGTGTGCGGGTCAGCTGGCAATCGGCGTGGTGAACTGGCTTGCTACGTTGCTGGTAAAGCCGCATTCCCTGCCGCGAATGGACTTTTCCAAAGGAATTCCGCCTGAATTGCGGACCCTCGCTATTGTCCCGACCATGCTCACAAGCGCCCGGAACATTGAGGACCTGATCGAGGCGCTGGAAGTCAGGTTTCTGGCAAATCGCGATGAAAACCTGCACTTCGGACTGCTGACTGATTTTCCGGACGCATCGGAGGAAATACTGCCGGAGGACGAACCGCTCTTGCTGCTCGCCCGGCGGAGGATCGAAGAGCTGAATCAGAAGTACGGGAATGCAAAGGGCGATACGTTCTTCCTTTTTCACCGCCCCCGCCAATGGAATCCCATGGAGCTTGTTTGGATGGGTTACGAGCGTAAGCGGGGAAAGCTTGCGGAACTGAATTTCTTTCTGCGCAACGGCTCGCGTGACCGGTTCTCCCTCGTCGTCGGTAATACTGCAGTGCTGTTAAATGTGAAGTACGTGATCACCCTTGACACGGATACTCAGCTGCCGCGCGATTCGGCCCGGCAGCTTGTGGGAGCCATGGCGCATCCGCTGAATCGTGCACACTATGACGAAGGCAAGCAGCGTGTTGTTGCCGGGTACGGCATCCTTCAGCCGCGGGTTGCCGTGAGCTTGCCGGGCACAAACCGGTCGCGGTATGCGCGCATGTACGGGAGCGATGCGGGCATTGACCCCTATACGCGCGCTGTCTCGGATGTCTATCAGGACCTCTTCCTTGAAGGCTCCTTTATCGGGAAGGGGATCTACGAAGTCGACGCGTTCGAGCGGGCGCTGGCCGGACGTTTCCCCGAGAACCGGATCCTGAGCCACGATCTTATCGAGGGGTGTTACGCCCGGGCCGGACTGCTGAGCGATGTAATGGTGTACGAGGAGTATCCATCTTGCTACAGCGCGGACGTGAGCCGCCGGCACCGGTGGATTCGCGGGGATTGGCAGCTTCTGCCATGGCTGCGGGCGGTTATCCCTGGTCCCGGGCCTGTCCGTGACCGGCAACGCCGGAAGAATCCCCTCTCGCTGCTGTCCCAATGGAAGCTCTTCGACAATCTTCGGCGCAGTCTCATGCCTTCGGCTTTGACGCTCCTCTTATTGCTCGGTTGGACGGTTTTATCATCGGCTTGGTTCTGGACCTTGTCAATGATCGGGATTATTCTGATCCCTTCCTTGATTTCCTCTATCCCGGATCTGCTTCAAAAACCGCGCGATGTGCTTCCGGGGCAGCATCTCGCTGCTGCCGGGCGCTCCATTGGCAGGCGCTTTGCTCAGGATGTGTTTACGCTTGCGTGCCTCCCCTACGAGGCGTTTTTCAGTCTCGACGCAGTCGTGCGTACGACATGGAGAATGCTTGTCACGCACAAGCGGCTTCTCGCATGGAGTCCGTCGGGCGACCCGGATCGCACCCCGGATCGAAAAAACCGAACGGGCCTCGTTGCTGTTTGTCGGACCATGTGGTTCGCCGCCTTTCTTGCGGTCGCCATGGCGGTCCATCTGGCGCTTTCAAACCCGGCTGCGTTGGGAGCGGCCGGGCCTCTCCTCGTGCTCTGGTTTGCTTCACCCTTCATCGCGTGGTGGATCAGCCGGCCGCTTGCCCCGCGTGAAGCAAGATTGACAGCCGGCCAAACCGTTTTTCTCCGAAAGCTTTCCCGAAAAATCTGGGTCTTCTTTGAGACATTCGTCGGCACGGAGGACAACTGGCTGCCGCCTGATAACTATCAGGAGTATCGCGCTGGCGTGGTCGCGCATCGCACGTCGCCGACAAACATGGGACTTGCGCTGCTTGCAAATCTGTCCGCGTACGACTTCGGCTACATTCCTGCCGGACAACTCATCGAGCGCACGGAGAATGCATTGCGAACAATGGAAGCCCTGGATCGGCACCGGGGCCACTTCTACAACTGGTATGACACGCAGTCTCTCAAGCCGCTGCAGCCCAAGTATGTATCTACGGTGGACAGCGGGAACCTTGCGGCCAATCTGCTCACCTTGCGGCAGGGTCTGCTCGCACTTCCCGATCACAAGATCGTCCATGCGAGATTGTTCGGCGGGCTCTCCGACACCCTGCAGATCCTCGCGGACGCTGTGGGAGGAGCAGCTCCCCCCAGGCTCGCTCAACTTCAGAAGGACCTGGAGTCAGCGTATACTTCCCCACCGGCTACTCTCGCGGCTGCACGGCTGTGCCTTGATCAACTGACAACGTCCGCCGCGGATGCGGCCTCAGACTTCGATTCCCTTGATCTTGATCCCGAAAGCCAGGCGGCGTGGTGGGCACATGCCCTTACCGCGCAAAGCCGGTCCGCACGCGACGATCTGATCCTTTTCGCACAGTCGGCAGCCGACATTGATGAGATACCGACGCTGCGCGAACTGGCAAGCAGGGGAAACGAACTCGCCGTCGAGAGGATAACGGCTATCGAAAAGCTCGTGCTGCAATCCGGCGAACTCAGCCGCATGGAGTATGACTTTCTGTTCGACAGGTCAAGTCATTTACTGGCCATCGGATACAACGTCGACAGCCGCAGGCGGGACACGAGTTACTACGACCTGCTGGCTTCGGAAGCGAGGCTCTGCAGTTTCGTAGGGATTGCGCAAGGGCAGCTCCCGCAGGAAAGCTGGTTTGCCCTGGGGCGCCTGCTCACCATTGCCGGTGGAGGGCCGGTCCTTCTTTCGTGGAGCGGTTCAATGTTCGAGTACCTCATGCCGCTTCTGGTGATGCCGGCATACGAGAACACGCTGCTCGACCAGACCTGCAAGGCGGCTGTGGCCGGGCAGATCGAATATGGGAGGCTGCGCGGCGTACCGTGGGGCACGTCGGAATCCTGCTACAACGCTGTCGATGCACATCTCGATTATCAATACCGCGCTTTTGGCGTGCCCGGCCTGGGGCTCAAACGCGGACTCGCGGACGATCTGGTCATTGCGCCCTATGCCTCGGCGCTTGCGTTGATGGTGGCGCCCGAGGAGGCGTGCCTGAACCTGCAGCGACTCGCTGCGGAAGGGTATGAAGGAAAATTCGGTTTTTTTGAAGCAATCGATTACACGCCTTCGCGTCAACGACGCGGGCAATCGAGCGTCGTAGTCCGGTCGTTCATGGCGCATCACCAGGGTATGAGCTTTCTCTCGCTGGCCTCTGTGCTCCTGGACCGTCAGATGCAGAAGCGGTTCGAGTCTGACCCGGAGTTCCAGGCAACCATGCTGCTGCTCCAGGAGCGTGTGCCAAAGGCCACGGCGTTTTATTCGCACACCACCGAGCTTTCCGAGATCCGAACGGCCTCCAACGGTCCAGAGATGCCGATGCGCGTACTCAACAGCCCCGACACAACCGTTCCGGAGGTGCAGTTATTGTCCAACGGCAGGTACCACGTGATGGTCACGAATGCGGGGGGCGGTTACAGCCGATGGAAAGATATCGCCGTCACACGCTGGCGCGAAGACAGTACCTGCGACAATTGGGGCACGTTCTGTTACCTCCGCGACGTGGCGAGTGGAAAGTTCTGGTCTACCGCATATCAGCCGACGCTCAAGCGACCGAAGAAGTACGAAGCGATTTTTTCGGAAGCACGGGCAGAGTTTCGCCGCACCGACAACGACTTTGAAATGCATACGGAGATCAGCGTTTCGCCCGAGGATGATATCGAGCTGCGCAGGATCACGATCACCAACCGCGGCAGAACACGCAGAGAGATCGAGGTCACGAGTTACGCGGAGGTCGTCCTTGCACCGCCTGCGGCGGACGCGCTGCATCCGGCGTTCAGCAATCTTTTTGTTCAGACGGAGATTATCGATCACCGTCGGGCGATCCTCTGCACCCGCCGTCCCCGCTCCCGGGACGAGCACTCGCCGTGGATGTTTCATCTGATGGCTGTTCACGGGACGGAAACCGGCGAAGTTTCCTATGAGACCGACCGCCTGCGATTCATCGGTCGCGGAAACACCGCTTCCGACCCACAGGCCCTCAGCAGTGCCGCTGCGCTCTCCGGCGGCGAGGGCCCGGTGCTCGATCCGATCGTCGCTATCCGGTGTCGGATAACCCTTGATCCGGAGGAATCGGCAACGATTAATATCGTCACCGGGATCGGCGAAACCCGGGACATCTGTATGGGCCTTGTCGAGAAGTATCAGGACCGGCGGCTTGCGGACCGCGTTTTTGATCTCGCGTGGACACACAGCCAGGTGCTGCTGCGCCAGATCAATGCCACGGAAGCCGATGCGCAGCTCTATGGACGCCTTGCCGGCTCCGTTCTCTATGCCAATTCTTCTCTGCGCGCCGACCCGGGCGTTATCCTCAGGAACCGCCGCGGTCAGTCCGGTCTCTGGGGCTACTCCATTTCCGGAGATCTCCCGATCGTGCTGCTGAGGATCGAAGATCCGGCGAATATCGACCTGGTGCGCCGGCTCGTACAAGCCCACGCGTACTGGCGTCTCAAGGGTCTGGCAGTGGACCTCGTGATCTGGAATGAAGATCACGCCGGTTACCGGCAGCTTCTGCAGGAGCAGATCGTGGGGCTCATTGCGGCAGGCGTTGAAGCGAACGTGACGGAACGGCCGGGCGGCATCTTTGTAAGACCCGTGGAGCAGATATCGAACGAGGACCGGATCCTGCTTCAAACAGTCGCCCGCGCCATCATCATCGATGGCCTCGGCCCGCTGGAAGACCAGGTCGACCGCCGCGCGCTTGCGGCAGCACCGGCACCGCACCTCATACCAACGCGGGTCCACAGCCCTGGATCCATAACAATCCCGGCAACAACCCGCAAGGACCTGCTGTTCTTTAACGGACACGGAGGATTCACGCCCGACGGCCGCGAGTACATCATTACGACCTCGCAGGGACAGAAGACTCCTGCACCGTGGGTGAATGTGATCGCAAATCCGCATTTCGGGACGATCATTTCGGAGAGCGGAGCTGCCTACACCTGGAGCGAAAATGCCCACGAGTTCCGCCTCACTCCCTGGAACAACGATCCGATAAGCGATTCCAGCGGGGAAGCTTTCTACCTGCGCGATGAAGAGAACGGCCGTTTCTGGTCTCCCACACCGCTGCCGAGCCGCGGGGCGATGCATTACGTCAGCCGCCACGGGTTTGGTTACAGCGTCTTTGAGCACGTGGAGGACGGGATCAGCTCGGAAGTCTGGGTTTACGTTGCAATGGACGCATCGATCAAATTTACGGTATTGAAGGTGAAAAACAGATCGGGCCGAACGCGCCGGCTCTCAGCCACCGGTTACGTTGAATGGGTACTGGGAGATCTGCGGCCAAAAACGGCAATGCAGGTGATCACCGAAATCGACCCCAAAACCGGCGCTATCTTTGGGCGGAACCCCTATAACCCGGAGTTCGTTGACCGGACGGCCTTCTTCGACGCGGGCGAGGCGACCCGGACCGTGACCGGCGACCGGACCGAGTTCCTTGGCCGCAACGGCACGCTGCAACAACCGGCTGCAATGACCCGTGCGCGGCTTTCCGGCAGGGTAGGGGCTGCCCTGGACCCCTGCGCCGCTATCCAGGTCCCCTTCGATCTGGCGGACGGGCAGGAGCGGGAGATTATCTTCAGGCTCGGCGCAGGGAGAAACTCCGATGACGCCGGCAACCTGGTGCGACGCTTCCGGGGATCCGTTGCCGCGCGCGGAGCGCTTGAGAAGGTCTGGGAGTATTGGAATCACACCCTCGGCGCGGTGCAGGTGGAAACGCCGGACCAATCCCTGAACATGCTGGCCAATGGCTGGCTCCTCTACCAGACCCTGGCATGCCGTCTCTGGGCGCGGAGCGGATACTACCAGTCCGGGGGCGCATTCGGTTTCCGCGACCAGTTGCAGGACGTGATGGCGCTCATCCTCTCCGAGCCCCGGCTCGTGCGCGAACACCTCCTCCTCTGCGCGGCCCATCAGTTCAAGGAGGGAGATGTCCAGCATTGGTGGCATCCGCCGACCGGTCGCGGCGTGCGTACGCGCTGTTCGGACGATTTTCTCTGGCTGCCCCTGGCCGCGTGCCGCTACGTTCTCACAACCGGGGACACCGGGGTGCTGGATGAAACCGTCCGCTTCATCGAGGGCCGCCCGCTCAACCCGGACGAAGACTCGTATTACGATCTTCCCCATGCATCGGAAGAAACGGCAAGTCTGTACGATCACTGTGTGCGGGCCATTCTGAGGGGCCTTACCCGCGGCGAGCACGGCCTGCCGCTTATCGGCTCGGGTGATTGGAACGACGGCATGAACCTGGTGGGCCAGCACGGCAAGGGTGAAAGCGTCTGGCTCGGCTTTTTCCTGTATGAAGTGCTTGTGCGGTTTTCGAAACTCGCGCACCTGCATAACGATCCGTCATTCGCCGAACGCTGCCGTGGTGAAGCCGATCATGTGCGCAGGAATATAGAAGTGCATGGCTGGGACGGCGAGTGGTACCGGCGTGCTTTTTTTGACGACGGCTCTCCGCTCGGTTCGGCAGAAAATCCCGAATGCCGCATCGATTCCATTGCGCAAAGCTGGTCTGTCCTCTCCGGCGCCGGGAATGAGGAGCGCTCGCGCACGGCAATGGAAGCAGTGGACAAGCATCTGGTTCGCAGGGAGCATGGCCTGATCCAGCTCCTGGACCCGCCCTTCGATAAATCGGATCTGGATCCCGGCTATATCAAGGGATACGTTCCCGGGGTAAGGGAGAACGGCGGGCAGTATACCCATGCGGCGGTCTGGACTGCGATGGCCTTTGCCGCATTGGGCGACAGCAGCCGGGCGTGGGAGACGCTGGCGATGATCAACCCCATAAACCATGCAAGCTCGCCCGAAAAGATCGCGATCTACAAAGGAGAACCCTACGTTGCCGCCGCCGACGTCTATGCGGCCCCTCTGCACGTCGGACAGGGCGGATGGACCTGGTACACGGGATCGGCCGGGTGGATGTATCGGCTGATCGTGGAATCACTTCTGGGGCTGCGGCTTGAAACAGACAAACTGCGCTTCGACCCGTGCCTCCCCAGTGAGTGGGATGAGGTAAAGGTGCACTATCGGTACCGGGAAACCATTTACCATATCACGGTCCTGCAAACGCGCGACATCAGCGGGGCAAGCGTGATTGTCGATGGCGCTGCGCTTAGCGGCAAGACTATTTCCCTGGTTGACGACCGTCGGGAACATGCAATCGAGGTGAGAATATCCGCCCCGGACAAAGCGAAGAAGAGGAATATCATAACCAACTAAGGGGGGCACCATGAGACCTATTCCCACAATTAAGAAAGCGATTGTCGCAGTAGCCGGAGCCGGGACGAGATTCCTTCCGGCAACAAAGACCATCTTAGGGTGAATAACTCCACCTGGTCACGAAATGAACAAGGCATTCAAAAAAGCCAGTGTGAATAAATTAGCGGAAGCACCGCTTCTAAGAGCGCTATAAGCAGTATACTTAAAGCGGAGAGTGGATATCATATCTCAAGGAGAAGTCTATGAAAACGACAAAGGGTTTGTGGATCGACCATAGGAAGGCTGTTATCATAACTATTACGGACAAAGGGGAGGAAGTAAAAGAGCTCATTTCCCATGTGGAAAAACAACCCAGCCGATTTGAGGGTGTACGCTCAACGACTCCCTATCCGGCTCAGCTGGTTCCGGCGGATGATTCGCAGCAGAGAGACCTTACGGGACAACTCGACAAATACTACGATGAGGTGATTTCGCATCTTCGCGATGCGGAATTGATTCTGATCTTCGGTCCCGGCGAGGCAAAGGGTGAGCTGGCAAAACGAATGGAGGGTTCCAAGCTTAGTGGCCGCATAGCAGGCATTGAGACAGTTGACAAGATGACCGATCGTCAGATTGCGGAGAAAGTCCGGGCGTACGTGAAAAATAATGTTCAGAAATGAGGCTGGGATAAAACTGCGAAAAAGCAATGATGCGGACGCGAACAAGGTGAGCGGCGGAGTTAGGCCGTTTAGAAAGCGGGATTAGTTTAGTCTTAGAAACTCGATGATCTTCGGGATGTGCACCAATTACCTGGTTCTCCCGGCGGTTCGCAATCGCCGGGAGAATTGCCAAGAGTCCCCGCATCCAGCAAGCACACGTATAGAGCAGATGCACGTCACAAACCTTCCCCCCCCTTTTTCCTCCTGTATTCTACCCATCCCCTCTGAGAACTATTTCCCTTGAACCTAAGAATTTCTACGGATATACAGAAAACCCTTCTTTTGGTAAGTTTTATCCAACGATAGAGAAAAACATATGCAGCGCGAAAAGGAGGGAACACATCATGCTTACACTTACGGGAGGTCAGGTGGTCGGGAACGGGACGTATTGGGATGTTACAACCGGATTGAGGATCGATATGGACCAGGAAGGCGCTTTGCCCGGGGAGAAGAGCGCAAAGTACCTCAAGGCATCGTCGGGTGCGGTCTTGCTGACCGGTCCCATTCTCGGGCTGGTTTACGTCATCGCCCTGCCGATCATGGGCGTCGTAACAGCCTTCGGGCTCCTGCTGCAGAAAACGCTCGGCGGCGTGTTCAGCCTCGGCAGGAACATTGTCTCCTTCGGATGGAGGCCTGCCGAGTCCTATCTGGGAGGAAAGAACAGGAAGAAGGATGACACTGACGCAGCCGGGAAGCAGCCGAAGACACGCTGACAGGGCATGGCCTTGTCGATAAAACAATAACCGATCTATTCCACCCCAAGGAGGATGTAACAATGAACACCATGTTTGATTTTGTAACCCATGTCAAAGGAA
>JAXIPA010000074.1:0-12983 GCA_045403145.1 Nitrospirota bacterium | reverse complement strand
GCTGCGATTCCTGCCACACGCCGAAGCTGAAGAACAAACAGGGCAAGGTCTTTACTTCGCACTTCGCCGTCACCCCGAGGGTCATGATCAAGGAGACGTGCCTTACCTCCAAGTGCCATCCCAAGTGGACCGAAGAGGAGGCGAAGTACTCCATTGACTCCGTGAAGGCGCACATCAAAGGCAAGATGCGCAAGGCCGAATTCCGCATATCAGTGCTGATCGACAAGATCGTGGCAGCCAAGGCCGCGGGCGTGGCCCCCGAGGTTATCAAGAAGGCCCAGGACCATCATCTGAAGGCCCACATCCTCTGGGAGTTCTGGACTGCGGAGAATTCCGACGGATTCCACAATCCCGACATGGCCAAGGAAGCGCTCCTGAAATCGGCCCAGGAAGCCTTTGACGGCATCAAGGTCATCGACGACGCCATGGCGCCCAAGACTGCCCAGGCCGCGCCTCCGACAGCACCGGCGGCAGCTCCCGCGGCGGCTCCGGCGGGGAAGTAACCCATCTGAGGGAAGAGTGACGAAGGACGCAAAATCGTCCATCGTCCAAGCAACGACGTGAGCGATCGTCCTTCGTCCCTCTGAATTATCTAAGGAGGCACTATGAAACGTGTATTCCTGGTACTGTTGGCTCTCATCCTCCCAATCGCCGCTTCCGCTGCCGGCAAGACGCACGTGAAAACCGATGGCCAAGAATGTGCGGATTGTCATGCAGGCCAGGAGCAGGCCTGGCTGAGCGGTAAACACGGTTTGATGGGCGTCAAATGTGTCGTCTGCCACGGGTCCCCGGAAGAAAATTTTGCTTTCCGGCCGGGACTGGGCCGGTGCAGGGGGTGCCATGGGGAGCAGGTCGCGGACGTCGAGAGAAAATTTCCGAAAAAAGATCAGACCTGTTTTCTCTGTCATGATCAACACACGGTGTCGGTGAAGGAGTCCGCGAAAAACAAGGCCGGATTCCACGGGCCAGGAGGGGGGAAATGAACATAACCAGGAGGCAACTGCTGAAATATTCCGCCGCCATGGCGGCCGCGTCCACGATCGGCCTCGAGCTTTCGCTGCCGCGGGAACTCATGGCCGCTGAAGCCGATGCCGACAAATGGGTCAAAGGCGTCTGCCGCTACTGCGGCGCCGGCTGCGGCGTCTTTGCCGGGGTCAAGGCCGGCAAGGTCGTCGCGGTCAAGGGAGACAAGGACAACTGGAATAAGGGGTTCCTCTGTCTCAAGGGCAATTTCCTGCCCGCGATCATGACCGCGCCGGACCGGCTCAAATATCCGATGGTCAGGAAGGGGGATAAATTCGTCAAGATTTCCTGGAACGAGGCCATGGACCTCATGGTTTCGAAGTTCGCCGCGGCCTACAAGGCGGACCCCCAGTCCCTGGCCTTCTACGGGTCCGGCCAGGCCTATACCGAAGAATCCTACTTCATGAACAAGTTTTTCAAGGGCGGCCTCGGAACGAACAACATCGACGGCAACCCGCGTCTCTGCATGGCGTCCGCCGCCGTGGGCTACGTCTCGACCTTCGGCAAGGACGAGCCCATGGGGGCCTATGACGACATCAACCACGCCGAGTGTTTCTTCATCATCGGCTCCAACATGGCCGAGGCCCATCCGGTAATCTTCAAGTTCGTCAACGAGCGCAAACAGAAGGGTAAAGACGTAAAGATCATCATGGCTGACCCCCGAAAAACCCTTTCCGCCAGGATCGCCGATTTGCACATGAGCTTCATCCCCGGCAACGACCTTGCGATCCTGAACGCCATGGCCCATGTGATCGTGAAGGAGAACCTGTACAGCAAGGAGTACGTGGACAAGCACACGGTGTTTAAGAAGATGACGGACCCGGGCCCTCCGCCCAAGATCGAAAAGGTCTCCTGGGACGAGTACGTGAAGTTCCTCGATGAATATACTCCCGAGGCCGCGGAAAAAATCTCCGGCTGCCCGAAGGAGGACATCGTCAAGGCCGCCCGGTGGTTCGCCCAGTCCAAGGCCACCATGAGCTTCTGGTGCATGGGCCTGAACCAGCGGACCCGCGGCGTGTGGGTGAATAACATGGTGCATAACCTTCACCTGCTTACCGGCCAGATTAACCGGCCGGGCGCAACGACGTTCTCACTCACCGGCCAGCCCAATGCCTGCGGCGGCGTTCGCGATACAGGGCTTTTGAGCCATTTGCTGCCGTACGGCAGGGCGGTCGCGAACGAAAAGGACCGCGAGGACATGGAGAAATTCTGGGGCGTCCCCGCCGGCAGGATCCAGGCAAAACCTGGGCCCACGGCAGTGGAAATGTTCCGCGCCCTGGGCGAAGGCAAGATCACGGCAATGTGGATTGCCTGCACCAACCCCGGCCAAAGCCTCCCGAATGTGGACGCCTACCGGAAGGCCATGGAGTCGACTAACACCTTCCTTGTCGTGTCCGAGGCATACCACCCGACGCGCACGTCGGAGCTGGCCGACCTCGTGCTGCCCGCGGCCCTCTGGGTTGAAAAGGACGGCACCTACGGTCAGTCCGAGCGGCGCTACCAGTACGTCGAGAAGGCAATCAACCCTCCGGGCGAGGCGCGGCCCGATCTCGACGTCATGATCGAGTTCGCGAACAAGCTCTTCAAAGCCCTTGACCTGGAACATGAGAGCAAAAAACTCTTCGCTTTCAAGAACAGCGAGGATGTCTGGAACGAGGTCCGGCTTGCATCAAAGGGCACGGCTTATGATTTCATGGGAATGACCCGTGCGCGGCTGAAAAAGGCCCACGGTATTCAGTGGCCCTGCCCCACGGAAGACCATCCAGGCACCGTACGGCGCTACACGGCAAAGCACGGCGACACGCTCGTGAAGAAGTTTGATCCCCAGGCGCAGGACGTCTCATTCTACGGCGCCAAGGCCGACGGCAACAGGGCAACCATATGGCTCAGGCCTGCAAAAGGGGCGGCCGAACCCTGCGACGTCGACTATCCCTATGCACTGACCACGGGGAGACAGATCGAGCACTGGCACACAGGGACCATGACGCTCAAGGTGCCGGAACTCCGACGGTCCGCGCCCTCCGCGTACGTAGAGATCAATCCCAAGGATGCGCGCAAAATCGGCGTCAAGTCAAAAGACAAAGTGAAGATCATCTCGCGGCGGGGCTCCATCGTCCTCGAAGCCAAGGTGATTGATGTACCGCGCGAGGGCATGATATTCGTACCGATGCATTATCCGGACAAGATGATCAACAGCCTGACGAACGACGCTTTCGACTCCCTCTCGAAGCAGCCGGAGTACAAGATCTGCGCCGTGAAAATCGAAAAGGCGTAACTGCCACCGCAGACCCCCGCCCGCTCCGTCCTCACCCCGGAGCGGGCGAAGTTTTCATCAGCAGAAGAAGTGAAATCAACGAGCGAGGTTGAACGTGCCATGGCGATAACAAGCGTGATCGTCGAGATCGAGGAGGGGGAATCCGATGCGGTGCTGGGCAGCATCGCGCAGATGGCCCGGGCAACCGTATATGGCATCAAGGAAAACCAGATCGTGACGGTCATCGAGGGCGGCGACTCCAGAGAGATCGATGAGGTAATCCGGCAGTTGTCCGCGCTCGACAAGGTCATTGGCGTCTATCCGGTCTATGCGGGCGACTATGAGTAGAGAACTATTGCGTCCTCCGGGCGCGCTTCCGGAACCGGAGTTCCTCGCGACCTGCATCCGGTGCGGCAAGTGCGCCCAGGCCTGCCCCTACGGGAGCATTGCCCTTGCCGGCCTGATTGACGGCTTTCTGATCATGGGCACCCCCGTCATCAAGGCCCGGAAGACCCCGTGCTACCTCTGCATGAAATGTCCGCCGGTTTGTCCGTCCGGCGCCTTGAAGCGGTCCCTGAAGAAAAAGGAAGAGGTCCGCATGGGGACGGCGATAATCAACAAGGATTCATGCCTGGCATGGCAAGGCACCCTGTGCAGGAGCTGCTTCGACGACTGCCCGATCTACGATGAGGCCATCAGGATGGACGAAAAGCTCCAGCCTGTGGTGGATAAGAACAAGTGCGTGGGGTGCGGCGTGTGTGAGAATGTGTGCCCGGTGGAGCAGACGGCCATCACCGTCCGGCCCGGAGGGAAGATTTGACGCTGAAAAGAGCAAGGAAAATTGTTCAGGCTTTGACCATCGTTCTCATCGTCGTGGTCCCGCTGTTGAATAAAAAAGGGATCACAATCGTCTCGGGAACGCTCTATTCCCTGGCGATCGGCCCGGTCTGGATCACGGACCCGCTGATCGGCATGCAGACGATCCTTACCACACTGACCATGGACACGGCGCTTCTCCTGTCGATGCTGATACCCGTAGTCCTCACGCTGGCATTGGGCAGGGTCTTTTGCGGCTGGGTCTGTCCCCAGAATACGATCTCCGAGTTCGTCGATTTCGCGGCTGAGAAGTTCGGACTCAAGAGGCCCTTTGGGAAGAACACGACGGCTGTGCCGCGATACGCGGTACTCGTCGCCATCCTCGTCCTCACGCCGCTCGCCGGGATACCCCTTGCGAGCCTTCTTTCGGCGCCAGGAATCATATCCGTCCAGGTTGCGAAATTCATTTATGAGGGGATCGTTGGGCTGGAACTGGGCCTGATCGGCGTGATCGTCATCTGCGAGCTTTTTTTCGTCCGCCGGGTCTGGTGCAACTACCTCTGTCCGATAGGCAGTTTTTCGGGCATCTTCAGATTCGGGAAAACGCTGAAAGTGGTTTTTGCCGAAGACGCGGAACATATCTGCGGGAAATGCCTGGCATGCGTAGAAGCCTGCCAGCTGGGATTGAACCCCGTGGAAGGCGGGATCTATCCCCAGTGCCATAACTGCGGGGCGTGCATAGCCGCCTGTGACGGCATCAAGGGGGACAAGAGACCCCTGGTCTTCAAGTTCTGACCTCCCTGCACCTGTGCAGAATCACTGACCCAACTCCTGCTTGACTTTCATCTTCGCTATGATATTCTTTTAGCATGACTCCTCAAGAAGCCGCTCCAGCCGCCCTCTGGCCCCTTGCCGTATATGCTATTGCCGTTGTAGCCCTTGTAGCATTCATAATAACGCTATCCTATTTTCTCGGCCAGCGGCACGAGGAAAGACAGACAGCCGAGCCATATGAGTCGGGGATCGTGTCCACCGGCACGGCGCGCGTCCGCTTTGATATCAAATTCTATCTTATCGCCATGTTCTTCGTCATCTTCGACCTTGAGGCGGTATTCATCTTCGCCTGGGCCGTGTCGGTTCGCGAGACCGGCTGGACCGGCTACTCGGAAATGCTGATCTTCATCGGCGTCCTCGCAGCTGCCCTCGTGTACATCTGGAGGCTCGGCGCTCTGGAATGGGGTGCGTTCGTAAAGACAAGTTCAAAACAAATAGCATCGGCTGTCCTGAACCTGAAATCCTGAACCTGGAACCTTGAACCCTGAATTTAACTATGAACTATTCTTTAACCAAACCCGGCGCTGATTCCCTGGAAGACGCTGTCCGCAAAAGCCTGGTCCTGACAAGACTTCAGGACATGTTTGCCTGGGGCAGGAAGAATTCGATCTGGCCCTTCAACTTCGGCCTCTCCTGCTGTTACGTGGAGATGGCCACGAGCCTTACGAGCAAGTACGATATCGCGCGTTTTGGCGCCGAGGTGATGCGCGGCACGCCGCGCGAGGCGGACATGATGATCATCGCCGGGACGGTCTTCATCAAAATGGCTCCGGTCATCAAGCGGCTCTACGAGCAGATGATGGAACCGCGCTGGGTCATTTCCATGGGCTCCTGCGCCAACTCCGGCGGTATGTACGATATCTATTCCGTGGTCCAGGGTGTGGACAAGTTCCTTCCTGTTGACGTGTACGTGCCCGGCTGCCCACCCCGGCCGGACGCGTTCATGGAAGGTCTTCTCATGCTTCGTGAGAAGGTCGGCAAGGAACGGCGGCCGCTGAGCTGGGTCACGGGACCCCAGGACGTTGTGCGGCCCGACATGCCGTGCATGCGGGACCTGAAGCGCGAAGAGCGCAGGAAGGCCACGCTCCTTAGATCTCCGGATGAAGTATAAAAACCAGGAACTCTGAACTATCCTTTATCATGTCCCCAAACAACTTAATCATCGACGAATTAAAGACCGCCTTCGGCGAAGCCGTCCTCGCTGTCCAGCCCACGCGCGACAACATTCCCACGCTCTGGGTCAGCCGGGAAAAAGCTCGGGACGTCCTGCGCCATCTCAAGACCGGAGTCGACCGTCCGTACAAGATGCTTTACGATCTTACGGCAATAGATGAACGCGTACGCAATCATCGTCCGGACCAGCCCGAGAGTGATTTCACGGTCGTCTATCACCTCCTCTCGTACGAACGGAACGACGATATCAGAATAAAAGTGCCGCTCAAAGGTGATGCGACGTCGCTTCCCACGATTACGGGGCTCTGGCAGTCAGCGGACTGGTACGAGCGTGAAGTCTGGGACATGTTCGGCGTCACGTTCGACGGTCATCCGCATTTGTACCGGATCCTGATGCCGCCGGCGTGGGAGGGCCATCCGCTCAGGAAGGACCATCCCGCGCGCGCTACCGAGATGGGCCCCTTCCGCCTGCATGATGAAAAGGAAATCGCGGATCAGCTCGCCCTCCAGTTCCGTCCCGAGGACTGGGGCATGCAGCGTGAGTCCGAGGACACGGATTTCATGTTCCTGAACCTCGGGCCGCAGCACCCCGGCACGCACGGTCTGCTCCGTATCATCCTCCAACTCGACGGTGAAACGATCAAAGACTCCGTACTCGATATCGGCTACCACCACCGGGGGGCCGAAAAAATGGCCGAGCGCCAGACCTGGCACACCTATATCCCGTACACCGACCGCGTCGATTATCTGGGCGGCGTGATGAACAACCTGGCCTACTGCCTGGCCGTGGAAAAACTGGCGGGAATCGACGTCCCCGAGCGCGCGAAAACAATACGGGTGATGCTGGCGGAACTTTTCCGGATTGCGAGCCATCTCGTCTGGTACGGCACCTTTGCCCAGGACGTGGGCTCGCTCTCGCCGGTGTTCTACATGTTCACGGACCGGGAGCGCGTCTTCGATATCATCGAAGCCGTGTGCGGGGGCCGCATGCATCCGGAATGGTTCCGCATCGGCGGTGTTGCGCAGGATTTGCCCAGGGGATGGGACGCACTGGTAAGAAACTTCCTCAAATACCTCCCGCCGCGGCTCAAGGAATATGATTCAATCGTCATGCGGAACGCGATCTTCAAGGCCCGCACAGTCGGCGTCGGCTCATATACCCTGGACGAGGCGATCGATTGGGGAGTGACCGGACCGGGCCTCCGCGCCTGCGGGTATGAGTGGGACTTCCGCAAAAAACGGCCCTACTCGGGTTATGAAAACTATGAATTCGACATTCCCACGGCAGTGCACGGAGACAGCTATGACCGCGGTGTAGTCCGCGTGGAAGAGATGCGCCAGAGTCTGCGCATTATCGAGCAGTGCCTGAACAACATGCCGTCGGGACCATACAAGTCAGACCATCCGCTCACGACTCCGCCCCGCAAGGAACGCACCATGCATGATATCGAGACGCTCATCAACCACTTCCTGAGCGTGAGTTGGGGCCCGGTGATCCCCGCCGGCGAGGCGTTCATGGGCATCGAGGCGACCAAGGGAAACAACGGGTATTATCTGGTCAGCGACGGGAACACGGTCTCCTACCGGACGCGCATCCGTACTCCCTCGTTCCCGCACCTCCAGATGGTGCCGAAGATCAGCAAGGGACTGATGATCGCAGACCTCCTGGCGATTTTGGGGAGCATTGATTTCATCCTGGCGGATCTGGATCGTTAGACCAAAATCCTGCCACAAAGACGCGAAGGCACAAAGTTTGTACGTTAAGAATATGACTTTCTTAGCGTCTTAGAGACTTCGCGGCAAATGTTGAGGTTTTCGTGCTAAACGAAAAGGAAATGCAGGAAATCAACGCCGAGCTTACCCACTGCGCGACGAAGGCGTCCGCCTCCGTCGAAGCGCTGAACATCGTCCAGCAGCACCGGGGTTGGGTGTCCGACGAGGCGGTCAAGGACGTCGCCGCGGTCCTCGACATGACGGCCGGCGAACTGGATGCCGTGGCCACGTTCTACAGCTTCATCTTCAGGCGGCCGGTCGGCAGGCACGTGGTCCTCGTCTGCGACAGCATTTCCTGCTGGGTCATGGGATACAATCCCCTGCTTGATGTTCTCAAGACAAACCCTGGCATTTCGTACGGCGAAACGACGGCTGATAAACGCTTCACGCTGCTCCCCATCTCGTGCCTCGGCGCATGCGACCGCGCTCCGGCCATGATGGTTGATGAAGACCTGTACGGTCCGGTGACGCCGGAGATGATGGATGAAATACTCGCTAAATATAAATAATCATTCCTTTATGAAGTCATTCCCGCTTGTCGGGAATCGTAGTTGAATTTCATTCTAAAAAGAGACGATTCCGGACGCCCTGCACTACGCTTCGCTCGTAATCACTGGGTGCAAGCAAGCCGGAATGACACCTATGGCAGAACGACCGCTCACAAAAAACATCCAGCCGGGCCGGGAGCCCCTCACTCTCAAAGAATACGAGAAGGCGGGCGGTTACCAGTCCGTGCGCAAGGCGCTCTCGATGTCTCCGCAGGACGTGCAGGGCATCGTAAAGGCGTCCAACCTCCGCGGCCGCGGTGGAGCGGGCTTTCCCACCGGCGCCAAGTGGAGCTTTGTGCCGATGGGGCCGGAGGCCCGGCGTCCGAAGTACTTCGTCGTGAACGCCGATGAGATGGAACCCGGCACCTTCAAAGACCGGGTGCTGCTCGAAGGCGATCCTCACCAAATCATCGAAGGCATCATCGTGAGCGCGTACGCGATCGAGGCGGAGCAGGCCGTAATTTTCGTCAGATGGGCGTACAAGTCCGCCGTCAAGCGCCTTGAGCGGGCGATTGCGGAGGCTTATGCAAACAAGTATCTCGGCAAAAACATCCTGGGGTCGGGATACAGCCTCGAACTCCGCATCCACGGCAGCGCGGGCCGCTACATCTGCGGCGAGGAAACGGCTCTTCTGAATGCCCTCGAAGGGAAACGGGCCACACCCCGCGCAAAACCGCCCTTCCCCCAGGTCTGCGGACTCTTCGGCATGCCTACGATCGTGAACAATGTCGAGACCGTCGTGAACGTTCCGCACATTGTGAATAACGGCGCCGACTGGTATAAAGGCCTGAGCCAAAGCACTGACTGCGGTACGAAACTTTACGGCGTGAGCGGAAGGGTCAAAAGTCCGGCGATATGGGAACTGCCCATGGGTATAACAGTCCGTGAGCTTCTGGAAGAGCATGCGGGCGGGATGCGGAATGGCTATGAATTCCGCGGTGTGATACCAGGCGGTGCATCCACTGATTTCCTCGTCACGGACCATCTCGACGTCAAGATGGACTTCGATTCCGTTATGAAAGCAGGCAGCCGCCTCGGCACCGGCACCATGATCGTGCTCGACGACAAGACTTGTCCCGTAGGGTTCGTGCATAATTTAATAAAGTTCTTTGCGAGGGAGTCCTGCGGATGGTGCACGCCCTGCCGTGACGGCCTGCCCTGGCTGGAGAAGATCCTTCGCTCGATGGAAGAAGGTAACGGGCAGCCGGGTGATATCGAAATCCTGGAACAACACTGCAGGCTGCTTGGCCCCGGAAACACCTTCTGCGCCCTGGCTCCAGGCGCGGTCGAGCCGCTCCAGAGCGCGATCAAATATTTCCGGGAAGATTTTGAGAGACATATACGGGGGAAAAAATGCCCGTGGAAATAACTATTGGAGATGGATGTGCGATTTTATATCTTTAGACGTCATTCCCGCTTGCCGGGAATCGTCGTTGTCTTTGAACGATTTAGTGCAGATACGATTCCGGACAAGCCGGAATGACACCTGGAGAGCGGTGTACGACCGATCGCAATTTCGTCAAAATTCATCTTTTTTACATTTGATATGATTACTATCTATATCGACAATAAACCCTACCAGGTCAAGGAAGGCCAGAACCTCCTCCAGGCCTGTCTGACTCTGGGCTTCGACCTGCCCTACTTCTGCTGGCACCCGGCCATGCATTCCGTGGGCGCCTGCCGGCAGTGCGCAGTGAAGCAGTTCAAGGACGAGAAGGACACCCGCGGCAGGATCGTGATGTCCTGCATGACGCCAGTCTCGGAGGGCTTGCGCATATCCGTGGGCGATGCCGAAGCAAGGGCCTTCCGGTCGAGCGTCATCGAATGGCTCATGGTGAACCACCCGCATGATTGCCCGGTCTGCGATGAAGGCGGCGAATGCCATCTTCAGGACATGACCGTGATGACCGACCATAACTACCGAAGGACCCGGTTCAAGAAGCGGACTCATCAAAACCAGGACCTCGGCCCTTTTATCAACCACGAGATGAACCGTTGCATCGCCTGCTACCGTTGCGTCAGATTCTACCGCAACTGTGCAGGCGGCCGCGACCTCGACGTTTTTGCCTCGCACGATCACGTTTATTTCGGACGATATGAGGACGGAACGCTTGAAAGCGGGTTCAGCGGCAATCTCGTCGAAGTCTGTCCCACGGGCGTATTCACGGACAAGACGCTTAAAGCCCACTACACCCGCAAATGGGACCTTCAGACCGCGCCGTCAATCTGCGTCCATTGCGGCCTCGGCTGCAATATAATTCCCGGAGAACGTTACGGCACTGTGCGCAGAATATTAAACCGCTACAATAACGAAGTAAACGGATACTTTCTCTGTGACCGCGGACGGTTCGGCTATGAATTTGTGAACAGCGGCCGGAGAATCAGAAAACCTCTTCTCCGGGTGAACAGGCAGGATGAACAAAGGCCTGTGGACAAGGGGCCCGCTCTCAATTACATCGCCGACGCCTTGGTAACGAGCAAAGGTGTGATCGGCATCGGCTCGCCCCGCGCGTCGCTTGAAGCGAACTTTGCCCTTCGTACACTCGTCGGTCCTGACCATTTCTACTCCGGCATGTCCGAAAAGGAAACCCGGCTCGTAACGCTCATAATCGATGTTCTCCAAAAAGGCCCTGCCCGGACCCCGTCCCTCCATGACGTTGAATCAGCGGATGCGGTGCTGGTCCTCGGTGAGGACCTTACGAATACGGCGCCCCTGCTCGACCTGGCTTTGCGGCAGTCCGTTCGAAACAGACCAAAAGAGATGACGGAGCGGATTCGCATACCCGCATGGGACGATAATGCCGTGCGGAACGCCGTGCAGGATGAAACCGGGCCGCTGTATATCGCATCGACGGCGAACACGAAACTGGACGATATCGCCATGAAGACCTTTCATGGGGCCCCCGATGACATCGCCAGGCTGGGGTTTGCCGTCGCGCACGAAGTAGATTCGCGGGCACCGGCAGTATTGAACCTGCGCGAACCGGCGCTCAAGCAGGCGCGGGAGGTCGCGCAAACTCTCAAGAACGCAAAGCGGCCGCTCATCATCTCCGGCGCAAGCCTCGGCAGCGAGTGCGTCATTCAGGCTGCCGCCAACATAGCGTGGGCCCTCTGTCAAAGCGGAAAATCAGCGGAGCTCTGCTACACGGTGCCTGAGTGCAACAGCATCGGGTTAGGGCTCATGAACGCCGGGAATCTTCAGGATGGGATCAAAACAGTTCAAGAGGGAAAAACAGACACCGTCATCATCCTCGAAAACGACCTTTATCGCAGGGGTGAAGAGAACAGGGTGAATGACTTCCTGAGCAAGGCCAAGCGCATCGTCGTTCTCGATCACCTGATCAATCCGACGTCATCCAGGGCGGACATAGTCCTCCCCGCAGACGCCTTTGCCGAATCCGATGGAACGTTGGTGAACAACGAAGGACGCGCGCAGCGATATTTCGAAGTCTACATGCCTGGCCATGACATCCAGGAAAGCTGGAGATGGATTCGTGATATACTCACGGCAGCGGGTCGCCCTAATGCTTCGCACTGGGAGAATCTGGACGACATTACCGAAAGTTTGACGACGGCGCTGCCGGTGTTCAAGCCGGTAAAAGATCTTGCGCCGTCCGCGAAGTTTACCGTGGCCGGGCAGAAGATCCCGCGCCAGCCGCACCGCTACAGCGGCCGAACAGCCATGCTTGCAAACATCAGCGTGCACGAACCCAAGCCGCCGGAGGACCCCGATTCTCCATTATCGTTCTCCATGGAAGGGTATGAAAACCAGCCGCCGGCGCCGCTCGTCAACCGCTACTGGTCGCCGGGATGGAACTCCGTCCAGGCGTTGAACAAGTTTCAGCAAGAGGTCGCAGGTCCGCTTAAGGGCGGCGATCTCGGCAAACGATTGGTCGAGCCGTCAATTGGCGGCTTGGCATCCTATTTCATGAGCGTTCCGGAAGCCTTCAAGCCAAGAGAGGGAGAGTTGCTCATCGTGCCTTTCTATCACCTTTTCGGCTCGGATGAGTTGAGCTTTCTTTCGCCCGGCATTGCCGGGCTCGCGCCAAAGCCATACCTTGCCGTCAATTCCGATGCCGCGTCGCGGCTGCAGGCAGTCGAAGGAGACAGGATACAGGCGGTTATTGCCGGCATGAAATACAGGCTTGAAATAAAAATTTCACCGGAAATACCCCTGGGCATGGCCGGATTATACTCGAACCAGCCAAACGTTCCGTCCGCTGCTTTACCCGCGTACGGCAGAATTACAATGGTACGATGAAATGCCGGATACAGCTACTCAACTGATGATCCTCTTCGGCATCCTGACTGTCGTGCTGACGGTCGGCGGATTGCTGATCTGGCTCGAGCGCAGGCTCCTTGCGCTGTGGCAGGACCGGTACGGCCCGAACCGTGTGGGACCGTTCGGCATTCTCCAGGTCGTGGCGGACATGATCAAGGTCTTTACCAAGGAAGACTGGATACCGCCCTTTGCGGACAAGGCCGTGTTCATCATTGCTCCGGCGGTGATCGTCGTGGTTGTGCTTATGTCCTATACCGTGATCCCGTTCGCGCCGGGGATC
>JAXIPA010000184.1:0-3033 GCA_045403145.1 Nitrospirota bacterium | reverse complement strand
CTTATGGCTATAGCGAAGATGACTGGCTTCAAATAGCGCAAGATCATCAAACCAATAAACGAGATTGGCGCTCGCCGATTATGTTAGAAAACTTCCCGATTCCTGATGAGATTCGAAGAAAAGAAAGCCTCAACCCGATGCTTGTGTATTCCGCTCCAATTCGGGCAGCCATTCCGGCGCAATTCAGGCACCCGTTCCGCTGCAATTCAGGCCACCATTCCGGTCCATTTCGGGCACCCTCTAACGCATAAAACAACGCTGGGTAAATTCTACTGATTCGTATATCCTGACTCCCTAAAATTTAGCACTAAGGAGAGCAGGATGTCGAGAGAAAGAATACCCGTGCGAACGATCAAAGAAGTTCTCCGCCTCAAATGGTCATGCGGCATGAGCCGTCGGGCCATATCCAAAAGCTGTGGAATAGCCAGAAGCACCGTCGACGAGTACACGAAGCGGGCCAGGCAAGCCGGCTTATCATGGCCCCTGCCGGCAGAACTGGACGATACCGCCCTTGAGCATCTTCTCTACCCGCCTGCAGTTGTTTTAGATACCGCACGTCCACTTCCCGTCTGGGCAGATGTCCACCGAGAGCTTGCACGGAAGAGCGTCACCCTGATGCTTCTCTGGGACGAGTATAAAGCGCAATATCCAGACGGCTTTCAATATAGCCACTTCGCAGACCTCTACCGCGCCTACGCAAAAAAACTCGATATCTCCATGCGCCAGGTTCATTATGCAGGAGAGAAGCTGTTTGTTGATTACTGCGGCCAAACGGTCCCGGTAATCGATAAATCCACCGGCGAGGTACAAGACTGCCAGGTCTTCGTGGCCGTCCTGGGCGCCAGCAACTTCACTTATGCCGAGGCAACGTATACGCAGGGTCTGCCGGACTGGATCGGCTCCCATGTCCGGGCCCTTGAGTTTATCGGCGGGGTGCCCGAGATCCTCGTCCCCGATAATTTACTCAGCGGCATCACCAAGGCCTGCCGCTATGAGCCAGGTGTCAATCGCACCTATCAGGAGATGGCGGTTCACTACGGGGCCGCGGTCATCCCTGCCCGTGTCAGAAAGCCAAAAGACAAGGCAAAGGTGGAGGCCGGGGTCCAGCTCGTGCAGCGGTGGATCCTGGCGGCCTTGAGGAACCGCGCCTTCTTCAGCCTCCCGGAGCTCAACGGGGCGATCCGGGAACTCTTGGATAAGCTCAATAACCGGCCGTTCAAGAAACTGTCCGGCAGCCGCATGAGCCGGTTTCTGGAGATCGATAAGCCGGCATTACGGCCGCTTCCTGCGATAGCCTTCGAGTACGCGGAATGGAAGATTAAAAAACGCCCCGGCATCGATTACCACATCGAGGTCTATGACCACTACTACAGTGTCCCTTATCAACTCCGCAACGAATCTCTGGACGTACGGCTCACGGAATCCATCGTAGAGGTCTTTTTCCGCAACAAGCGGGTGGCCTCGCATATCCGGTCCTATGCCAAGGGGAGATATACGACGGTCGCCGACCACATGCCGAAAGCCCACCGGGACTATGCGGAATGGACCCCGGAGCGCGTGATCCGCTGGGCGTTGGAAACCGGCAAATCAACGGCCGAGTTGGTCACGGCCATCCTCTCAAAGAAAGATCACCCGCAGCAGGGCTTCCGCTCGGCTCTCGGGATCATCACCCTTGCAAAGAAGTTTGGCAAAGAACGTGTCGAGGCCGCGTGCAAGCGGGCGCTCGCCATCGGGGGCACCAGCTTCAAAAGCGTCAAGTCCATCCTCGAAACCGGCCTGGACAAAAAGCCTCTGCCGGAGCCAAAACCCGCGTCACAGGCGATCACTCACACCAACATCCGGGGCAGCGAATACTATAACTAAACCTAAAAGGAGATCATTATGTTAGTGCATCCCACGCTCGACAAGATCGAACAGCTCCGGCTGTTCGGCATGGCAAAGGCCCTGCGTGAACAACTTCAGAATCAAAAAGCATCTGCTTTAAACTTCGAAGAACGGCTCGGGCTTCTCGTTGACCGCGAGATGAGCGAACGGGAGAACAGGCGGCTTGTCACGCGCTTAAGGGCCGCGAAACTGAGAATCTCGGCAGCCATCGAGGACATCGACTTCCGTCAGCCCCGGGGGCTGGACAAATCACTCGTCCTGTCGCTTGCTTCAAACCAGTGGGTTACCGAGCACCATAATCTGCTCATCATCGGGCCGACCGGCGTGGGCAAGAGCTATCTTGCCTGCGCCCTGTCCCACAAGGCCTGTCGTGATGGTCATGTCGTTCTGTATCAGAGGTTGCCGCGGCTCTTGGAAGAGTTGGCTCTTTCGCATCATGACGGACGGTATCGTAGGCTGATGAAGTCGCTTCTCAAAGCGGATCTCCTCATCCTCGACGACTTTGGCCTCGCTCCTCTCACGACGGAACAGCAGAGGGATCTTCTGGAAATCATCGAAGATCGCTATGACCGGAGGTCTACCCTCGTGACCAGTCAGCTGCCTGTAAAACACTGGCACGATATCCTGGCCGACCCGACCCTGGCAGACGCGATCATGGATCGGCTGGTGCACAATGCCTATAAAATCGAACTGAAAGGAGAATCGATGAGAAAGAGCAAATCAAAGATCAATCGTTGACAAGCCTAAATCACTGTGACATAGTAGCTCAACCCAGCGCACGTTCACCCCGTTAGGAGGCTGCCCGAATTAAATCGGAACGGGTGCCCGAAATAAATCGGAATGCCTGCCTGAATTGAGCGGAATACACACATCATGGGCCGTGGATGATCCGTTATTATTTACCGCGATATAAAGAGGCGATAATAGCCGTGAATAGAATGTATAGCTTGCTAACTGGCGATAGTATTTTGAATTCGTCTGTGCAATAGCGACTAATCGCATGCCAAAGGGATCCGGGTTTTCTGGCTCATAGTCAGGAATTGATGATATGTCAGGCGTATCAAGAAATAGCGACTGTAGAGAGGGTTTCGTCGCCAAAAGTGTACGACTCTTCGGGTTGGCAAAATAGATTTTGAGTTCAGGCGAGCC
>JAXIPA010000250.1:0-2599 GCA_045403145.1 Nitrospirota bacterium | reverse complement strand
GGACCTTCCCGTACCGCCGGGAACAGGGTTCCCCCTGTGGTATCAGGATTCCAACGGGCTGTCCCTCGGCCTTTGTACCGACGCGGTCAGCGGCTTTTGCATTTTTCTTGCGGACGAGTTCTTTAACCCCGCGCTCCCTGTGTCGTTCCCCGGCAACTTCCCTGCAGAGCATTTTTACTACCTTGCCGAGACCTTCGCAGGGCCTCTCTTTTACCGGACCGCGATCGAAGGCGGATTCGGGGGCATAGGGAATCCCGCTGATGGGCAGCAGGCGGTATTTTCCCGGGTCAGGTTCAGGGCGGATGTTAATCTGGTAGGGAATTACACTATCAGGCATCCTTACGGAACGGAAGTCATCAATGTCCCGGTCCTCGGACCCGGCCCCGATATCAATCAAACGCTCGACGTCTTCGGTCTTGTGCCGCTCAATTTCATCGGCCCTCTTGATGCGTCTTCGGCCGTCGGGCCGTTCCTCCGGAATGCCGCCGGCAACGTTACCGACCCTGCAACCGGCAATATCTATCTTGCCAACCCCGCGGCAAGCGTGGCCGTGACCGGCAGTCCTGTGGGCCAGAATTTTGTTGAAATCACGGACCCGGCTGGAGTAGTGATCGGACGCTCCGACTTGTTCAACCTTGCCGGCAAGATCGTTGGAAATGACGTAAACCCGAAATCACTCATTTTCCCGGCGCAGAAGGTAAATGTCGCTGTTCCTCCGGTCCAGACGGTCACGGTGACGAATATCAGCACGACGACGCCGCTGACCGTCCAGGTCACCATTGATGGGGCAAATGCGGCTGATTTTGCGCTTGCGGCAGACCTCTGTTCAGGCGTAGCAGTACCAGCCTCAGGCACCTGCACCTTCGGTGTAGCCTTCAATAGCGCGGTCCCGACCCCGGCGGCGAGGACCGCATCGGCCCTCGTTACCACCGTGACTCCGACGGGCATGCCTCCCATGCGGGTGGCTTTGAGCGGGACCATCGACTCGGTGCCTCCGACCGTTATTCTCACGATACCTGCTGACGGGCAGACCATCCCGGCAAACAGCTCGATTTTCGCGGTCTTCAGCGAGCCGATGCTTGCGTCAACCATAACAACAACGACCTTCACCCTGACGAGCGGCGGCGCAGCGGTGACCGGCACCGTGACGTTTGACGCCGCGAACAATACCGCCACGCTCGTGCCCGCGAGCCAGCTTCTCCCCATCAACATCGGCAATACCGCTACGATTACGACGGGCGCAACCGACGTGGCCGGGAACCCCATCGCGGCGAATTTCATATGGTCATTCGCTACGGTGGCCGCTGATTTCATCCGTCCGACGGTGGCATCGTCGGCTCCGGCGCGCAATGCCGTCGGCGTGCCGCTTACTACGCAGATCAAGGTCACGTTCGACGATACGATGAACGCGCTTTCGATCAATCCCGGCACCTTTACCGTCAGCGGCGGGGTCACCGGCTCCGTCACGTTTGATGCGATAACAAAGACGGCGACCTTCACACCTTCGACGCCTCTTACAGCCGGCACGGCGTACACGGTCACGGTGAAGGGCGGCGTGGGCGGCGTGGACGACTGGGCGCAGAACACGATGCTGGCCGATTTCCAGTTCTCGTTCGCCACGAACCATGCTCCCTCTGTTGCCGCGCTCACCTCCCCGGATAACGGCGCGACAGGGCTGCCGGCCGCGGTCACGTTCAGATGGGCCAAATCGACAGACGACGACGGCGACGTGCTCGAGTACCACATCGAGGTGTGCAATAACCAGTTCTTCCTCGGGTGCGAGCACCAGAATGTTCCCGTGACGGCCTCGGCGCCCCGGTTGAACGGCGCTTATTTCGCGGGGCTGGGCGGCCTCGGCATGGCCGTGATCGGGCTCGTGTCCTTCGGCGGCATCAAGGGCAGGAAGCGGTTCCTCATGCTCATGATCGTTGTGCTGCTCATGAGCGGGGTGGTCATCGCCGCATGCAGCAGCAAGACCGATACCGAGACGGTGATCCAACCCTCTCCGTCCGAGGTGTCCTTTGCCACCAACCTGAATCCGGGCACACTCTACTTCTGGAGGGTCGAGACCCATGACCCGAACGGCGGAGCGTCCTTCAGCGAGACCCGGAGCTTCCGAACCCAGTAAGAGGACGGCGTACGGAAAAAACATGACTCAATAACGATTGCGATGAATGCCGGAGGACAACCTCCGGCATTTTTTTTGATATGAAAGGGCGAGCTTTGCCGCGAAGGCGATACGCATGAACAGCACGGGATTTGGATTGCTGAACATATTAACATAACACCATGGGGTCTAACACAGCTGGAGTTACACTTTTAGCAGTGGAATGCTATAATAAAAAGAAAAAATGGGAAAAACCCGGATGGAGGAACTCATGAAGAAAACGCGCTTAATCGGATTATTGGCAGTATTAACGGCGGCATTGACTTTATTCGCATGTGGCGGCGGAGGAGGAGATGGCGCAGACCCGAACGCATTGGCGACTGTGACGCTTACACCCTCGAAGCAAGTGGCCCTGGCTAACGGCACTGACGCGGTAACCATTCAAGCCAATGTCAGAACGGTCAGCGGCGGCGCGGCGCCGAACGGCGCCGT
>JAXIPA010000099.1:0-2681 GCA_045403145.1 Nitrospirota bacterium | reverse complement strand
CTTCCTCTCGCGGGACTCCCTGGTCATCCTGGGCGATCACGTTACCCTGGAAGCGGGCACCGGCGCGGTGCATACCGCGCCCGGCCACGGCCAGGAAGACTACGAGGCCGGCCTCCGGTACGGACTCGACATCTACGCGCCCGTGGACCAGAAGGGTCGGTTCACGAAAGAGGCGGGCGAGTTCGCGGGCCAGCAGGTGTTCAAGGCGAATCAGGGCATTATCGAGCTGCTCAAAAGCAAAGGTGCGCTCCTCGCCGAGGAGAAGATCGCCCACTCCTACCCGCACTGCTGGCGGTGCAAGAACCCGGTGATCTTCCGGGCAACGGAGCAGTGGTTCATTTCCATGAGAAAGAACGACCTGCTCAAAAAGACCATCGATAACGCGAACACCGTGACCTGGGTCCCTTCCTGGGGCAAGGACCGGTTCCTTTCCATGATCGAGAACCGGCCTGACTGGTGCATTTCGCGCCAGCGCGCGTGGGGCGTCTCGATCGTCGCCTTCACCTGCAAGGACTGCGGCGAGCTGCTCCTGGACAAGGCGGTCATCGACTTTGTCGCAGACATCGTGGAAAAAGAGGGGTCCGACGTCTGGTTTGTGAAATCTCCTTCAGAGCTGCTGCCTTCGGGCACGTCGTGCAAGAAATGCGGAAAGAAGGATTTCGCCAAGGAGATGGACATTCTCGACGTGTGGTTCGATTCCGGCGTGAGCCATGCTGCCGTGCTGAAACAGCGCAAGGACCTGTCCTGGCCGGCCGACATGTACCTCGAAGGGAGCGACCAGCACCGCGGGTGGTTCCAGTCTTCGCTTCTGACCTCTGTCGGGACCACGGGCCGGGCCCCGTACCGCACCGTGCTGACGCACGGCTTTACGGTGGACGGCTCGGGCAAGAAGATGAGCAAGTCCTCCGGCAACGTCGTTGCGCCGCAGGAAGTGATCGACAAGTACGGCGCAGAGGTGCTCCGGCTCTGGGTATCCGCCGCGGACTACCGGGATGATATCAGGATCTCGCAGGAGATCCTGACCCACCTGGCCGAGGCGTACCGCAGGATCAGGAACACGAGCCGGTATCTGCTCGGAAACCTCGCGGACTTCGACCCCGCCAGGGACCGCGTCGAGGACAAGTACCTGCTCGAGATCGACCGCTGGGCCATGCATCGTCTCCAGAAGCTTATCCAGCGCGTCAGAAACGGCTATGACAACTTCGAATTTCATATTGTGTTCCATTCACTGCACAACTTCTGCGCCGTGGACATGAGCGCATTCTATCTCGATATCCTGAAGGACCGGCTCTATACCGCCAGTGCGTCTTCGCCTGGGCGGCGGTCGGGCCAGACCGTCATGCATGCGGTCCTCTCGGCCATGGTGCGGCTCATGGCGCCTGTGCTTTCGTTTACCGCAGACGAGGTCTGGGGCTACATGAAGGAAGGGGCCTCCGGGAAGAGCGTGTTTCTCGCGGAGTTCCCGAAGCCTGAAGAGAAGTTTATTGATGAAGCGCTCGAAGCGCGGTGGGACAGGATCATCGCCGTTCGCGGCGAAGTGGCGAAGGTGCTCGAAGCGCTTCGGAGAGACAAGAAGATCGGCCACTCTCTCGATGCGGGCGTCACGCTTTATGCCGGGCCGGAGCTCCATGCGTTCCTGAGCGGCTACCAAAACGATCTGGCCTTCATTTTCATTGTTTCTTCCGTCGAGCTCGCGAAGGAGCAGGATGCCCCTGCCGATGCTCCGGCAAGCGACTCGGTCAAGGGGCTCAGGATAGCGGCGGGCCCTGCCAAAGGCGCGAAGTGCGGCCGCTGCTGGATGTACAGCGAGACCGTGGGGGCGGTAGCGGACCATTCCGGGATCTGCAAAAGGTGTGCGGGGAACCTGTAGTAAGGCGATGAAGATGGGAAGATAGGAAGGTGAGAAGGTTTGAAAAAGCCTATCTTCATAACTTCCCATTTTCCCAACTTCCAAAGCAGTATTAGTGTGATTTGACAGAACGGAGCATAGTTTGAAGAACAAATACCTCTGGGTCGGCTCGATCATGGGCGTCGTACTGATCCTTGACCAGTTCACGAAGCGCGTCATCGAGACCCACGTTCGCCTGTATGACATCATCCCCGTGATCCCGGGGTTCTTCAACATCACCCACGTACGGAACAAAGGCGCCGCATTCAGCCTGTTTTCCAACGCGCCGGACGGTTTCCGGAGCGTCTTTTTTATCTCCGTCTCCCTTGTCGCCATGGCGGTGATCGCCGTCCTCATCAAGAAGACCCATGAACGGCTTCTTCTTGTCGCGTTTTCGCTCATCCTGGGCGGCGCGGCGGGCAACCTCATCGACCGGGTGCGCTACGGCGAAGTCATCGATTTCATCCAGTGGTACGTCAAGTCCTGGTACTGGCCTTCCTTCAACGTGGCGGACTCGGCAATCACGGTCGGCGTATGTCTCCTGGCGATCGACATGCTGTTTTTTAAAAGAACGGAACTGAAGGAAAGCACTAAATCCTAACCCGGACAAGCCGGAAAAGCTATTAGCCACAGAGATCACAGAGAACACAGAGGGTAATAAAAAGAAAATAGAATTTTAAACCAGGTTCAAAAGTTTTTCTCTGTGCTCTCTGTGATCTCTGTGGCTAATAGCTTTTCCGGCTTGTCCGGATTAGGGAATTGGAGAACAGAGCGGTCGTCTGGTCTGAAAGCG
>JAXIPA010000174.1:0-10574 GCA_045403145.1 Nitrospirota bacterium | reverse complement strand
ATGCAAAGAATATAGATTCAAAGAAGAAGATTTTGAGAGGTCGCAGATGGGGAGGGAGCTGAGAAAGAGTTTAATGTGTTGTAATTCAAGAATTTCTCTGCGTCCTCCGCGTCCTCTGCGGTGAAAGTTTTGACATTACGAATTTTAAAAGAAGGAGGCATCTCCATGAAAAGCTTGATCCGGTGGGATCCCTTCAAAATGATGAGAAGATGGGATCCATTCGATGAGCTTCGTACAATGCAGCATGAAATGGACAGGCTGTTCGGACGGTACCTTGGAGCAGAGTTTCCCGGCGGTGAGGAGTCTTTGTGGACGCCTTCAATCGAGAGTTATTGGAAAGACGGAAAGCTTGTATTCCGGGCAGAGCTCCCCGGTGTTGACCCGAAAGACCTTGATGTCAGCATTTCCGATCGGGAGCTGGTCATCAGGGGCGAGCGGAAAAAGGAGCGAGATGCGAAGGAAGAGAATTATGTTTACCGGGAGTTCAACTACGGTTTATTTGAGCGGCGTTTTGTCCTGCCCGAAGGCGTAAAGACCGAGGAATTGAAGGCGAAATTCCATAATGGGATTCTCGAGGTCGCCGTTTCCGCTCCTGCTGTTCCCAAAGCAAGGAAGGTCGAAATCGAGTCCCTGAAGGACGAGCAAAAGCTGATCGAGACCGAATCGAAGAAGGCTGCTTAAGGAGCGGATTGTTGACCAGCCTGCTCATTTTCCCTGTTAAATCGACAGGATTTAACCATCCCGCGAGGTTTTGCGGGATGGTTTTTATTGATCGGGGCTCGTTTCAACTATGAACGAAAACCGCTTTATAGGGGTCAATCCTGAGCGTAATCATATATATACCTCAGGCACCAAAAAAATAACTCCTTGACACAAATCCGCCTCTATGCTAAATTGTTAGCACTCTATTGAGGCGAGTGCTAATGCGGATTTGAAATGTCTGGAGCGGCATTTTTAGCTTAGTGCACTAATTGTGTTAAACGAATATGGAGCTGGACGAACGAAATAGGAAAGTACTTCAGGCTGTCATAGACAGCTATATTGCCAGCGGACTGCCTGTTGGTTCCAATGTGCTGGTCAAACAGTATGATTTCGGGGTCAGCTCGGCGACGCTGCGCAATATCATGGCCGAACTCGAGGAGATGGGGTTCCTGACCCATCCTCACACCTCGGCGGGCAGGGTCCCGACGGACCGGGGATACCGTTTTTACATAGACAGCCTCATCAGTATGGAAAACGAAACCAACGACCTCGGCGACCAGTTCAGCCAGGCGCCCCCGCTCCACGGTGACGACATCCACGATCTCATGGAGGAAGCGAGCAGGTTCCTCGCCACGCTGTCGCATTGCGCGGGAGTGGTGGTCGCACCGAGCGAATCAGAGACCAGGTACCGGCACGTTGAGTTTGTCCGCCTGCGCGGCACGCAGGTGCTGATCATTTTCGTGACCGAAAGCGGCATCGTGCAGAACAAGCTCATCGAGCTTGACGAGAGCATCCGGCAGCAGGACCTGAACCAGTTTAGCGCCTACCTGGACGACGAACTGGAGCATTGGACCCTGAATGAGGTCCGGGAGCGGCTGGTCGAAAAAATGCGGGAAGAGAAGCTTGTCTTCACCCAACTCATGGACGAGACCTACCGCGCCAGCCAGGAGGTCCGGGAGCGGGAAAGCGAAAAAGTTTACATCGGCGGCGCCTCGCAGATCATAGAAACCCCGGAGTTTGCATCGGTCGATAAGATGCGGGCCCTGTTCAAGGCCTTCGAGGACAAATACAAGCTGCTCAAGCTTCTTGAGCGGAGCGTGGCCGCCCAGGGCATCAAGGTCTTTATCGGGTCGGAGAACCCCTTTTTCGAGATGCAGGGCTGCAGCATGGTTGTGAGCAGCTATAAGGCGGGTGCGAACGTCGTGGGAACGCTGGGCGTGATCGGGCCCACGAGAATGCATTACAAACAGGTCATTCAGGTCGTGGAGTATACGTCAAAGCTGCTGACGAAACTCCTGGGTGAGCGGTATCAGAGAGGCATAGAGCGATGAGGAAAGAGTTTGACGATGCAAGAGAAGAGGACGTCGAGGTTGCCCTCCCCGAGGGCGCGGAGGAGTCTTCAGCCGCCATCGAGAGGCTTTCCCAGGAATTGGAGCAGAAGACCCGGGAGGCGGCTGAGGCGAATGACAAGTATCTCCGGACCTATGCCGACTTCGAGAATTACCGCAAACGGATGCAGCGCGACCAGGCCGAGTTCCGGAAGTACGCCAACGAACAACTGGCGCTTGAGCTGCTTTCCGTCGTAGACCATCTGGGGCTCGCTCTCAAGCATGCCGCCGAGGCGGGAGAATCGAACGAAGGCCTCAGGCAGGGAGTGGAGCTGGTGTATAAGCAGTTTCGCGATGTACTTGAAAAGGTCGGCGTCAAACCCTTTCCAGCGGAAGGGGAGCCCTTTGATCCGGCGAAGCACGATGCCGTGATGCAGGTGACCACGGCGGACGCTCCTGAGAACACGGTCGTGCAGGTGTTCCAGGACGGGTACCTGTATCATGACAAGGTCCTTCGCCACGCGAAGGTGGGTGTTTCGAAGAAGCCCGCTGTGGATACGGAATCCGCGGACGACGACCTGGATGCCGACGAATAGATCGGAGAAACGGTGAAAGGGTGAATCGGCGCAGGTGAAGACTCCTGTCTCCCGGTCCCCGGCTTTCCCTCTCCCCGTTTCCTATTTTTCAACAGAGCTACGTTAAGGAGGACAGTATGGCAAAAGTTATCGGTATTGATTTGGGCACCACGAACTCCTGTGTCGCCGTTATGGAAGGCGGAGAGCCGGTCGTGATCGCGAACTCCGAGGGGAGCAGGACCACGCCGTCGGTCGTGGCCATCACCGACAGCGGCGAGAGGCTGGTGGGCCAGATCGCCAAGCGTCAGTCCATCACGAACCCGGACAACACCGTTTTCTCGATCAAACGCCTCATCGGGCGGAAGTTCGATACCGCCGAGGTGCAGGAGGCGCAGAAGCATCTGCCCTACAAGATCGTGAAGGCGGCGAACGGCGACGCCCATGTTGAGGTCCGGGGCAAGGTGTACAGCCCGGCGGAGATCTCGGCCATGATCCTTCAGAAGATGCGGCAGACGGCCGAGGACTACCTGGGCGAAAAAGTGACCGACGCGGTCGTCACCGTTCCGGCCTATTTCAACGACAGCCAGCTTCAGGCCACCAAGGACGCAGGCAGGATCGCCGGCCTGAACGTGCTCAGGATCATCAATGAGCCCACGGCGGCGTCGCTGGCCTATGGCCTCGACAAAAAGAAAGACGAGACCATCGCGGTCTACGACCTGGGCGGCGGCACCTTCGACATCTCCATCCTGGAACTGGGCGAGGGTGTCTTTGAAGTGAAGTCCACGAACGGCGACACGTTCCTCGGCGGCGACGATTTCGACGATCGCGTCATCAAGTGGCTCGCCGAGTCGTTCCTGAAGGATTCGGGCATAGACCTGAAAAAAGACAAGATGGCGCTCCAGCGGCTCAAGGAAGCTGCGGAAAAGGCCAAGATCGAGCTTTCCACGGTCATGGAGACGGAGATCAACCTGCCCTTCATCACGGCGGACGCAACCGGGCCCAAGCACCTGCTGTATAAACTCTCCCGCTCCAAGTTCGAACAGCTCGTTGACGATCTTGTCTCGAAGAGCATCGATCCCTGCCGGAAGGCGCTCAACGACGCGGGCAAGACCGTGGAGCAGATCAACGAGGCGGTGCTCGTGGGCGGCATGACGCGCATGCCCAAGGTCATCTCCACGGTAAAGGAATTCTTCAAGAAGGAGCCGCACCGCGGCGTGAACCCCGACGAAGTGGTGGCCATCGGCGCCGCTATCCAGGGGGCGGTCCTCACCGGCCAGGTGAAGGACGTTCTGCTTCTCGACGTGACGCCGCTGTCTCTGGGTATTGAGACCCTGGGCGGCGTGACCACGCGCCTCATCGAGCGGAACACCACGATCCCGACCAAGAAGAGCCAGGTCTTCTCCACTGCATCGGACAACCAGACCGCGGTCTCGATTCACGTGGTACAGGGCGAGCGCGAGATGGCCGCCGACAACAAGACCATGGGCCGCTTCGAACTCGTCGGCATCCCGCCGGCGCCGCGCGGCATCCCGCAGGTCGAGGTGACCTTCGACATCGACGCGAACGGCATCGTGCACGTTATGGCAAAGGACCTCGGCACGGGCCGCGAGCAGTCCATCAAGATCACCGCGTCCTCCGGCATGAGCAAGGAGGAGATTGACAAGGCCGTGAAGGAGGCCGAGGCGCACTCCACCGAGGACAAGAAGAAGAAGGAACTGGCCGAGGCGCGGAATGAGGCGGATACGCTCATTTACTCCGTTGAAAAATCCGTCTCTGAATACGGCTCCAAGCTGACCGACTCCGAGCGCTCCGATATCCAGAAGGCCCTGGAACAGGCCAAAGCAGTGAAGGACGGCCAGGACGTCGACGCCATCAAGAAGGCGGTTGCGGAACTCTCCAAATCCTCGCACAAGCTCGCCGAGGAAGTGTATTCCAAGATGAACGCGGAGCAGCAGGCGGGCGGCGCAGGGAGAACGGAAGCAGACGCGAAACCCGGCGAAAAAGTCGTGGACGCGGAATTCGAGGAAGTGGACAAGGACAAGAAGTAATCGTGCACGGTTCAAGAGGATAGCAGGGGCCGGTCCCGGAAGGGGAAGGGTCTGCTATCCTCTTTTTTGTGAAAGGTCAATTCTTGCCACAGAGGTCACAGAGAGCACAGAGGGTATGACGGAAAGAGAAGGGAAAGCGGAAACATGCGGCGTGTTTATGATCAAAATCTCATTTCGTTCCGTCCGTTGTTTGCGCCTTTCTCCGTGACCTCTGTGGCTTAACCTGTTCGAGAGGTTTCATGGCGAAAGATTATTACGCACTGCTGAGTGTACACAAGAACGCGACCGAGGCCGATCTTAAGCGCGCCTACCGGAGGCTCGCGCACGAACACCATCCTGACAAGAACCCGGGGAACAAGGCTGCTGAGGAAAAGTTCAAGGAGATCAGCGAGGCCTACGCAGTTTTATCGGACCCGGAGAAACGGGCGTACTACGACCAATACGGCGTCGCGCCGGGAACACAGGGTGCGGGGCCCGGCTTCGGCGGCTTCGGCGCAGGCGCAGGCATGGGAGACATCTTCGGCGATATCTTCGAAGAGTTCTTCGGCGGAGGACGCGGGCGCGCCCAGGCGACCGCCGGAGACGACCTTCGGTACAACCTCAAGATAACGTTTGAGGAGGCGGCCGTTGGAACGGCGACCAAGATCCGCGTGCCGCGCTGGGAGCGCTGTCCGGACTGCGACGGGACCGGGGCAAAATCAAAAGACAGTATCACGGTGTGCGCAAACTGCCGCGGCGCCGGCCAGATCCGGACCCAGCAGGGGTTTTTCAGCATCAGCCGCACCTGTTCGCGCTGCGGAGGGGAAGGACGGGTGATCACCGATCCCTGCAAAACCTGCGGCGGCAGGAAGCGCGTGGAACGGGACCGCACCCTGTCAGTGAAGATCCCGGCAGGCGTGGAGACGGGCAATACGATCCGCCTCTCCGGTGAAGGCGAACTCGGCTCGTATGGAGGACCGCCCGGAGATCTCTACGTGTTTCTGACGGTCGAGGAGCATTCCCTGTTCAAGCGGGAGGGCCAGGACATCATCTGCGAAGTGCCGATCAGCTTCATCCATGCGGCCCTCGGCACCGAGATCGATGTGCCGACTCTCTCCGGCAGTTCCAAGTTGAAGATTCCTGCGGGCACCCAGCCGGGCCACGTGTTCCGGCTGAAGGGCAAGGGGTTCCCGCACCTCCGAGGTTCGGGCACCGGAGACCAGCTCTGCAGGATCATCGTCGAGGTCCCGACCAGGCTCACCGCAAAACAGAAAGAGCTTCTTCAGGAGTTCGATCGTCAAGGTTCCGGCGAGTCTTCCCCGCTAACGGAGGGGTTCTTGAATAAAGTTAAGGAGTTTTTCGGAGAAAAGCCGAAGAAATAGGAAATAGATCGGGATGCAGGTAGGGTTTATTTTCGAATACGCAGTCCAGGGGCGGGCGACAATGAGGCCTGCACCCCTTGGTGTAGTGCGTCATATTCCCCTGTTATTCAGACTCATCAATCAAGGTCTCATGCTGCGTTTCTCACGGGACCCCTTCCCCGCGAAGCGGGGACCAGAAAATCTTCGGATCGGGGGTTGCCGTGTCCAAAAGGGTAATGACAGACCTTGTGGTTTTTAACCAGCCCCAAGGGCCATATGGGGTCACCTTTAAAATTGACATTCCCACTTTCCCTGCTAAGCGATGCGTGTTTTCGGGGCATGAGGTGATCTCGAATTTGAAGGTGCTTTCTACTACGCTATTATGCGCGGCAATCAGCGCCGGAAGATATTCAGAGAACCCAACCGATTACCGGAAAAATCTCCAGTTCCTCACCATCTACTGAAACCGCTACCTATGTCCTCATGGGAACCACGTCCACCTGATAGTTCCGTCCGTTCGAGATCAGTGATCTGTTGCTTAATTCTCCACCGAGCATTTCCTCCGCCCAAGGCCCCTTTAGAAAGCAGTTGACGCGTCGCCATAAAATGCGTAAAATGTGATTATCATATTATGCAGCGAGGAGGGGCATGATGACGAAAACCATAACCGCCACCGAGGCCGTCCGGAAGTTTTCCGAGATACTGAATACCATAAAATACACGGGGAATGACTACACGATCATGCGGGGAGGCAAGCCGGTTGCGACGATCCGTCCGGTGGAGACCCACGCAAAGGCATTGACCCTTGGCGACCTGGCGGGATTAGTGAAGTCGCTTCCCGCGCTCGGCGACGAAGCGGAACGATTTAAAAAGGATATTAAGGAGGCCCGTAAACGTCAGCCCCATATGCCGGAGAAAGACAAATGGGCGTGATCTTCGACACGAGCGTCCTGGTCGCCCTTGAGCGCGGTTCGCAGGGACTTGAGAAACTCGCAGCAGGGAGGGAAAGCGAGCCATTCGGTATCAGCGTTGTCACAGTTTCCGAGCTATTGCACGGCATTCACCGCGCGGATTCAGAGAAAAGGCGTCTCACGAGGGGAGCGTTCGTCGAAAAGATCATACAGACCTTCCCGCTCTATCCGTTCGACCTGAACGCCGCGAGAATATACGCTAAACTCTGGGCCAATCTCGCAAAAAAGGGAGTGACCATCGGCGCTCATGATCTTATGATCGCTTCAACGGCAATCGCCCTCGGTTTCTCCGTGGTCTCTGCTGATGTGCGCGACTACGGCAAGGTGAAGGAAGTGTCCGTCGAAAAGTTCGCCGTGTGATGAGCGGTTGAGCACGTCTCTTACGGTCCCTATGGGTCGTCCTCCAAACGCGTATCAGCCGCATTCAGGACGCGGGAGGCGCTCTTTTTTTACCATCCTTTCGACCTTCTCGCCAGTCGTTTCCCGGATATGATATAATCATATTAACAATTTATTCAAGATGGAGACGGTCTGGTATACGGCATATTTTGATGTTGATGTCACCGGTAATTGTGACCGGATAATCGCAGGTAAATTCCACGGCGCAGTTTAAATATAACAAGGAGGACACATGGATGCTCTTGAAATCGCAATGAAGATGGAAACGGACGCAATTTCATTCTATACCGAAGCGGCGCGGAAAACGAATTATCCGGTCGGGAAGAAGATGTTTCTGACGGTCACCGAGGACGAGAAACGCCACCTCGAAATGATCGCCCAGGTCATCAAGGGACTCGGCGTCACGCATAAGGACGTGAGTCCCCTGAAGAACGTCAAGACGGTTTTCGAATCCATGAAGGCAGATATGATGAAGAAAGTCGAGGCGTCCTCGGACGAACTTGAGGCCTTCAAGATCGCGATGCAGATGGAAAAGGAGGGCAAGGAGTTCTATGAGAAGACGCTTGCCCATGCCAAAACGGACAAGGAAAAGGCGCTGCTGGAGCGGTTGATCCGGGAGGAAGAGCAGCATTACGCCATATTTGCGAATACCTACGAGTTCCTCGAGGATACCGGCAACTGGTTCATGTGGGAGGAACGAGGCATCGTTGAGGGAGGATGATTGGAATTGCGGATTTCGGAGTGCGGATTGCGGAATAAAATGCAAAAGAGGCAAGATATGTTTGCGCCGTCTTTTCAATCCACATTACGCAATCAACAGTCCGGGATACAGAAAGTGAGGCACCCATGACATACACGAACGCAGCACTCAAGGACAAAATTCTCGAAATGTATCCCGAGATCGGGAAACACGGTTTTTCCGTGGGACTGGATTTCGACGAACAGAAGAATGCCTATATCCTGACCTTCAGGCGCGGCGCGGAAGTGCTGACTACGCACCTTGAGAAGAAGGACGCTGACGACTGCATGAACGGCGTCAAGTGCGTATACCTGGGTTTTCAGGTCGCGCAGTTTATCAAGAATTTCGCGGAGCGTGAGGTATTCAGCCGGAATGCGGCCTGAGGATTAGCGAACCTGGGAAAATGAGAAGAGCCCGGGATGAAACTTCCGGGCTCGTTTGTTTTGGGGTGCCTGTCGCTTATCAGCAAGAGCTTTTGCACTTACAGGTTACCGCCATTTTTTTTATAACTTTCCTGATCGTCATCCGATTCCCTCCCTTCCCTATTAAGTTATTCTGGTGATAAGCAGGTTTAGCCGCCGCGTCCGACCTGCCCGGCTGTAAAGACGAACGGTAATTACCTCATATTATACCATAGAGCGAACAGCGGTACAGGTCCTTTCCGCCTTTTCCTTCGAGCAGTTCAGCGCGGTACCGGCAACCGCCCCGGCAAACCTCCAGATATTCGCAATTGCATTTCAGTCCGCTCAGTTGGACAGGCTTCAACCTGCGCCAGGCCGCCTTGAGCCCCTCTTTGACCGTCCCGACCGCTGCGTCATGATAATAGGCGCACTTCGCTATCTTACCGTCAGCCATCACTGCCATGAGATGGAGGCCGCAGCCGTATCCCGGACCGTTCGAATGGAGACCGCCCCCGTAGCCGTATCCCAGGTATCTGCCCCCTTCATCAGCGGTGACCTGTAAGCTGCTGTTGTCCCTGAAGCGGCCGGTCAGGCAGGGGATGTCCACGGTCCAGTCCTTGATGCCCATATTCTTGAACAATCGCTCCATACTGTCGAAGTCGGCAAGGTTTCCCCGGTGCACCATGGTCGAGATGGAGACATCGAAACCCGCATCCAACGCATGTTTCACGGATTCCAGGGAGCGTTTGAACGTTCCGGGTCCGCGGATGCTGTCATGGGCATGCTCAAGCCCGTCGATGCTCACCTGGATCTCATCAACCTTCAGCGCGCCGAGGAGGCCCTTCGTCAACAGTATCCCGTTTGTGAATAATACCTTTCTGAGAAAAAAGTCCGGCAGCAGCTCGTTTATTTCGTCGAATTTTCCGTGGAGGAGCGGCTCGCCTCCGGTGATCAGCAATCGCAGTCCCTGCATTTCCTCAAATTCCTTCAAAATTGTTCCCACGGCATGCGGCGACAGTTCGTTCTGTGATGGATCACCGATGTAACAATGCTTGCACCTAAGGTTGCAGGAGTCCGTGATCTGGAGTTCAAGGTATCGAAGGGACGGTTCAAACGCTTTAATGAGAGGAGGCCGCCGCACGAGCACTTTCTCCGTCGTGAGCAATCCCTCTTCCATGCAGTAATCGATGAATGCCCCGTCCTTGCATGGGCAACCTCCCTCCGAAGCGCAGCTTTTCAAAAATCGGAAGGAGTCGCTGTCAAGCTCATAGAGTTCGTCTTTGGCGATCTGATAAACGGACGGGACTTCGAGCCATTTCAGCACGGCCCGCCGAGACAGGTGATAATTCATGGGGTAATTATAGCACTGCAAAGCGGTTTTTGTTATAATCAATCAGTATGCAAAAAAATAAGGCTTTGGTTCGGACGCTCTGTAAACCATTCTGCGTCTATTATAAACCCGGCAAAAACGAAGAGCTCCTATGCCGCGGGGCTTTCATTGCGGAACGGTTGATGCGCGCGGGCAGGCGGCTGTCCGTCGAGGGCAGGCCTGGACGGGACCTTGATCACACGACAATCGAACTTGTGATTCACCACGTATGCGGAGCCTGTGATTTTCGGGAACATGACTGCGACTTTGCGCAGGACCGGACGGCCCGGCCTTGCGGCGGGTATGTCTTCCTTACCGAACTTCTTGCCTCGGGTGTGATCACGATCGAGGACATCAGCGAAGAAAAAAAGTGACTGCTCTGGTCTGTTTCGCGCAAATTTTCAAAAATCTAAAATGAAAAATATCTTACCGCCAAGGCGCCAAGTACGCGAAGGAAAGCATGACCATGGATTACACCATCAAAATCGGCGGTGAAGCAGGGCAGGGCATACAGACCATCGGCGAAGCCCTTGGCCGCGTCTTCACCCGGGCCGGATACCATGTCTTCAGCAATCAGGACTACGAGTCCCGCGTCCGCGGCGGCCATAACTTCTACCAGATCCGTATCTCGGACAAACCGCTCGCCGCTCCCCATGCAAAGGTCGATCTCCTCGTGGCGCTCGATAGATCGGAAGAGCACAC
>JAXIPA010000137.1:0-18667 GCA_045403145.1 Nitrospirota bacterium | reverse complement strand
TTCCGCCGACGGTCAAGACCATGGAGAACAGTTGCGGGGTAAGCATGGGAACGCTAACAAGGAATAAATTGATTAAAATGGAAGGAACAGGTAAAATAAAAAACATCAAGAAAGCGGAGGAACGCGATCCGGTGAGCGACCTTAAACCATCAGAGATACGAAAGCCCAGGACCGACGATCGGCCTCTCTGGGACATCATCATGGGAATATACGGTTATCAGGCCGTCCTCCTTGCCCATGACCTCAAGCTCTTTTCCCTTCTCGCGAAAAAACATCTTACTCAGGCGGAGCTTTGCGACGCACTCAATCTCGCCCCGCGCCCCGCGGAAGCGCTTCTTTCGGTATGCGTTTCCCTCGGCCTGCTCACGATCACGGACGGCCGATACTCGCTCACGCCCGTGTCCGAGGATTATCTGGTCGAGGGCGGCCCCGCGTATTTCGGCAATTTTTTCGACGTCTCAATTGCGAACGGCGTCCTTATCTTCGACAAGCTGAAAAAAGCCGCGCTCACCAATGTCCCCCAGGTCTACGGCGGTGAAGACCTCTATGCGTCGCACGAAGGACAGGCGGAACGGGCGCGGGTATTCACCCGCATGATGCACAGCCACAGCATGGGCGCCGCGCTGGCCTGGCCTGACAAAATCGATCTCACGGGCCACCGGACGATGCTCGATGCAGGCGGCGGATCGGGCGTACATTCCATAGGCGCAGCGCAAAGGTGGCCGGCATTGCGGGCGATCGTCCTCGACCTCGCGGCCGTATGTTCCGTGGCAGAGGAATATATTTCTTCCTACGGTTTAAAGGACCGAATCTCAACACAGACCTTCAATATATGGAGCGACCCCTTTCCTCCGGCGGACCTGCACTTTTATTCGGATATCTTTCACGATTTTACACCCGGGAAATGTCGCTTCCTGACGCGGAAGAGCTTCGACGCCCTTGAAGCGGGCGGGCGCATCATCCTCCACGAGATGCTCTATAACAGGGAAAAAACCGGTCCTTTCACCGTCGCAGGATATAACGTGTCCATGCTCATGTGGACCGAGGGACAGCAGTTTTCGGGCAGCGAGCTATCGCTCATACTGAAGGAGGCCGGTTTTATTGATGTCAGTGTGGTACCGACGTTCGGTTACTGGAACATCGTCACCGGCCGGAAGCCGTAATGAGGGCAGGCGCAGGAGAAAAGGAGACAATCATGCAAGGAAGCATTCTACCGGCGCGGACAATGGCCGCGCTCGATACGATAGCGCCGATCAAGCGTTTTTTTGAGGAGCCCGGATTGACCCGCCGTCTCGGCGATCCCGACGCCTGCGACTTCACCATCGGGAACCCGCACGACCTGCCGCCTCGCGGCTTCGTGGAAGCGCTCCAGCGCTGCGTGGTCCCGGAAAATATCCACTGGTATGCCTACAAGACGAATGAGCCTGCCTCGCGCGCGGTCCTGGCGGAATCCCTGCGCGCATGGCGCGGAATAAACTTCGAGGAAGAAGACATCTTCGTGACGAACGGGGCGACCGCGGGGCTGCATGTCGTGCTCGGAACTATCATCGAGCCCGGAGACGAAGTGATCTTCATCAGTCCACCCTGGTTCCAGTACGAGGGAATGATCATCATCGCCGGCGGTACGCCGGTGCGGGTAAGAATCGATCCGAAAACCTATGACCTGGAACTCGACGCGCTCGAGAAGGCGGTAACGTCGAAAACGCGGGCTGTTATCATCAATTCGCCGCACAACCCCACGGGAAAGATTTATTCACCCGATACGCTGAAACGCCTGGCAGCGCTCCTGGCAGCGGCCGGAAGACGCAGCGGCCGGACGGTTTATCTGGTCTCCGATGAGTCGTACAGCCGGATCGTCTTCGACGGCCGTCCGTACCACAGCCCGACCGGGTTCTATCCTGATACGTTCTTGATCTACACGTACGGGAAGGTCCTGCTCACGCCGGGCCAGAGAATGGGCTTCATCGCTTTGCCGCCCGACATGGCTGGGAAGACTGTGATGCGGGATGCGCTCGATTCCCTTCAGATGCTCTGCGGGTGGGCCTTTCCGAATGCCCTCCTCCAGCATGCCCTGGCCGACCTCGACCGTATTTCCGTCGATATCGCCCATCTTCAGAAAAAGCGCGACCGGATGGTGGAGGCGCTCCGCGAAATGGGGTACGAGACATCTGTTCCCGAGGGCACATTTTATGTTCTCGTGCGCTCACCCCTTGACGATGATGCGGCTTTCGTGCGGATGCTCGTCGACTATAACATCTTCTGCATTCCGGGGGCGCTGATGGAGCTTCCCGGCTGGTTCCGCATTTCCCTTACCGCAAATGATGATATGATCGAGCGCTCCCTTCCGAAATTTGCCGATGCGCTGCGGAAAGCCCGGTCCGGCGCCCGGTAAGCCTGAATCATACCAAAGCCGGTTTGCATCTCCGTTCATTCCTTTTCAGATACTGCTTTTTTCTTATCTTTGACACATGGTGTTGTTCCGCCCTGTCTCATCCGCATACTTCCTGCTCGAACTTATCGTATTATAGTATCAGATGGTTGCATGGTTTATGTAGTACTTGACATAAATGAGGATTGGTTTTATCCTATAAACAGGGACGTGAGGCAATTCGGGGCAACCCGGAAAGGAAGTGGACGATTATGGCAACCAGAACAGTGAAAGCCGTCATGGTGTTTGCGATCATCGTCGCTACCGTCTTGATCGGCATGACCTTCGTCATGAGCGATGATGTGTATGCGGGAACCAGCAGCAGCGCGATTATCGTTCGTCCGGGGTTTGATGACGACCGGTTCGTGGTGAGGAGGCCGTTCTTCAACCCGTTCCTCTTTGATGACGATTTCTTCTTTGAGGAAGAAGAGGAAGAGTTCTTCTTCGACAGAGAAGACTTCTTCTTTGACAGAGAAAATTTCTTCGAGAGAGAAGAGCGCGACGATTGAGCGGTCGCAAACCAAAAAGCTGCTAAACGAAAGGGCCGGGCTGTGACAGGCCGGGCCCTTTTTTCACACCCCACCGAAAAATTAAGAAAGTCACGGTTTTATAATAAATTCATATTAAAGTTTTATACTGGACTTTCATGATAATCAGATAGTTGCGCGGTTTATGTACTACTTGACAGTAATCAGGATTCGTTCTATCTTATTTATAGGTGAGTAGGTCATGTTTTCGATAGCATATCTCAAGAGGCAATCGGGAAAGGAAGTGAATAAGCATGACATCCAAAAGAATAATGAGCTACGCTATCGTCGTTGTCGCGGTTCTGATCGGTATGACGTTCGTCATGAGCGACAGCGCGAGCGCGCAGGTTGTGCCATCCGGCGCGGTCATCGTTCGACCCGGGTTCAATCAACCGTTCGTGGGGCCGAGGCCGATAATAGTTCCGCCGCCGTTCGGAAGGCCGTTCTTCAACCCGTTTGCTAACCCGTTCGCCTTTAACCCGTTCCTCTTCAACCGGCCCGTCATCAACCCATTCCTCTTCGATGATGACTTCGGGTTCTTTGGTTTTGAAGAGGAGCCGTTCTTTGGAGGGTTTGAACGTGAGGATGATTGAGCGGTCGCAGCGACAAGGGCGGGAGTAGGAAAGGGTCAGGACTACAGGTTCTGACCCTTTTGTCGCGACGGTCAATGAAGAGCACGCTCCTTGACATGGGAGCGTCCTCCAGGTAGGGGGAGGAGACGACGTGAGAGATCGCTCTCGTGAAGCTGCCTTCCCCGCTGTTTGTTAATGCCTCAGACATCCCGCAAATAAAAAGCCGCTGAATGGACAACATTCAGCGGCTTTGGCTGTTATGGCTCCCGGAGCAGGACTCGAACCTGCGGCATGGTGGTTAACAGCCACCCGCTCTACCGACTGAGCTATCCGGGAATGATCAATTCTTTAGGACGTGCAGATGAGAGACGTAAAAATACCATATGCGATAATTTAAGTCAACGGGTTTTCTGCGATACAATTCCGCACTCCGTACTTCCGCAACCCGCAGCCGAAACCTACCCTTCCCGTCCCTTTTTGAGCTCCATGATCACGAGCCTGGCGATCGCTTTTAGGGTGTCGAACACACCCGTGCCGTCACTTGCCACGGCCTCGAAATCCGGGACATTCCGCAGGTTGAGCGATTTCCGCAGCTCCTCCACCGGTACCACGTTCGGGAGGTCCCGCTTATTGTATTGGACGACGAAGGGTATTTTTTCAAGATCATAGCCCTGCTCGGCGAGATTGATGCGGAGGTTCTCCATGCTCTCGATGTCTGCTTCCATACGCTCGATCTGAGAATCGGCCACGAACACCACGCCGTCGACGCCCTTCAAAATGAGCTTGCGGCTCGCGTCGTAGAACACCTGGCCGGGCACGGTGTAGAGATGAAACCGGGTCTTGAAGCCGCGGATCTCTCCGAGGGCGAGGGGCAGGAAATCGAAGAACAGCGTGCGCTCGGTCTCGGTCGCAAGCGAAATCATTTTGCCCTTGCTGTCCGGGTTGGTCTTTTTATAAATCCACTGCAGATTGGTCGTCTTGCCGCAGAGCCCCGGGCCGTAAAAAACGATCTTGCAGTTGATTTCTCGCGACGAATAATTGATAAAGGACATTGAACGGTAATTCCTCTCCCTGCGCTGATCAGTGCTTACCCGCGGCCGGACTATCCGAAGAGCTTATCAATATCTTCGTCGGTGATCTCGGCAAAAGGGGATTCAATGCCTTTGCCCGGGCCTTTTTCCGTTTCCACCTTTTGCAGAAGCTGGCTGAAAATGCCTCCGAGTATGTCCGCGCTTTTTTTCACCCGGAGCCGCACCAGGCCCAGCGACGAGCGCTGATCAAAAATAACAACCAGGATCACCCGCTGGCCGATTATGGAAATGTGAATGTTGTCCCGGGCGCCCTCGTGGAAGAGGATCGAGAACTCCTTCTCGCCCAGAAGCTTGGCCATGCCGCCGGTGGCAGCGATGTTGCCCGCGGTCAGCGACGCAAGCGACGTGGTGTCCAGATTTTCCGTTTCGCCGGTGGCCGCGATGAGCTGGCCGTTCTTATCCACGAGAAACACGACCTTCGCGTTCGCCTGCTGGAGGAGGCGCTGGAGTTCTCCGTCTATCTGCTTAAATTCTTCTTCATACATCACCAAATCGGAACCCAGCATGGTTGTATCTCCTCGTTCAAAGTGACCGCGCCTGCCCGAAAATATGCGCAAGTGAGGCTATTAAACCATAGTGACCGTGATATTTCAAGCCTTTTTTTGGTTGCTGCTTTCAACGAAAATAGCCGGGGAGGCATCTCCCCGGCTATTTTTTGGTTGAACAAAATGGTAAACTGGCTAGGCCTTGGACATCTCTTGGAGCTTGTGGAGGCTCTGCCAGTCCTCATCCACGAAATTCTGGAACTTCTCAAGCAGGGCCTCGTTGCCCGGGGCAAAGAGGTGCTTGAACCTGCCCTGGGGCTTCAGCCACTCGGCCACGGGCTTTTTCTTGTCCTTGGGATCGTAGTTGATGGTCCACTTGCCGCCCTGCACTTCATAGAGCGGCCAGTAGCAGGTCTCGACCGCGAGCTTCGAGAGCTGCATCGAGTCGTTGGTCTGGGTCCTCCACCCGCGGTTGCAGGGGGCGACAACGCCCATATAGGCGGGGCCGTTCGTGGCCAGGGCCTTTTTCACCTTGGTCATGAGGTCCTTCCAGTTATGCGGCGAGGCCTGGGCCGCATAGGCCACGTTGTGCGCGGCCATGATGCGGGTAAGGTCCTTGCGGCGCTGGCCTTTGCCCGGGACCACGGAGCCCACGGGACAGGTGGTCGTATCGGCGCCGAAGGGCGTGGCGCTCGAGCGCTGGATGCCGGTGTTCATGTACGCGCCGTTGTCGTAGCAGATGTAGAGAAGCTGGTGGCCGCGCTCCATGGCGCCCGAGAGGGCCTGGAACCCGATGTCATAGGTGCCGCCGTCGCCGCCGAAGGCGATGAACTTGATGTCTTTGCTGATCTTGCCTTTCTTCCGGAGCGCGCGGTACATGGTTTCGATGCCGGAGGCCGTGGCTGCGGCGTTCTCGAAGGCGCTGTGCATCCACGGCACTTTCCAGGCCGTGTAAGGGAACAGGCAGGTCGATACCTCAAGGCAACCCGTGGCGTTGGCGATGATCACCGGCTCGTCAATGGCCAGAAGGACCTGGCGCACGATAGTCGGCGCGCCGCAGCCGGAGCACATGCGGTGCCCGCCGGTCAAGAGGTCCTGCTTGTGCGAGAGCGATTTTAAGGTCAGGGGTTTTTCCTGTGTCGTGGTCATATTATTCTCCTTAAGGTAGGGGAACCACTATGAAACGGAGTGGGGGAGAAACGGGGAAGCGGAGATCTTCCTCTCCGATTCACCCATTCACCGTTTCCCCGATTCATAATATCCTTAATTCCTTACCGTAATATACTCCTTCATCATCTTCACCTTGCCGGTTTTCGCTACCTCGATGGTCTCGTCGATCACCTTGTCCACATCAAGCGGCATCAGGTCCCTGCCGCCGAGGCCGTAGATCTTGTCGAATATCACCGGACCCCGATGGGGATACACTGCGGAAGCGATCTCCATGAAGAGCGGGCCGAATCCGCCGTAGGAATCCGCCCGGTCCATGACGCAGACGGCCTTGGCGTTTTTGAGCGCCGCTCCCACTTCCTCGTACGGGAAGGGGCGGAACATCCTGGGCTTCAGGAGTCCGGCCTTTACGCCTTTTTCGCGATAGCGGTCCACTTCGTCCTTGATCGTGCCTGCTGCCGAGTTCAAGGCAACGATGACGACTTCCGCGTCCTCAAGCCGATAGGACTCGAACAGCTCGTATTTCCTGCCCGTGAGCTTGGCGAATTCGGCTGACACGTCGGCTACCACCTTCTTCACGTTCAGCATGGCCTCGTGCTGGGCGCGCTTGTGCTCCATGTAGTATTCCGGCAGCACCAGGGCGCCGATGCTCTTGGGGTTGTCAAGATCAAGGAGCGGGTCGATGGCGATGTACTCGCCCACGAACTTCTTCACGTCATCATCGGTCACGTACTGCATGCTTTCAATGGAGTGGCTGATGATGAAACCGTCCATGTTGATCGCGATTGGGAGCCGCACGTCCCTGTGCTCCGCGATCCGGTAGGCCATGATCGTGTTGTCATAGGCCTCCTGGGCGTTTTCGCAGAAGAGCTGGATCCAGCCGCAGTCGCGCATGGTCATGCCGTCTGAATGGTCGCCGTGAATATTGAGCGGGGCCGAGAGCGCCCGGTTCACGAGCTCCATCAGGATCGGCAAACGGTAGCCCGAGGCGATATGGAGCATCTCCCACATGAGCGCCATACCCTGGGCGGAGGTAGCCGTGGCCACCCGGCCGCCCGCGGCCGCGGCGCCGATTGCCGCGCTCATGGCGCTGTGCTCGCTCTCCACGAGGATCGTCTCGGTGTCAACCTTACCATTAGACACAAATGAAGTGAACGCTTCCATGATGCCCGTGGACGGCGTGATGGGATACGCCGGCATCACATCGGGGTTTAATTGGCGGAGCGCTTCGGCAACGGCCTGGTTGCCGGTTACCGCAACGGTCTTGGTCGTCATTACTGTCATGTTATTTGCCCTCCTCTTCCATGACGATGGCCTTGTTGCCCTTCTTGCCCGGGCACTCCATGGCGCAGACGCCGCAGCCCTTGCAGTGGTCGTAGTCGAAACCCGTCATTTTCTCATCCTTCACCACGACCGCCGTATCCGGGCAGTAGATCCAGCAGAACAGGCACTGAATGCAGTTCTCCTCGATCCAGCGCGGCTTATACGAACGCCACGAACCGGTCTTGTATTCATGCGCGTTGCCGGCTTTGAGGACCGTACCGGCATGCGGCAGCTCTTTCCAGTTCATCTGTTTCATCCCTGCTTTACCTCCTCGTACCCGCGCTTGACCGCGGCGAGATTTCCGTCAATGATCTTCTGCGCGAATTTCTTTCCGAAGCTGCCTTTCACGTCCTCGAGCAGTACGTCCATGCCCACTATGGCCGTGGCCCTGTTGACCGCGCCGAGCATGGGCGCGTTGGGCATGGGCCTGCCGATGGTATCGATCGCGATCTTGGTCGCGTCTATGGTGAAGACCCTCTGCGAGGGCTTGGCCTTGAGTTTTGCCCGGACCTCCTTCGGGTCCTTGGTCGTATTTATGACGAAGACGGCGTCGTCCTTCGCGCCCTCGGCCACGTTGATCGCGTCCAGGAGCGACGCATCCACCACCGCCACCACACCGGGGTTCAGCACCGGGCAGTGCATGCGGAGCGTCTTCTCGCTGATGCGGTTGTACGCGCGTAGCGGCGCACCCGCGCGCTCAGGCCCGTATTCCGGAAAGGCCTGCACCTGGCGGCCGCCGGAAAGACACGCGTCGGCGAGCACCTTGGCCGCGGTGACGGTCCCCTGACCGCCCCTGCCGTGCCATCTGATCTCGATCATTTCTGCCATAGAAACCTCCTAACAAAACCTTTAGTGCAAATTATAAATTACCCGGGGCGTCTTTGCTGTCATTCCGGCTTGCCTGCACCCAGCGGTTATGAGCGAAGCGTAGTGCAGGGTGTCCGGAATCGTCCCTTTTAGATTGAGAATAATAATGAAATTCAACTACGATTCCCGACGAGCGGGAATGACGTCAAAAGCTACGCCGTCCCGCAAGCGGGACTTTACATTTCCCGCCGGCCTTCCAGCGCCCGCTGGACCGTGTTCTCGTCCGCGTACTCGATGTCCCCTCCGACGGGAAGCCCGTACGCGATGCGGCTTACGCCGATGCCCAGGGGCTTGATCAACCTTGAAAGATAGAGGGCCGTGGTCTCGCCCTTGACCGTCGGGTTCGTCGCGATGATGACTTCCTTGATGGCGCCGGTTCTGAGCCGCTCCATCAAGCCGTCGATCCTGAGGTCCTCGGGACCGATGCCGTCGAGCGGCGCGATCGCGCCCAGGAGCGCATGATAGCGTCCCCGGAAGACGCCGCTCTTTTCGAGGATGAGGATGTTGCTCGGCTCTTCCACCACGCAGATCCGTGCGGTGTCCCGCTTCTCGTCGCGGCAGATACCGCAGGTCTCGTCCTCGGTGATGTTGTTGCAGACGGCGCAGTACCGGCTGTTGTTCTTGAGGTCCAGGATGGCCTGTGCGATGCCCGCTGCCTCGTCCTTCGGCATGCCGAGCACGGCAAAGGAGAGACGTTCGGCGCTCTTTCTGCCGATGCCGGGAAGCTTCATGAAAGCCTCGACCATGCCGCCGAGGGCCCGGCCGGAAACTGCGGCGATCTGCGCCCCGGTCCTTCCCTGCTTTCGTGTCTGCGAGGCGGCCCGGGACGGTTGTTCCTGCTCCTTCACCGCCGTTGTTCTGTCTTGATCACCGTGAATCATATCAATTTCGGATTGTGGATTGCGAAAAAACGCGGATTGACAAAAATCCAAAGCTTGCGCCAGCAATCGTTAAGCGGGGTCTGCAAATCAGAACAGCCCCGGAGGAAGCCCCATGCCGGACGTAAGTTTGCCCATTTCCTCTTTCATCAGGTCCTGGGATTTTCTGAGCGCCTCGTTCACCGCGGCCGTGACCAGGTCCTGAAGCATTTCAATGTCCTTCGGGTCGACGACGGAAGGGTCGATCTTGATGGAAAGCACTTCCTGGCGGCCATTGGCGACCACCGTCACCATGCCGCCGCCCGAGGTGGCCTCGACGGTCTTGCCCGCGGCTTCCTCCTGGAGCTTTTTTACCCGCTCCTGCATTTGCTGGGCCTGCTTCATGATATTGCTGAGCATGTTTTTTGACATAGAAAATCCTAGGCTGTAAATTTATAAAAACCCGACAAGGAAGTGTATAGTAAAAGAAAATTTACGGTTTTGCAACAAAAATTGCGGGGTTTATGGCTGTATAAAAAAAATAAATGATTGGTGGGAAAACGGGGATATCCTGTTGTTTACTCCGACAGATTGTCGTGCTCGATGACCTCGCCCTGCGGGAACACCCGCAAAACGTCCTGGACAGCGGGGTCCTGCGCTTCAGGCCCGTCTTTCCTGAGATGTTTTGTTTTTCCCTCGGATTTTAACGCTTCACCGAGGGATTGGACCTTCACCTGGACCTTCTTACCAAGCACCTCTCCCGCTGTCAGCTCGATAAAATCCCGGTTCTCCTTTTTTTCCACCTGGGTGGCCTGAAAACCGCCCTTCACGCCGACCACCCAGGTCGTATCAGAAACCTCGAGAAGCCTGCTGTGTTCAAGAAAGGGGGCCAGACTCGGTTTTTTTGCCCGCAACACGGTCATGACCCTGTTCCAGAGATCGTTATGCTCCGGGCCCCCTGCTGCTGCGGCAGACTGGGACGACGGGAGTACAGACCGCGAAGCAGCGGCATAGGGCGCGCGTGGTTCGCTGACCCTCTGCGCCGAGTGCGCCGCGTGGCCGGCCGGGGCCTGCGGCTGCTTGCCCGAGGCAAGCCTGGCCTCGAGTTCTTTCATGCGGCCGAGGACGTCGGCAAGGGGCTGAAGCGGCGCAAGACTGCCGGCTTTGATCAATCCGACCTCAAGCGTGAACCGCTGGTGCGGAGACCAGCGCATGTCGTCGAGCGTCTTGGACAGGCTGTCGAAGAGCATGAGCAGCTGATCGGAATCCGCGCCCGCGGCCTGCTTTTTGATGGCCTCGATGTCTGCCGCGGGAAGCTCGATGATGTGGCCGGGTTCCGCCGCTATTTTCACAATCATGAGGTTCCGCAGATGCTCAACCACGCCCGACAGGAACTGGCGCATGTCCTGCCCCCGCTCAAGCAGAACATCGACCTGTTTCAACAGGCCCGCCGCATCCCGTCCCAGCAACCCGGCGGTAAACTGCAGCAGCCCTTCCTGGGCGACAACGCCGAGGATGGCCTGAAGGTCCTCGTCCTTGATCTCCATGCCGCTGTACGAAACCGCCTGGTCGAGGAGGCTTTGCGAATCGCGCATGCTGCCTTCCGCGGCCCGTGCGATCATGCCGAGCCCGCGGTCGGTGATGGTGATCCCTTCGGCGCCAGCGATGGTGCGCAGCCGGTCGATGATATCGTGAAGCGCAACGCGCTTGAAACCGTAGCGCTGGCAGCGGGAGTGTATGGTGGCGGGGATCTTCTGCGGTTCCGTGGTGGCGAAGATGAAAATGACGTGCGGCGGCGGTTCTTCGAGGGTCTTCAAGAGGGCATTAAAGGCCTCATTCGTGAGCATATGGACTTCGTCGATCACGTAGACCTTGTTCTTGCCGCCCACGGGCGCGTACTTGACGGCCTCGCGCAGCTCCCGGATATGCTCGATGCCCCGGTTCGACGCGCCGTCGATCTCGACAACGTCTACGGAGGCGCCGGCCGTGGTCTCAATGCAGGAGTCGCATTTGCCGCAGGGCGTCGGCGTGGGGCCCTCTGCGCAGTTGAGCGCTTTCGCGAGGATGCGCGCCGTCGTTGTCTTTCCCACGCCGCGCGGTCCGGAAAACAGGAAGGCATGCGCCAGCCTGCCCGAAGAGATCGCGTTCTGGAGCGTCCGCGTGATGTGCTCCTGGCCGGCCACATCTTCGAAAATCTGGGGACGCCATTTTCTGGCAAGCACCTGGTAACTCATTGATGCCTCAATGCGGATTGCGGAATGCGGAATAAAAAAACCTGCCCTCAAACGATCTGCACAGGGTCATTCCCGCCCCTGCTTTAATCATGCCGGGGCAGGCTCCAGCGGGAATCCAGGCTTTTCTCAGCATACCTCCTCCACGAACAAAAAAGGCTCATAAACCCGGGCGCCCCTGCGGCACACCCGGAACCCGCTTACCGCTGCTTCCTTCCGGACCTGACGGGATTCACGGGACCGTGGTTGCGCAGGACCCGGGCTCATGAGCGCATTTCAATTTCGGATTGTAGGTTTCGAATTTCGGATTTATAATTCCGCATTCCGCCTGCGCCCAGCGTTTACGAGTGCCTAGCGTAGCCTGCTCTCGCGAAAGCGCGGCCATAAACGAGTGCAGGGTGAAATCCGCAATTATAAATGGCGGAGAGGGTGGGGTTCGAACCCACGTTAGGTTTCCCTAAACACGCTTTCCAAGCGTGCGCCTTCAGCCGCTCGGCCACCTCTCCGGTTTACTTCAGTTCAAAAGTTCTCAGTTCACAGTTAAAAACTGAAAACCTACTTACTTCTTAATCTTTAGCCTTTCTTAACTCTGAACTCCGTACTATTAACTCTGAACTATTATATTATTATATGGCGGAGAGGGGGGGATTTGAACCCCCGGTGGAGTTACCCCCACAACAGTTTTCGAGACTGCCGCCTTCAGCCGCTCGGCCACCTCTCCGGAAACAACAGTGCAAAGTTCACAGTTCCAAGCTCAGAATAAACCTCCGGTCATTGCCGCGCCAGACTTACCATTCTGAACTGTGAACTCCGAACTCTGAACTATTCCGCTCTCAGCCTTGCAAAAAAACCGGTGAGCAATTCACGGCAGTCCGCCTCAAGCACTCCCGGCGTGATCCGGTAGGTATGATTCAGCCTGCCGTCGCGCACCACATCATACACGGAGCCGAGCGCGCCGGCTTTGGGGTCCCGGCAGCCGTACACGAGTCTGCCGACTCTCGCAAGCACCAGTGCGCCGGAGCACATGAGACACGGCTCAAGGGTTACATAGACTGTCGCATCCTGAAGCCGCCATCTGCCCAACCGGGCCGCCGCCTCGCGTACGACGAGCAGCTCTGCATGGGCTGCGGGGTCCTGCCATGTTTCGCGCATATTGTGCGCCGCGGCGATCACTTCATCGCCGATGACGAGTACGGCGCCGACCGGCGTCTCGCCCATGGCAGCCGCCTTCTCAGCCTCCGCCAGCGCCAGACGCATGAAATCGATATCGGTCATCTGCTGCATGACACCATGAAGCTCGGAAGGTGAGATGATGGGAAGCTGTGAAAATCCTTCCCCCACCCAACTTCTCATCTTCTTAACTCCCCACCTTCTCTTTTAATAGTGGTGCGCCCAAGAGGATTCGAACCTCTGGCCTACGGATTCGTAGTCCGTTGCTCTATCCAGCTGAGCTATGGGCGCAAATAACGTGCACAGATGCGCGAAAACACATCTGTGCACGTTTTGGTTCTGCAACTATCCGAAAAAGCAGGAACTACTTTGATACGCCGCCAACGAGGGTGATGGCGAGCTTCTCGTGCTGGTACGGATGAATGCCGGGATGCATTGAGTACAGCCAGCCCTTCCATTCTTCTTTTCCCGGCTCCTGAACCGCGATCTGGGCGGCAGGATTGTTCGGCTTGTCCGACGCCGAGGTGATGTCCTTTTCACCCATTCTGAAATCAGGCAGGAACGCGAGCACTTTGATCTTCATCTGTGTGTTCGGCACGGCCAGCTCGGAACCGACGTTCACCACATACTCTTTCTTGTTCTTTGCTGCCTTGTCTTCAATATTGAGCTTCACCGCGGTCCACTTCGCCGCTACTTCTTTCGGAACTACGATCTGACGGTCTACCTTTGGCATGGCTGGCATGCCCGCTGATGGCATACCCGCAGGCGGCATTCCGCCTTCCATACTCGGATGTCCGGCAGGCACCTGAGGCTTCTCTTCCTTCTTTTTGCAGGCCCCGAACGAGCCCGCAAGAACCAGAACCAAAGCTACTGCAACCATCTTCTTCAGCATTGTGTTACCCTCCTTGAAAAGTATGCCTGGCCGGCGATGGGAAAAACCCCTCTCCCGGCACCCTGTGTCCTGCGATTCGTTTTTATAAAATGGCGGAGAGGCCGGGATTCGAACCCGGGGTGGAGTTACCCCCACAACTGCTTAGCAGGCAGCTGCCTTCAGCCGCTCGGCCACCTCTCCGTTATTGCATTTCGGATTGTCGATTGCGGATTGCGGAATAAAGATTCGGCAAACCGCTTAACCGTCTATCTGTTCCCCTCCTCTTTATGTAAATCCGCACTCCGCATTCCGCCTGCACCCAGCGTTTACGAGTGCCTGGCACGAGTGCAGGGTGAAATCCGCAATTATGTATGGCGGAGAGAGAGGGATTCGAACCCCCGGAGCTTTCGCTCAACGGTTTTCAAGACCGCCGCCTTAAACCGCTCGGCCATCTCTCCGATTCGATTTCGGATTGTAGATTTCGGATTTCGGATTTTTATTCCGCAATCCGCATTCCGAAATCCGCAATTATCTCCTGGCTATTCTCTCCGCGCCCCCCATATACGGCCGGAGCACTTCGGGAATTACGACCGTCCCGTCAGGCTGTTGGTAATTCTCCAGGATTGCAACCACCGTCCGCCCGACCGCAAGGCCTGAGCCGTTCAACGTATGCACCAGCCCGGTCTTTTTGTCGCTTTTCGACTTGAAGCGGATATTCCCGCGCCGCGCCTGGAAATCCTCGAAGTTGGAACAGGACGAAATCTCGCGATACTTGTTCTGGGCGGGAAGCCAGACCTCAATGTCGTAGGTTTTTGCCGCGGAAAAACCCATGTCCCCCGTGCACAGTACGATCACGCGGTAGGCAAGTCCCAAGCGCTTCAGAATCTCTTCCGCATTTCCGGTCAGTTTTTCGAGCTCATCATACGAAGTATCGGGCCGCGCGAACTTGACGAGCTCCACCTTGTTGAACTGGTGCTGGCGGATGAGTCCGCGCGTGTCCTTGCCGTATGAGCCCGCCTCGCGCCGGAAGCAGGGTGTATACGCGGTATAAAGCACCGGAAGGTCCTCTTCCGGCAGGACCTCGTCCCGGTGGATGTTGGTCACCGGGACTTCTGCTGTGGGAATCAGGTAATAGGCCCCGTTCTCCACCCGGAACAACTCCTCCTCGAACTTTGGAAGCTGGCCCGTCGCGGTCATGCTGGTTTTATTCACCATGAACGGCGGCAGCACTTCGAGGTAGCCGTGTTCCGTGGTATGGAGGTCGAGCATGAAGTTGATCAGTGCCCGCTCGAGCTTCGCGCCCATGCCCCGGTAAAGAGCGAAACGGGCGCCGGTGATCTTGGCAGCCCGGTCAAAATCGATAATGTCCAGGTACTCGGCCAGGTCCCAGTGCGGTTTCGGTTCGAAGGAGAACGACGGGGGCTCTCCGCCCTGAGGCGACCAGCGCCGGATTTCCACATTGTCGTTCTCATCTTTACCGTCGGGAACCGAGGTATGCGGCAGGTTCGGAATCGTGAGCAGGATGTTCCGCTGGGCGTCTTCAACCTCGCGGGTGCTGTTCTCGAGCGCCGAGATCGTGTCCCCGACGCCGCGCATCTCCGCGACCTTGTCTTCCGCAGGCTGGCCGGCCTTCTTGAGCCGGCCGATCTCCTCGGACACTTCATTGCGCCTGCGGCGAAGGACTTCTATTTCCTGTTGGGCTGCGCGCCGTTTTGAATCCAGCGCGAGAAACTCCGTCAGGTCAAGGCGCGCCCCCCGCCGGGCCAGCCCCGCCTCGACCGCATCCGCATTCTCCCTGACAAACCGCAAATCAAGCATTTAGGGTAACATTCTCCTTATTCGTTGTCAATAACTTTTCTTGAGGATCCGGTTCTCGAGCGCCCGGATCTTGATCTGGATGGCCTCGGGATTTGGGTACACCGGTTCGAGTTCCCTGTAGAGTGAAAGCGCCTCTTTCAGGTTGTCGCCGAGCTCGAGGCATTCCGCGAGAGCGAACTTGGCCTTGACCAGGAGCTCCGGGTCCGCGTTCTGTTCAAGCGCCTTCCGGTAAAACTTCTCCGAGACATCGAGCTCGCCTTTTGAAAAGGCTGCCGTACCGAGCCGGAAATAGGCAAGACGTGACTGCGGGCCGTTCGGAAACTCCGTGAGCTGGAGCAGCCAGGTCTCCCTTGCCTCTTCTATCCTGCCGACGCGGAACAGACATTCAGCGACGCTGTAGAGGCTCTTTTCCCGGACCTCGCGGTCCTTGTACGCTGCCGCCTTGCGGTATTCCTCGATGGCCCGCTCATACTCGCTGTATCCCAGCTCGTAGATCTGGGCGATATACCACTGGGCCGCCGCCGCCATGTCGCGCTGCGGATAGGTCTTCAGCAGGAGCCGCAGGGTCTGGAGCGCCTTGTCGGTTTCGCCGAGATACAGAAACTGCGTCACGCCCGCCCAGTAGAGCGCATCATCCGCCTTGGGGCTTCCGGGGTGCTCTTTCACGAGCTCGAAGTATAAGCTGACCGCCGTCTGGTAATCGCCCGCATTCCAGCGCTTGGTCGCGGCTTCGTACTCGTTGTTCGCGGACTTGTCAAAAACATCACACCCGACCAGCACCATTGCGATCAGAAGCGCCGCGAGAATTCTCTTCATGGCGCTTCGGTGTCCTGGCCCGCAGGCGGTTCGGGGACGCCCTTCTCCGGTGTCGCCTCTTTCTCATCTTCGCGCTCAACCACCCTGGCGAAGCTTACCACCTTGTCTCCCTCGCCGATGTCGAAGAGGCGAACGCCCTGTGTGTTCCGCCCTTGTACCGATATATCCCTGGCCCGGATGCGCAGCACCTTGCCGTTCGTCGTGATGAGGATGATCTCGTCCTCCTCGGACACCTGGGCCATGCCGGTCACGCGTCCGTTTTTCTCCGTTATCTTGATCGTAATGATGCCCTTGCCGCCCCGGCCCTGGCTGCGGTAATCTTCCAGCGTGCTCCGCTTGCCGTAACCCTTCTCGGTCACGGTAAGAATCGTCGAATCATCACGCACGATCTCCATACCCACGACCTCGTTGCCCGCATCGAGCCGGATGCCGATCACACCCTTGCCCGCGCGGCCTATCTCGCGCACGTCGGTCTCGGAGAAGCGGATCGAAAGACCGTCCCGTGTGCCGAGAAACACATTGCGCTTCCCGTCGGTGACCTCGGCCGAGATGAGTTCGTCGCCTTCTTCGAGGGTAATCGCAATGATGCCGGACGGACGCGGATGGCTGTAGGATTCGAGCTCTGTTTTTTTGATGATGCCCTTCTTGGTCGCCATGAGGATGAAGTGGTCCGGCGTAAATTCCCGCACGGGAAGCGCCGCGGTGACCCGCTCATCCTGTCCGATCTGGATCAGGTTCACGATGGCCTTGCCTTTGGCCTGCCTGCTCGCTTCCGGGAGCTGGTGCACCTTGAGCCAGTAGACACGACCTTTGTTGGTGAAGAAGAGGATGAAACTGTGCGCCGTGGCTGTAAAGAGCCGCTCGACGAAGTCCTCTTCCTTGGTCTCCATGCCGAGCTTGCCCTTGCCGCCGCGTTTCTGAGCGCGGTAGGTCGTGAGGGGGTTGCGCTTGATATAGCCCGCGTGCGAGATAGTGATCACCATCTCCTCGTCTTTAATGAGATCCTCTATGTCGATCTCCGAGGTCTGGGCAACGATCTCGGTCCGGCGGGCGTCGCCATACTCGGCCTTGAGCGAAAGGAGCTCGTCCCGGATGATCTTCATCACGAGCGAATCCGACGCGAGGATCGCGGAAAGCCGCTCAATCTCCTTGAGCACTTCTGCGTATTCGGCGATGATCTTGTCGCGCTCAAGGCCCGTAAGCCGCTGCAGCCGCATATCGAGGATGGCCTGGGCCTGGATCTCCGAGAGCTTGAACTCCCGAACAAGACCGGTCTTGGCCTCGTCAGGATTGGCCGACGCCTTGATGAGCGCGATCACGGCGTCAAGATTCTCGAGGGCGATCTTGAGGCCCAGGAGGATATGGGCCCGCTCTTCGGCCTTTTTGAGGTCGTACTTGGTCCGCCGGATCACCACTTCCCTGCGGTGCTGGATGAAGTTCGACAGGAGTTTTCTGAGGTTCAGGATCCGCGGCTGGTTGTTCACGAGCGCCAGCATGATCACGCCGAAGGTGGACTGCATGGCGGTATGCTTGTAGAGCTGGTTCAGGACCACGTGGGAGATCTCGCCCTTCTTGAGGTCTATGGCGATGCGCATGCCTTCGCGGTCCGATTCGTCGCGGATCTCGGAAATGCCGGTGATCTTCTTGTCCTGGACGAGCTCGGCGATCCGCTCGAGCAGGCGAGCCTTGTTGACCTGGTAGGGGAGTTCGGTCACAATGATGCTCTCACGGTCTCCCCTGCTTTCCTCGATCACGGCGCGGGCGCGCATCTGGATGATGCCCCGGCCCGTCGTGTATGCCTGCCTGATCCCTTCGTAACCGTGGATAAATCCGGCCGTGGGGAAGTCCGGCCCTTTGATCGCGGTCATAAGGTCGGGAATCGCTATCTCGGGGTTGTCGATCATCATCACGATCCCGTCCACGACCTCGGACAGATTGTGCGGCGGTATATTCGTCGCCATGCCCACGGCGATGCCGGCCGAGCCGTTGATCAGAAGGTTCGGCACGCGAGTCGGGAGCACGGACGGCTCAACCGTGGTATCGTCGAAGTTCGGGGTGAAATCCACCGTCTCCTTGTCGATATCGGCGAGCAACTCTTCGGCGAGCCTCGTGAGCCTTGCTTCGGTATATCGGTAAGCCGCCGCAGGATCGCCGTCCACGCTGCCAAAGTTCCCCTGGCCGTCCACCAGCGGATAACGCATGTTGAAGTCCTGGGCCATTCTTACCATGGTGTCATAGACCGCGCTGTCTCCATGGGGATGGTACTTCTTCAGCACCTCGCCGACTACGCCCGCGCTTTTGGAGTACTTCTTATTATGCAGCAGTCCCTCGCGGAACATGGCGTACAGGATCCTGCGGTGCACGGGTTTCAACCCATCTCGCACGTCCGGGAGCGCCCGCCCCACGATCACGCTCATGGAGTAATCGAGGTAGGCGGTCTTCAT
>JAXIPA010000033.1:0-10360 GCA_045403145.1 Nitrospirota bacterium | reverse complement strand
GGCCCCTCGGTCAGACGGCCGCCTATGGGGTTCGGCCGATCGAGAACGATAACGGACTTTCCCGTCTCGCGGCACGCCTGCATGCAGAGGTCCATGGTCCAGATAAAAGTGTAATACCGGCTTCCGACATCCTGCAGGTCGATGGCGAGAACATCGCAGTGCTCGAGCATGGAGTGCGCGGGTTTTCGGACCTTGCCGTACAGACTGTGGACCGCGAGACCGGAAGCGGGGTCCCTGAAGCTTTCCCACTCGACCATATTGTCCTGGGTCTGACCGTGGATGCCGTGCTGCGGGCCGAAGAGGGCGGCAAGACGGAACTTTTTGGACCAGCGGAAAACGTCGACCGCGTGTTCAAGCCTGCGGTTCACCGAGGCGGGATGCGCCACGAGCCCGACGCGCGCGCCCTTCAGGTCTTTTGGCCAGAGCTTCTCAATGCGGTCGAGGCCGGTCAGGACTTCCTTTTTGGTAGTCGGCATGGACAGATTATAGTTAGTATCCTGCACAATGGCAACTGGAAAGTTTCGCGTTGAAAGCAGCGTTGAAAAAAAAAGCATACTCATTTATAATACGGCCATGGCGTACAAGGTCGTGGAAACGGGCAGGGTAACGGACGAGGAAATCGAGAAGATCCTGAACGAGTGGACGGGGAGGGGATATGTATTCGAGAGCATCCAGTTCGTCACCTCCGTGTCCTCCAAAAGACCGGCGATGGCGTTCGTGTTTTTTACGAAGAAAGATTGACCTATACATCCGCTTCGCCGAGCCGGGAGGTATTTGCTAAGCCGCTCATAAATAAAGCCGCCCTCCGCGGCTGCGTGAAAACGGAAAAAGAGGCCGAAAATCCTTTTACTCTCAAGTTGTTGGTAATTGACAACGGCTGTTGTAGAGAGTATAATTTTTTAGGTAAATTAAGAAGAAAGCAGTACAACGTAAGGACCATGAAAGAAGGAAAAACAATCTATACGCTGGCGCTCGTCGCTTTTCTCACCCTTTCGGCGTATTTCCTCGCCGATACGGTGGACGCCCTGATCGGCCGGAGCCTCGATGCCGCGACGCAGTACACCACGCCGATGGAGCGTGACCGTGTCGCGCTGCAACCGCGCCGCGAGCTGTCCGATTACTCGTCCATTCTGGAACGCGGGCTCTTCGGCGAAGGGAAAGGTCCCTCAAGCGGTCCGGCGGCCGAGGCCTCCCTGTCGTACAAACTGATTGGAACGGTGGAAGGCGACCGGTTCGCGGGGGCCGTGCTGGAGGACAGCACGGGTCAGACGTTTTACCGCATCAATGAGAAGCTGCCTGACGGGGCGGCGATCGTGAAGGTCCTGCGCGAGAAGGTCACCATCAGAAGGTCCGACGGTTCGACCGCCGACCTCCAGGTCGTTGACGACACCAAGATCGTCGCGGTGCCGGCGCCCGGCCAGGGCGGCGCAAGCGTGAGAAAGCTGTCGGACGGCAAGTTCGCGGTGGACCAGAAAGAGGTGCTTGCGAGCACCGAGAACATGAGTCAGATCCTGACGCAGGCCCGCGCGCTGCCCTACGTGGAGCAGGGGAAGACCGTGGGTTTCCGCATCAGCGAGATCGTCCCGGGCAGCATTTACGAAAAAATAGGCCTTAAGAACGGCGACGTCATTCAACAGGTCAATTCACAAGAGGTGGACGACCCCGCCAAGTTCTTTCAGCTTTACCAGGGGCTAAGGAACGAGCGGAGCATTACCATCGACCTGATCCGGGGCGGACAGCGCCAGACGCTGAACTACGAAATACGGTAAGCAGAGCGGAACCGGGGAAACGGTGAGTGGGGGAAACGGGGATTTTGAATCAGGATTTTTCCGCTTCTCCGATTCCCCGGTTCTCCGGTTCGCATTTTTCTGATCAAATCAGTTCACGGAGGACAAGAGTGAAAAAAACAGCGGCCCTGCTGCTTTTGATGGGGCTTGTATACGCGCCTGCCGTCCATGCCCAGAAGGAGGCCCCTGCTCCGGCGCAGGCCCCCGCTTCCCCTTCCGACAAGATCGACATCAAGAAGATCAAAGCCGATGGAGACTTCGTTACCCTGAACTTCACGAACATCGACATCAGCGCCCTCGTCAAGGTGATGAGCGAGCTGACGCGCAGAAATTTCATCCTCGACGAGCGCGTGACCGGCAAGGTCACCCTCATGACGCCGACGAAGATTTCGCCCGAGGAGGCGTACCAGGTGTTTCTCTCCGCCCTCGAGATCAAGGGCTTCACCGCCATCGAGGACGGCAGGGTCGTCCGCATCATTCCCTCGGCCAGCGCCCGGCAGAGCGGGCTCAAGGTGCTGGAGGATGGCGACATGAAGGGCGAGGGATACGTGACCAGGCTGATACGCATGAACTTCGTCAATCCCCAGGAGATTGTCCGCACGATCACTCCCCTCATCACCCCCACAGGGTCGCTGATCGCCTATCCCGCCACTAATTCTCTCATCATCACCGACTCGGTGTCCAATATCCGGAAGATCGAAAGCCTGCTCCGCGCCATGGATGTTGCCGCGCCCGAGGGAAAAGGGAAGATCAACGTCTACTATCTCAAGCACGCCAGCTCCGAGGACATCGCCAAGCTGATGCAGGCGCTCGTGTCCCGCTTGCCCGTGCCGCCGGCGGGAGCCGCGGTCCAGCCTGCCGGGCCTTCCACGATCCTGGAGGGAAGCGTCACCATCACGGCGGACAAGGCCACCAATTCGCTCATTATCGTCGGCTCGCCCGGCGATTTCGAGATCATGAAGGACGTGATCCAGAAACTCGACATCAGGCGCCGCCAGGTCTACGTCGAGGCCGCCATCATCGAGATGAGCCTTTCAAAGCAGCGCGAGCTCGGGTTCGAGTTCCAGGTCCCGGTGAAATCGAGCAGCCTGGTTGACAATTCCACCTCGGTTGGCGCGGTGGGGGGAACGAATTTCGGGAACATCGGAAACGCGGTTGTGGGCGGCCCGGCGGCCCTCGCATCGGCGAGCGGCCTTTCCGTAGGCGCGATCCGGGGCACCTTCACCTTCAAGGGCCAGCAGTTCCTGAGCATCGGGGCGCTCCTGCACGCCCTTCAGACCGACAGCGACGTGAACGTGCTGTCAACTCCCAACATCCTCACCATGGACAACCAGAAGGCCGAGATCATGGTCGGCCAGAACGTCCCCTTTGTCGGAAGCCAGACACAGACCGCGGCCACCGCAGGCCAGATTTTCTCCCAGATCGAACGAAAGGACGTGGGCATCACGCTGAAGCTGACGCCGCAAATTACGTCCGATGACAACGTCCGGCTTGAGGTCTACCAGGAAATCTCCGATGTGATCCAGACCGCCGGCCTGAATGCGAACGTCGTGGGCCCCACCACCAGCAAGCGTTCCGCGAGCACCACCGTGGTGGTGAAAGACCGCCAGACCATGGTCATCGGCGGCCTGATCCGCGACAACGTGACCTCGGGCGAGTCGAAAGTGCCGTTCCTGGGGGACATTCCCCTCCTCGGCTGGCTCTTCAAGTCCAAGACCTCCAGGGTTGAGAAGACGAACCTTATGATCTTCATCACGCCCTACATCATCAAAAACGAGAGCGACGCGGGCGATCTTACCAACCGGAAGAACGACACCCTCGATAAGTTCCGCCAGGAATACCGCATTGAGAAAAAGGGCGGAGGGCCTTCGCTCCAGCCGGCCATACCCGCTCAGCCCGCCTTACCAGCGGAAAAGTCGGGGACAACTGAACAACCAATAAGCGAGACTGTTCAGCCTCAAGCCGGGGAACAGCCGGCCCCTGTGCAGCAGATGGAGTCCACACCGACCACCACACAGCCTCCCGTCAACTCGGGGACCCCGCAAGAGGGCGTGCGGTGAAACGCCTGCTCGGCGAGATACTCGTTGAGTCCGGGCTTTCAGCGGAGCGGCTCAGAAAGGCTCTCGACCTCCAGAAGAAGCGGGGAGGCCGGATCGGCACGCTGCTCATCCGTCTCAACTTCGTGACCGAAGAGGACGTGCTCAAGGCGCTCGGAGCGCAGCTGGGCCTGCCCTATCAGCCCGATCTAGGCGAGATCGACCGCGAACTCGCACTCAAGCTGCCGATCACCTACGCCAAAAAGGCCGTGGTCCTCCCGCTCCGCAGGGAGAACGGGACCATCCTCGCGGCCACCTCGGAACCCCTCCTTCTTTCCACGGTCGACGACCTTGCCGCGCTTCTGGGCGCCGACATCTCGCTCTGCCTGGTCCCGTCCGAAAAGATCCTCGATACCCTGAACCGCCTTCACAGCGAGGACATGAACAGGGCCGAGGACACGGTGCAGGAGATGGAGGAGGAAGACCTCTCGTTCCTCGCCGCCGAGCTTGACGAACCCACTGACCTGCTCGAAGTCACCGACGACGCGCCGATCATCCGGCTCGTGAACTCGCTTCTGTCCCAGGCCATCCGCGAGCGGGCCAGCGACATCCACATCGAGCCTTTCGAGAAGGAGATGGTCGCGCGGTTCCGCATCGACGGCATCCTGTATAATATCCTGACGATCCAGAAGCGCTATCAGGCCAGCATCGCCTCGCGCATCAAGATCATGTCCGGCCTCAACATCGCCGAGAAACGGCTCCCGCAGGACGGGGGCATGCGCATCAAGATCGGCGGCAAGGACGTGGACATTCGCGTATCGATCGTGCCCACGGCCTTCGGCGAGCGCATCGTGCTCAGGCTCCTGTACCGCGAGAGCGTCCTTTTACCCCTCGACCAGATCGGGTTCACCGGAGACACCCTGACCAGGTTCAACGAGATGATCGAGCGGCCCCACGGGATCGTCCTCGTGACCGGTCCCACGGGCAGCGGCAAGACTACGACGCTGTACGCGGCACTTTCGAAGATCAATTCACCGGACAAGAATATCATCACCATCGAAGACCCCATCGAGTACCAGCTCAAGGGCATCGGCCAGATCCAGGTGAACGCCAAGATCCACCTCACCTTCGCGGCGGGGCTCCGCTCCGTTCTGCGGCAGGACCCGGATGTGATCCTTGTGGGCGAAATCCGGGACTCGGAGACCGCCGAGATCGCGATCCAGGCCGCGCTCACGGGGCATCTCGTGTTCTCCACGCTCCATACGAACGATTCGGCGGGGGCCGTGACGAGGTTGATCGACATGAAGATCGAACCGTTCCTCATCTCCTCGTCGGTCATGGGCATCCTCGCCCAGAGGCTGGTGCGCGTGCTCTGCAAACAGTGCCGGGAGCCCTATCAGATCACGCCGGCCGAGATCAACGAACTCGAGATCAGGACCGGCGCGTCGGGCGCAACTGTGTACCGGGCAAAGGGCTGCGAGACCTGTTTCCAAACCGGCTACTTCGGCAGGAGCGCCATCTATGAGCTGCTCACCGTGGACGATGAGATGCGCCAGATGATCATGAAGAATTCGGACGCATCCATGATCAAAGCCCTGGCCACGGAAAAGGGCATGCGCACACTCAGGCAGGACGGCGCGGCCAAGGTGCTCCAGGGCGTCACGTCCGTGGATGAAGTGGTGAGGGTGACGCAGAAAGAAGCGTGAGGACAGAGGACAGATAACAGAGGACAGAAGACAGAGAAAAGATCGAGAAGCAGGGGACATGTTTGCATCCGTTGTCTGTCTTCTGGTTGTCTGACATCTGTCTTCTAAACCATATGCCCGTTTACGAATATAAAGGCGTCAGTGCTTCAGGGAAGAAGGTCTCCGGCGTCCAGGACGGCGAAAGCCTGAAGGCCGTCAAGACGAGACTCAAGAAAGAGGGCGTCGTCGTCCTCGACATCCATGAAGGTTCGTCAGCGCGCGCCGCACGTCGCAGCGCGTCGGTCACCTTCGGAAGCCGCGTGAAGCTCGGCGATCTGGCGAATGCGACGCGACAGCTGGCCACGCTCCTGTCGTCGGGCCTTCCTCTGATGGATTCGCTGTCGGTCCTCGTGGAGCAGGAAGAGGTCCAGGCACTGCAGGCGGCGCTTTCGTCGGTACGTGATTCGGTTCGCGAAGGTGCTTCGCTGGCCGACGCGCTCAAGGACAATCCGAAGGTTTTTTCGCAGTTGTACATCAACATGGTCTCGGCGGGCGAGGCGAGCGGGACCCTCGAAATCACGCTCGACCGGCTCGCCGATTTTCTGGACGAGCAGGTCCGGTTCCGCGGCAGGATCTCGGCCGCCCTTGCGTATCCCGCGTTCATGACGGTCATCGGCATGGGGATGCTCTTTTTCATCTTCAGTTTCGTCATGCCCCGCGTGGTCGGGATGTTCGAGGACATGAAACAGCAGCTCCCGCTCATCACGCTCATGCTCCTGGGCCTGGTACGGTTCCTTTCGTCCTTCTGGTGGGCTATCCTGTTGGCCATTGCCGGCGGCACATACTACTTCAGGCGATACGCCCGGACGCAGGCGGGCAGGGAGGCGCTTGACGCGCGGCTCCTCAAGATGCCGGTTTTCGGGACACTGATCCGGATGATCGCGGTGTCCCGGTTCACGCGAACGCTCGGGACCCTGCTCCAGAGCGGCGTGCCGGCGCTTACGGCCCTCGACATCGTGAAGAGCGTCGTCGGTAACACGGTCCTCGCGAATGCGATCCAGAAGGCGCGGGAGAACGTCCGGGAAGGCGAGCCCATCGCCGACCCGCTCCGCAGGAGCGGCCTGTTTCCCCCGGTGGTGGTGCAAATGGTCGCGGTGGGTGAGAAAAGCGGCGAACTGGAGAAGATGCTGCTGAAGATATCCGATTCCTTCGACCGCACCGTCGAGACGCGCATCACAGGGCTCATGGCGCTCCTGGAACCGGTGATTATTTTGGTGATGGGGCTTATCATCGGGTTCATCGTGATCGCTATCATGCTGCCGATGCTTGAGATGAGCTCGGGGGTGCAGTGAAGAATACGAATGATAACCACGGATGAACACAGATGGACACAGATTAAAGCATGAAGCATTTGTCTTTTCCCATCTGCGTTAATCTGTGTTTATCTGTGGTTCCAAATGTTTTAAGGAGGTCCTCATGAAGAATCAGAAAGGTTTCACCCTTATCGAAATAATGGTCGTCATCATCATCCTCGGCCTGCTCGCGGGCCTGGTGCTTCCCCGGTTCCTGGGGCAGGAGGAGAAGGCGAAGGTCGAAGTCGCCCGGACGCAGATACGTGCTCTCGAGGGTGCCCTGGACGCGTTCAAGCTCGACAACGGGTTCTACCCTGCCACGGACCAGGGGCTTGAGGCATTGATCAAGCAACCCGAGTCCGGCCGTATCCCTACCCGGTGGAGGGAGGGCGGGTATCTGAAACCCGCCCGCATCCCGCAGGATCCCTGGGACAAAGACTACGTCTATCTTTCTCCGGGCAGCGAAGGCCGCGAGTATGAGATCATTTCTTACGGCGCCGACAACGAGCCCGGCGGCGAAGGCAACAACGCGGACATCGAGAGCTGGAAGGTGCAATGAATTGCGGATTGCGGAATGCGGATTGCGGATTAAGGAATCCACCTCGCCCCTTGGGGGGAGGGAACATTTCATTCCGCAATCGCCAATCCGAAATCCGAAATACGCAGGGCTTCACCCTCATCGAGCTGACGGTCGTCATCGTGATCCTCGGCATCATGCTGACCCTGATCATCCCCCGGCTCGGAGAACTCGGCGAGGCGAACCTGAAACAAAGCGCAAGGCACCTGACAGGTATGATCAGGTTCCTGCGCAATGAAGCACAGATGAAGAAGGAGCCATACTGGCTCCGGTTCGATATTCAAGAGGGACGCTACTGGGTAGAATTTCAGAATCCAACGGGAGATACGACCGTTGAGTTCAAACGGTTTGAGTCCGAGATGGGCTCCGAAGGGACCTTGGCTGGCAATGTCACCTTTCGCGATGTCCGCGTGGCGAGCCATCCCGACGATCCCTTCATCCAGTTCAAGCCCAACGGCTGGGTGGAACATGCTTTGATCCATCTTCGTGACGGCGAGGGCCGGGATTTTACGCTCATGGTTAATTCACTCACTGGAAACACAGAACTCCGCGAAGGATATGTGGAGGCGAGATGACCGGGGTCAGGGGGCAGGGGTCAGCGGGCAGAGGGAAATACAACGGTTTTACTCTTCTTGAAGTCATGGTTGCGGTGACGATCATGGCCATGGTCTTGGTCTCGCTCCTGGGCTTGAAGAACCGGAGCATGCAGGACGTGATGCTGGCGGAGCATATTACCACAGCGACCATGCTGGCGAAGCGCATGATGGTCGAAACGACGATGACCAAACCGAGCTTGCCTGTTGAAGAGGAGGGCGAGTTTGCCGAAGAGCTAAAAGGATATACCTGGAAGAAGACGATCTCACCAACGCCTCTCGTCCAGATCATGGAAGTGCGTGTCGCAGTGCTCTGGCAGGAGGGCACGCGGCTGGAGATGGTGGAGCTGGTGAGCTATGAATAATGATGAACTCGTAAAAAGTCGTCATTCCCGCTTGTCGGGAATCATAGTGCCGCGTAACGCGCTGAAAAGGAAGGATTCCGGACAAGCCGGCATGACTGTCCTGCGGCGCTTTTCGACTTTTTACGAAACCATCATAGTTCAGGGTTCAGAGTGCAAAACGAAGAATCAACAGCCGCGGAACGGCAGGGGGACAAAGGGTTTCACGCTTCTTGAAGTCCTGATTGCCATGGGGATCATGTCGGTAATTGTGACCGTGATCTATTCGAGCTTTTCCACTGCGAGCCGGAACGTGGAACAGGCCGAGGCAATGCGGGACGCGAACGACCTGGCGCAGACCCTGGTGGAGAAACTTTTCGATGATATCACGAATGCCTATGTGAATCCGGTGATGATTGTGCCTACGATTTTTTATGGCAAAAAGGTTCAGCCTGAGCCGGGGGATGACGCGAAAAGATATGACGAGCTCTATCTGACAACCTTGACAAACGAGCGCGCGTTTAATACTAAGGAAATGGACCTTTGGGAGGTCGGCTACTTTTTCAAACAAAAATCGGACGGATCGGGCTTCGTCATGTGGCGCAGGGAAAAGAAGGAGCTGAGCAAGGATGTGCCTGCGCTGGAAGGCGGGGACGAGTATGAGCTCACGGACCGTGTCAACAACCTGCAATTCCGGTATAACGACGGGGCCAAGTGGTCAGATGAGTGGACCAGCAAGACTACTGTGCCTAAGGTTGTGGAAATAAGCCTTACACTCGCTGGCGGACCGACCTATACGACCCAGGTCAAGGTGGGGCGGTAATAATTGTTGAATTCGGATTGCGGATTGCGGAATGGCGTGATGAAGAAGCGAGATGACCGCGGTGTTGCGCTGATTATTGTGCTCCTGGTCACGGCGCTCCTCATGGCGCTTATCTTCGAGTTCGCCTACGGCACGCGGATCAGCCTGCGCGCGGTTGTGAATTTCCGCAACAGCCAGCGCGCCCATTACCTCGCACGTTCAGGAGCGAATTTTGCAGGCATGCTGCTTAGCGACAACCTGAAGAACGGCAAGCTGCAGGCTGACCTCGAGCAGCGCAATTGCGACCTGCCTCTTCCGTTCATCCCTGGAGGCGATACGGTGCTCAAAGTGTGTTGGGAGGACGAGGGCAGCAAGATCAATATCGGCACAGTGGTCAAGGGGAATGACGCCTATAAGCGGCTCGAAAACCTTTTTGGACTTGATACTGTACAGATTAGCCAGGAAGTACTCGACCGGATAAGTTCATCGCCCACGGAGCAGAGAAAATTCTATCTGCTCACAGAGCTGCACCAATATTTGGTTATCGATGATGACTTTGGCAAGGTCAAGGATTTTCTGACTGTGAGCCCGGTAACGAAGATCGACGTGAATACAGCGTCCGTCGAGGTTCTTCAGAGCATCGGCCTGAGCGCGGGCATGGCGAGTATGGTCAAGGACCGGCGAGACAGGGAGGGGCCGTTCAAAACACTTCAGGAGGTCAATGATTTCCTTGGACCGCAGAATACCATGGTCGCTGGTCTCCTGGACATCACGAGCAATATCTTTAAGGTCAACTCCTATGCGACCGTCGGCGGTTACATGCGGGTTGTCGAGGCCGTTATCACGCGGTCGACTGCCAGTTTCACCGTAAACTACTGGAGAGAGTTGTGAAGATCGTTGGTTTGAAAATCGAAAAGGGAAGGATCGCCGCGGCGATCGTGGAGAAGGGGCTGCGCAAGACGGAGCTCAAGGACTCCTTCGTCCTTCCCTATGCGACTAATGAGGAACTCACGGACATCCTGCGGGAAAAATCGCGGGAGTGGGCCCGCGCGCGCATCGTCACGTCCATCCCGGGCAATCAGTTCAGCCAGCGCGCCGCAACGTTCCCCTTCGGCGACCGCAAGCGCGTGGAAAAGGCCCTGCCCTTTGAGCTGGAAGACAGCCTGCCCTTTTCTCTCGATGACGTG
>JAXIPA010000025.1:0-5690 GCA_045403145.1 Nitrospirota bacterium | reverse complement strand
TGCCAGGAGGCCCTTGACGTGCTCGACAAAAGGTTGAGTGCTGCGGATATTCAGAAGGCCGCCAGGCTCGCCGCAAAGACCGACGTCGTCAGCGTTTACCATTTCATGGTCAACGTCCCGGGGGAAACGGAAAAAACCTGCGAAAAGGGACTTCGCTTTCTGGAACGGATCTACGATCTGCACAACAGGAAAAAAAACCTCGGCACCGTCGTGCTGAATAATATCCGCATTCTGCCGGGAACGCCGATTGAAGCGATGGCCAGGGCCAAAGGCGTCATCAGGCCGGATACGGACCTTCTCTATCCGACCTACTATAATCCGAGACCGTTCGAGGCCTTCAGGTACCGGCTGGAAGCCCTGCATCTTTCTCGCAACGTGTTCATGTGGCAGGAAGTGAGGCGGCCATGAAGATCCTGCTTCTGGAGCACCCGCGAAGCGTTGTGCCCGAGCGTTGCAATGATATCGCAAACACCCCGCTCTCCTCGTGCCTCCTGACCGGCTATGCCGCGGGCATGCTGAAGAGCAAGGGGCATGACGTCGAAATCGTCGAAGGGTATCTCGACGGGCTTGCCTATGAAGACATCGCCTCCCGTGTCCGCAACCTGAAACCCGACATCCTCGGGGTCCACATGGTCTACCACTGGCAGAAGGACCATGCTCTCTTCCATTTCCTCGAAACCATGAAAAAGGAAGAGGAGGTTTCTTCCATAACCGCCTACGGTTTTTACGCCACGATCGCCCACGAGAGCATTCTCGGAAGTTGTGATGCCGTCGACTCGGTTATCGTCGGAGAGCCGGAACGGCCCTTTGCGGACCTTGCGGAGTCGGCTTCGCTCAGGAACTACACTCCCTGTGTCCCGGGTATTGCGATCAGAAACGGTTCCGGAGGCATCAAGCTCGTAAAACAGGACGTTGTCGCGGACCTCGATACTATTCCTTTTCCTGTCCGCACCGAGGCGCTGTACCGGCTGCCTGAGGTGAACCTGCTGGGCAGCCGCGGATGCTACGGAAGCTGCACCTTCTGCTTCATCAATTCCCTGTACGGAACCGTGAGCTCCTGGCGCGGCCGGAGCCCGAAGAACATCGTCCAGGAAATCGATGCGATCATCGCGGAGCGCGGGGTGAGGGAATTCTATTTTACCGATCCCAACTTCTTCGGCCCCGGACGGATGGGGCAGGAGAGGGCCCTCCTGCTCGCCTCTCTTCTGAAGCCGAGAAGCATCCGCTTCGGCATTGAAGGAAGGGTCAATGATATTCACGACGAAACCATCGGCGCGCTGGTGGAGGCCGGTCTCCGCCACATTCTCATCGGGCTCGAAAGCGGGAAAGACGAGTCTCTCAGGCGGATGAATAAAATGACCACGGTGGCCCAGAACGAGAACGCTCTCCGCATCCTCCGGAAACACGGCGTGGAGCCGAACGTCGGGTTCATCATGTTCGAGCCGGATTCACTTCTGGAAGACGTGCGCGTCAATTTCGATTTCCTGAAGCGGAACGACTTGCTGAAAAATCTGTCTGTTACTGCAAACGTGCTTTACCATCACCAGATCGTTCTGGAAGGAACGCGGGCGTACCATGATCTGAAAAGACAAAACCGCCTGGAACTCCAGCGAACTTCCTATGAGGGAGTCGCCCATCCGAAAAATCCGGAGGTCGCCGGTCTTGCCGATATCATGAGGCAGGTAACCAATTTTCTCTTCGGGCGGATGGACGGGATATGGAGCGGCAGGACGATCGAACCGCCGGGCATGCAGAAACGCTATGCACGGGTAAACCAGGTCCTTGTCGATGTGTTTGAAGGCTGCCTGAGGGCATTGGAGTCAGGGCGGCGGTTTGACAAGGATCAACGAGCGGCACAGGTCGCGGAGACGGAAAATTCGATCGATGAGATCCTGGCCGCGGCGGCTCCGGGACCGGATAACCGCAACGAGAGGTCTCAAAGAAGTGAATTGACTTTGCGCGATGCGAGTGGTATACATGGTTCAAGTATTAACGACAACTGAAATTCAAGCCAAGGGAATCCCGTGAGAATCGGGAGCGGAGCCGCCGCTGTAATCCCCACCCCGTTCCAAAGGGGCATATCCTTTACTACTCAATGCGCCACTGGTCACGCAAAGCGTGACTGGGAAGGCCGGTAAAGGGGGGAGAGCCAGAAGACCTGCTTGATTGAATACGTTCGCACAATCTTCGGAGCTAAGATCATGTGTGGATTAATGCATTCCTTTAATCCCCAGTCTTCCGTCGAAGACCGGGGATTTTTTTTATGATAAGGGAGCACGGTTCGAGATTGCCTCGTAACGACGTAAAAAGTGCCGCACAATGGTTCCAGGAGGAATGAGAAAGCGGAAAGGGGTGCGATTCCCCTGCTGTCGCGCAACTGTGATGGAAACGAAAGCCGTTAATAGCCACTGTCCCGCTTCCCGCGGGACGGGAAGGCCGGCGAGTAGGGTGTCCTGAGCCAGGAGACGTCTCATTCAATACCCCCGCGTGGAAGGAGAAAAACATGGTTACAGAAAAGTTCTCCGTGTGATGACACAGGCTATCTAAAGCCAAACTGTCATTCCCGAATGGTTCTATCGGGAATCCATTTTGAATTTAGCCTTTAGTAAAGCCAATGGATTCCCGCCCCCCGTTTTCACGGGGGCAAGTTTATCCCCGCGGAAGCGGGGACGGGAATGACGAACAATGGGACATAACACAGTTTAAATACAGACTCTAAACATGGGAGAAGAGTGAAATGGACCAGATTCGAAACAAGATTTCTGCAATAAACGGCGCACTCGCCGAGGAGGCGCAGAAGCGGCTCGATAACCTTACGAAGCCGCAGGGGAGCCTCGGCAGGCTAGAAGAGTTTGCCCGCAGGGTCGTGGCGATCACCGGCGACAAAATGCCCGTGCTCGACAAGAAAGTCGTCTTTACGTTTGCCGGAGATCACGGCATCGCCAACGAGGGCGTGTCCGCATATCCGAAAGAGGTGACCCCGCAGATGGTGCTCAATTTTTTGCGCGGCGGCGCGGGCATCAATGTGCTCGCCCGGCACGCGGGCGCTGACGTCGTTGTCGTCGATATCGGGGTCGACTATGATTTCGGCAATGTGCCCGGTCTCGTCTCCCGGAAAGTGGTGCGCGGCACCGCGAATATGTACAAAGGGCCGGCCATGACGAGGCAGCAGGCGGAGCAGTGCATCCAGGTCGGGATCGACCTCGCCCGCGAGTATGCAAAGAAAGGCTACCGCATCTTCGGCACGGGCGACATGGGCATCGGCAATACCACGCCATCCAGCGCGATCGCAGCTGTCATGACGGGGACGCCTGTGAAGGATGTGACCGGTAGGGGCACGGGCATCAGCGACGAATCGCTCAGGAACAAAATCGCGGTCATCCAGGACTGCATTGCGAAGAACAAGCCGGACGCGAAGGATGCCATCGACGTGCTCGCGAAGGTCGGAGGCGCGGAGATCGGCGGGATCGCCGGACTGATCCTCGGCGCGGCTGCCGAACGCATCCCCGTGATCGTAGACGGGTTCATATCAACGGCCGGAGCGATGATCGCCTTCGGGATCGAACCGAAAACCGCGGATTACATGTTCGCCGGTCACTCCTCGGTCGAGATCGGCCAGCGGTGCATGCTGAACAAGATGGGCCTTTCGCCGATCCTCGATCTGAACCTCAGGCTCGGGGAAGGCACGGGCGCTGCGCTCGCGATGATGATGATCGAGGCGGGGACCAAGATCTACCGGGAGATGGCGACCTTCGGTGAAGCAGGCGTATCGGACGAGATCGTCAATTGATGCAACAACCCAAACAACCAATTAACCTGAAAACGGCAGTTGGACGCAGATGAACGCAGATTGCGCAGATAAAGCAAAATTTTTGATTGAATCGCAAATTTCTGTTCTGGCTTTATCTGCGTTTATCCGATTTAATCTGCGTCCCAGATGCTCTTATCAGGATTAATCAAAAGGAGCCAATACGTGACTACGCAAATAGAATATGCCCGGAACGGGCTTGTTACCTCCCAGATGGAGGCGGTCGCGATCCAGGAAAATCTGCCGATTGAATATATAAAAACGATGGTAGCCCAGGGAAAGATCGTCATTCCCTGGAACAGCAAGAGAAAGCCGAAAGCGGTCGGAATCGGGAAAGGTCTGAGAACGAAAGTGAATGCCTCGATCGGGACATCTTCCGATATCATCGACTATGCAGCCGAGGTCCGCAAGGCGAAAATTGCGGTTGCCGCCGGCGCGGACACGCTCATGGAACTCTCGGTAGGCGGCGACCTGGACCGGGTGCGGCGCGAGGTGATCGCGGCCGTCGACATCCCGGTCGGGAACGTTCCCCTGTACCAGGCCTTCTGCGAAGCCGGAAGAAAGTACGGAAACCCGAACAAGCTCGACGAGGAAATGCTGTTCGACCTGATCGAACAGCAGTGCGAAGACGGCATGGCCTTCATGGCGATCCACTGCGGGATCAATCTCTACACTATCGAGCGCCTGAGAAAGCAGGGGTACCGGTACGGCGGTCTGGTGAGCAAGGGCGGGGTCAGCATGGTCGCCTGGATGATCGCAAACAACCGTGAGAACCCGCTGTATGAGAAGTTCGACCGGGTGGTTTCCATCCTCAAAAAATACGATGTGGTCCTCTCGCTCGGCAACGGGCTCAGGGCGGGGGCCATTCACGACTCCTCCGACCGGGCGCAGATACAGGAACTCGTCATCAACTGCGAGCTGTCGGAAATCGGCCGCGAAATGGGCTGCCAGATGCTCGTGGAAGGGCCGGGACATGTGCCGCTCGATGAGGTCGAGGGGAACATTCAGCTGCAAAAGCGCATGAGCGGCGGCGCTCCCTACTACATGCTGGGCCCCATATCGACCGATGTCGCGCCCGGTTTCGACCACATTACCGCAGCCATCGGAGCGGCTCAATCCAGCCGCTTCGGCGCAGACCTGATCTGCTACATTACTCCGGCCGAGCATCTCGCGCTGCCGAACGAGGACGATGTGCGACAGGGGGTGCAGGCGGCGAAAATAGCGGCCTATATCGGCGATATGAACAAGTATCCCGAGAAGGGGAGAACGCGCGACATGGAGATGAGCAAGGCCCGGCGAGACCTTAACTGGGACAAGCAGTTCAAACTCGCTCTCTATCCGGAAGAAGCGATCGCGATCCGCAAGAGCCGCATGCCGGAGAAGGAAGATTCCTGCACGATGTGCGGAAGTTTCTGCGCTGCGAGAGGTGCGGCAAAGCTGTTTACTCAGGATCTGAAAGAGGGAGCAAAATTGTAACCTGAACGGGGCCTCTCCATCAAGAGCGGTGGGGAGGCCGTCTCATCAGTCACCGCTTTACGCTGTCATTCCGGCTTGTCCGGAATCGTCTCTTCATAAACGATGAAAAGCAACGACGATTCCCGACAAGCGGGAATGACGTCAAAAGAGAAAGGCTGCCTGAGCAGTTACGATTTTTTAGAAGGGATCAACAGGGAGAAACGTGGCTAAAGCAGTAATGATACAGGGGACCGGGTCCGGTGCGGGCAAGAGCCTGATCGTGGCGGCGCTCTGCAGGATATTCTCGGACAAGGGGATGCGCGTCGCGCCCTTCAAGGCCCAGAACATGGCCCTCAATTCCTTCATCACCCATGAAGGCGGGGAGATCGGCAGGGCCCAGGCGCTGCAGGCCGAGGCTGCACGGGTC
>JAXIPA010000029.1:0-11309 GCA_045403145.1 Nitrospirota bacterium | reverse complement strand
ATGCAAAGAATATAGATTCAAAGAAGAAGATTTTGAGAGGTCGCAGATGGGGAGGGAGCTGAGAAAGAGTTTAATGTGTTGTAATTCAAGAATTTCTCTGCGTCCTCCGCGTCCTCTGCGGTGAAAGTTTTGACATTACGGCTTCATCCTAAGGGAGGTGATAAATGATTGAAGGAGCTCAAAGTCGTAACGGTAAGAGAAAATGTTGTGAAAACACAACAAAAAAGGAGAATTTCTATGAATGCAATAAGGAAATCTAACAAACTCATCGTATGCATGGCCTTCGTATTCGCGCTGGCGATCATGATGATCGGCCTTGGGTTCTTGCCCGCATACGCTCAGAGCGGCAACCCGAACACGTATATCCCATCAGAAGATCAGGAAGAGCTCGATCCGCTCTTGATCCCCAAGTACGCGCACGAGCTGACGATCCCCGCGGTCTGGCAACCCAGGGTCATCCGGGGCAAAGGCGGAGAGGTCATCCGCCACCAATACGAACTACAGTCAGTGGAACGAACGCAGGTGCAGATGCTGCCGCCCCCCTTCTTCCCGATGACCACGGTGCATGGGTACTGCGGCGCGGTCAAGACGCCCGGCCCGATGACCGATGCGGTAGGCTGCTTCTCTCCCGGCCCGGTCTTTGAAGCTGTCCGAGGCATTCCGTCCCGTCTGACGAAGGTGAATCAGATCATGAAGCCGAACTTCCTGGCGACAGATCCGGTCCTGTTCTGGGCGAATCCGCTGGCTATGGAAGATCCCACGGCTCCGTTCACGCCGTTCCCGCCCGGATATGCGGACGCTCAGTTTCCGGTGCCGCATGTCACGCATATTCACGGGCTGGTCGTCAAGCCCCAATTCGACGGCACGGCTGACGAGTGGTTCACGCCTTTCGGGCAGATCGGTCCGAGCTACGTGAGCAATGTCTACGACCTTCCCAATGAGCAGCCGCCCACGCAGCTTTTCTATCACGATCATTCGCTGGGCGTCACCCGGCTCGGCGTGTACTCGGGGGTCGTGGGGCATGCCTACTTCATCCGCGATCCCAACAGTCCTCTCGACGGGTCCAATTCTCCCCTGCCGAAGGGTGAGTTCGAGATCCCGCTCGCGATCGCCGACAGGTCATTCTTCGACGACGGGGAGCTGAATTTCCCGAGAGAGAGCGATGCGACGAGGGGCATCCTCTTCACCCCATACTGGCAGGCCGAGAGCGAAGCGGACACGATCGTCGTCAACGGCAAGGTCTGGCCTAACTTGAACGTCAAGCGGCAGCAGTACCGTTTCCGGGTCCTGGCCGCATCGAACGAGCGGGTCTGGACCTTCCAGTTCGAAAACGGCCTGTTTAGCGGCAACTTCGTTTCCTTCACGATCGTCGGGTCCGACGGCGGGTATCTGCCTGCGCCGCAGGTGGTGGACAGGGTGACGCAGGGGATCACCGAACGGGCCGACATCCTGGTCGACTTCTCCCAGTTCGAGGCCGGAACGCAGATCTTCATGAGAAACACCCATGAGGTCACCGACCCGACTGGAGAGGCTTGTGACCCTGCCACGGTTCTCGAAGGCGTGGTCGTCAAGACGGTCTCACCTTGTGTAATCATACCGGACCCGGAGACCGCGGGCCAGGTCATGCGCTTCACGGTTGTCGACAGTCCAGCGGTTCATCCGCCTGTGCTTAATGCGTCTCTGTTCCCCGCAAGGGCGGAGTTGGTTCCCAACGCGCCGACCCGGACCAAGGTGATGGTGCGTTTCAGGGACGACGTCGAGACCAATCGCCTGCGCACACAGGACGGCGTGGGCTTCTCCACACCGCCCACCGAGTTTCCGCTCGTGGGCTCGACCGAAGAGTGGGACATCGTACACACGGGTGACGTCGACACCGACGCCGACGCGGGCACCCACCTGATCCACCTTCACCTTATCGAGTTCCAGGTCTTGAGCCGGCAGAAATTCGACAATGTGAGGTACCTCCAGGATTGGCACCGCCTCAACGGCCACAGGCCCATAACCCGGCCGATCGTGCTCGACCCGACGCCGTACCTGACCGGCCCCGTGCTTCCGCCGGCGCCGGTTGAAACAGGCTGGAAGGACACCTTCCGGGCCGACCCCGGCTTCGTGAATCGGATCGTCGCGCGCTGGGCGCCTCAGGAGACCCCGACCGGTGGAGTCGCGCCGGGCGAGAACCAATTCCCGATGGAAACCGACTTCCCGAGCGAGACCGACACATTCACCGGCCCGGGCTACGTTTGGCACTGCCATATCGTCGGGCATGAAGACCACGAGATGCTGCGGCAACAGCCTGTGATCAAGCTCTGGACACCCGGTGTGAGCTACCCGGTCGGCAGGGTCGTCGCATTCGGGAACATCAACTACCGCGTCCGCGTAGCGCACACCTCCATGGCATCACAGCCTCCGACCGCGCGCTTCGATCTCTGGGAGCGCGTAAACAACAACGATGGAACCTGGCAGCCGCAGATTATCTATGCTGTCGGCGACCGGGTGCTGCACGCAGAGTTGCTCTACGCGGCCCTTCAGGTGCACCAGGCGCAGCCGGGACAGACGCCGGCAACCCGTCCTGAACTGTGGGATGCGCTTCCGATGACGGCATGCGGGCAGATTGCCGAGTTCTGCGCCCCTGGGAATCCTGTTTTTCCAGGGACGGAAGCATTGGCAGCCCAGTTCTTCGCGATTGGCCAGGCGGGCAACGAGAATGCGTGCCGGAGCAGGTTGGCGAGGGCACTCGGCGTTTGCCAGTTCGTAGAACCTATGTCGTGCGCGGGCCTCTGTCAGGACCCAATAGTGATCACTGTTCCTGACGGGACGACCTTCAGCTCGACCGGCATGAACGCCTGCTACGAGACGGACTCGCAGCTCTATTCGATCACGTTGAAGGGCGACGCGCCGTTCGGAGCGAAGGTGACGGTAAACGGCAGGGAGATGGATTCCGGCGTGAACTACCCGTTGCCGCCTCAGCGCCATCATGGTTACTGCATCCAGACGTTCGGCGGAGCGAACTTCACCGCCAAGTAAACAGCTACGGACCTGAAAAGGGCAGGGGCAACAGCCGCGGAGATTGCGGCTGTTGCCCACTCTCCTTGCGCCATCAAGGTAGAGATAACCGTGGTGGGCGGCCAAATAATGAGGTAAACCATGAAATTCAAGAAGGGCATCCAGATAATATGGGCCGTTTTCCTTTTTCTGCAGATATCGGCGCTTCCTTTCGATGCACTTGCCGGGACGGCTAAATATCAGCGGACATTAGAGCATTATAAAGTCCCGAATGTGACGCTCCTGAACCAGGACGGAAAGAAAATCGAGCTGAAGGCCCTCCTCGATTCGGGCAAACCCGTAATCATCGATTTCATTTACACGACATGCACCACTATATGCCCTATTCTTTCGGCGGGGTTCGTAAATTTAAAGAACAAGCTCGGAGACGATGCAGCCGCTGTGCGGCTCGTCTCGGTGTCGATCGACCCGGAGCACGACCGGCCGCAAAAGATGAAGAAGTACCTGTCGTTGTTCAAAGCCGGAGAGGGATGGGACTTCCTCACCGGAAGCCGCGAGGATATCAGCCTCGTGCTGCAGGCCTTCGACGCCTTGACCATGGACAAGATGGACCATCTCCCGCTGTATATCCTCCGGGGTCCGAAGTCGGACGAATGGGTCCGTATCAGAGGATTGGTTGGGACAGCCGATCTCATGCGCGAGTTCAGGGGGATTGAGAAGTGAAACAGCTCGTAGCTCATAGCAATTGCTATTAGTATGAGGTAACTGTAACTGCGCAGGTCATCGCTTTACGCTGTCATTCCGGCTTGTCCGGAATCGTCTCTTCATAAACGATGAAAACCAACGACGATTCCCGACAAGCGGGAATGACGTCAAAAGAGAAAGGCTACCTGAGCAGTTACAGTATGAGCTAATCATTCCGGAGGATTCTCATGCATGTACGACCCGCAGCGCTCCTTCTCCTCCTGTTTCTCCTCATTCCCGCTTCGGCCTTTGCAGTGGGCGCTCCCCTGATCGCCGGGTACTCCGCCGAAGAGGCGCTCCGCCTCGGCGAGGCGATGTACATGAGAGGAACGCTCCCTTCGGGCGAGCCGATGAAAGCAATTGTCCAGGGGGACATCGAGTTGACGGGCCTTATGGTCACCTGTTCCAACTGCCATATGCAAGGCGGCCTCGGCTCCTATGAAGGCACGGTCCTCACTCTCCCCACAAACGGCGCAACGCTTTACTCGCCCATCAGCGGCGAGGGGGACTTGCTCGTCACCGCCAAGATGCGCGCCCGGGTCAAGCATTCGAGGTCGAGGCCGGCTTACACCGACGAATCTCTCGCGAAAGTCCTTTGGACCGGGGTCGATCCGGCAGGGCGGACCCTGAGCGAAGCCATGCCTCGTTATGCCCTCGACGACCGCGATATGGAGCTCATGGTCTTCTATCTGAAGAACCTCTCTTCGGAATATTCCCCGGGGGTAAGTGAGAAGATAATCAGATTCGCCGCCGTCGTGACCGACGACGTGAGCTCCGAAGATCGGGACTCGATGCTCGGGCCCCTAACGGGCTACATCGAGAAGGAGTGGAATGCCCGCTTCCCCTATGCGGATATGCCGACCAGGCCGTACCGCAGGCTGTCCCTCGATGTCTGGGAACTGAAAGGGCCCCCTGAGACCTGCTCGAGGCAATGTACAGGAAGCAGCCCGTGTTTGCCTTGTTGGGAGGCATTTCGTCCCGGACCTGGGGTCCCATCCATGAGTTCTGCGAGAAGAACAGAATACCCTGCATCCTGCCGATAACCGACCTGCCTGAAATTTCGGAAAGCGGCTGGTATACGCTCTATTTCTCGAAGGGATACTATCAGGAAGGCGAGGCAGCAGCGAAGTACCTCGCACAGGTTCTCGATCTCCCTGCGGACAAGCAGATCGTCCAGGTCTTCCGGGGCGATGACAAAGGGAGGGCCCTGTCGCAAGGCTTTACGGATGTATGGAAGGAGCTTGGAAAGGCCGCCCTGAAAAACAGAATCGTCTCCGCCGGAGAAAAAACGGGCCGTAGTTTTTGGAAGGGCCTTTCGACGGCTTATCCGAACGCGGTGATGGTCATCTGGCTCGGCCCTGAAGACGTGAGCGGCCTCGGTTCCCTCGCGAAGCTCCGGGAGAGACCTTCAGCAATATTCCTCTCCTCGAAGATGCTCGACGGGAAGCTCTCCGCCGTTCCTGACAGTACCCGGGACTTCACGTTCATTACCTATCCCGAGAGGCTGCCCGACGACCGGCAGCAGGTATCGGTACGGGTAAACAGGTGGCTTGAGGCCAAGGGCATCCCTTCGCCGAACATGGCGATCTCTTCGAAGGCCTATTACCTCACACGCTTGCTTGGGACCGCTCTCGTCAATATGAGAGACAATTTCTACCGCGACTACTTCTTGGACATCTTCGACGTGTTGGAGGATCGGACCGCTAACATTGGCTTATATCCGAGGCTTAGTTTCGGCCCCGGCCAGCGATACGCCTCAAAGGGATGTTATGTCGTCAAGCTCACGAAAGGTCCCCAGCCGAAGATCATAAGACAGAGCGACTGGATCATTTATTGAGAGTGATCAGGCATTGACCGATATCTCGAACATACTCAAAAAAACATTCCGGGCATCGGATTTCATTGCCCGCATCGGGGGAGATGAGTTTACCGTCCTCATAACGGAGCCCCGCGGCCCGGCGATTGAAGACACCGTTACCCGGCATATTCAGGACAACCTCAGGATTCACAATGAACAAACGGGAAAAGGATATACGCTTTCCGTCAGCATGGGGGTCGTACATTACGATCCGCTGCAGCCGTGCTCCATGGAGGAGCTTTTCGACAGGGCGGATTCCCTGATGTATGAGCACAAACAGCGTCGCGGACTGAACAGAGAGATGATGCCCTCGGCAATAAGCGGGAAAAAACAGGAGCGGGCGCACGAACGTTATGGGCAAACTATCTGAATTCAATCTCTAACGGTGCAGTCCGAAATCTCAGATTACATCTCCACCCTCGTCACCACGCCGTGCAGCTTGTTATACGGCAATTTGTAGAATTGCACGATGTTCGGCGTCAGCTTCTTGATCAGCGAGAAGATGTGCCAGATGATGTTGGAGGGCAGGATGTCCTCCACACCGTAGAAGATCGTCTTCTCCTGTATCCCCGCCTCCCGAAGGATCTCCTCCACATCGGGCACTTCCATGTAGCCCATCTGGATCTCGAAGGAGCGGAGGCCGGGTGCGAGATCTTCTTTAAAGAACCCCGTGACACCGAAGGGGTCCTCGCGCTTCACGATCGAGACGATGATGTTGTCCTGGTAGATGATGTTGTTCTTGAACATGGTGTGGACGATGTAAGGCGGCATTTCCTTGGCGTCCCTGGCAAAGTAGAGCGCGGTGCCGCTGATCTTGTTCGCCTGCCGATAAATCTGTTCGTAGCTCACGAGGAAAACGTCGATCGGCAGCGGCTGGAGGGCGTTGTAGAGCTTCCGCTGGCCTGTGCGGTAGAGCATGATGAGCGAAAAGGGTACGGCCGCGATGATAAGGGACCAATAGCCACCGTGGGGGATTTTATAGGTGCTGGCAAGGAAGTACGCTGCAGACACCAGCATGACGAGAAACGAAACCCCCGCCCGGAAGAACATTCTCCGAAGGGAGTAGATCCAGGTCATCATGATGCCCGTGAGCGTCATGGTGCCGGTGACCGCCAGGCCGTAAGCCGCCGCGAGGTTGCTCGACTCCCGGAACTCATACATGATGAAGAGAACGGCGGCCAGCAGGAACCAGTTGACGGCCCCGATGTAGATCTGCGACTGCCGCTCGGTGGAGGTGTACTCGATCTTGAACATGGGCAAAAACCGCGTGGCGATCCCCTGATACACGATGGAGAACATGCCGCTGATCATGGCCTGCGAGGCGATGATCGTTGCCGCGATGGAGAGCAGCAGGAAAGGGATGTAGAGGAACCGCGCCTGGTGGAAGATCATCTCGAACAGGACGTTCTTCGCCTCGGGATGGGTAAGCAGGTACGCCCCCTGTCCGAAGTAGTTCAGCACCAGCGCCGCGAAGACGCCTGACCAGGCCCGCACAATGGGCTCCCGGCCGAGATGTCCCATGTCCGCATAAAGCGCCTCGCCGCCCGTGGCGCACAGGATGACTTCGGAAAGGACGAAGAAGCCCGCCAGGCCGTTGTCGACGAAGAACCGGACGGCATACCAGGGATTTACCGCCCTGACAACGCCGGGCACCTGGATGATCGAGGCGACTCCCGACACGGCCAGCGCCAGGAACCAGACAAGGACAATGGGGCCGAAAGCGACTGTTACCTTGTCCGTCCCCTTCTTCTGTACGGAGAAGAGCACGATGGCAATGATGCCGGCGATCAGAATGAGTATCCCCTGCCTGGTCTCCTCCAGTCCCGGGATCAGCAGCAGGCCTTCCACAGCGGAGAGGATACTGATTGCGGGCGTAATCACGCCGTCGCCGACCAGGAGCGAGATGCCGATAAACGATAGAAGTGTGACGAACGCCGTCTTCCTGCCCGCCTTCAGGAGCGGAACGAGGAGTTCCCTGAGCACAATGGTGCCGCCCTCGCCGCGCTTGCCAAGGTTCATGGCGAGCCAGGTGTACTGGACCGTGACCAGCAGGATCAGCGTCCAGAAGATGAGCGACAGCACGCCGATGACGTTCTGCTCGGTGCGGGCCGTGAGCAGAAAGATGACGGTGAGGGTGTAGATCGGGCTCGTGCCGATATCGCCGAAGACCAGGCCGAGGGACTTTATAACGCCTTTGAATGGGGAGGCTTTATCAGGCATACATGAGATGAACTTGGATGATCATGCGATTCCGTTGACAAATTGTAACGGAAGGATAATCCAGTTTGTCAAAAAAAGCAAGGTGAAAAGGGCGAAAAAAAGGCTGAAGGCAGTATCTCCTCCAGCCGATCAAAAGGCGATGAATACGATGGCAGCGCATGACTACTCCGGGTTTTTCATTGCAGTCTTTGCTTCGGCCTTGTCTTTCAGGCCCTCTTTAAATCCCCGGATCGCCTTGCCCAGACCTTCGCCCAGCGCCGGGAGTTTGCTCGGACCGAAGATCACCAGGGCAAGAACAAGGACGATCATCAACTCAGGTAAACCTATTTTCATTTCCCGCTCCTTTTTCCGTAGTGATGAGACACCGCGGAATACTACCCCATTTCACGTGGCAAGGCAACCTCTTTTCTTTACGACTTTACCACGGAACACCGGCGAAGTGAGAGTCTCACACTCCGACCACGTACACCGGGCAGGGCGCCCGGTCGATGACCTTTTCCACGCAACTTGAAATACCGAAGGCTGGAGCACAGGGAACGCTCCAGCCTTCGTCAAAGTCCATGCAGGTACGCTAAGCCTTAACCACCAGCACCGGACAGGGCGCGTAGCCGATGACCTTCTCGGTCACACTCCCCATGAGAAGCCTCCTGATGCCCGTCCTGCCGTGGGACCCCAGGACGATGATATCGGCCTTCTGCTCCTGCGCGAGGTTGTTGACCGCCTGATACGCCTCCGCCTCACCCACGTACGTCTCTGCCCGGACACCGGCGGCCTCGGCCTGTTTTTTTACCTCGGCAACATAGCCTTTTGCCTTGCGTACGAGGTCTTCCACCGCCTGGGGGGCCTCTGCGTAAAATTCCGTCGGGACGTCCACGACTGACAGTACCTTCAGTTCCCCGCCGTAGGACTTCGCAAAGGATATCGCCCGTTCGGTCGCGGCTACGCTGTACTTCGAACCGTCAGTCGCGAGCACGATCGTTTTCCACCCCACCTTCGAGTCTTTCGGAACCACCAGCACATCGCGCTGGGTGTGGCCAATAACCCTCGCCGTAACGCTTCCGATAAACGCGCGCTCGATATGATGGAGCCCCCGCCTGCCCATGACGATCACGTCGCAATTTTCGGCCTCGGCAAGGTCCACGATACGTTCATGAATCTCGCCTTCCTCGCAGACCGTCTTGACGAGCATCCGCTCGGTCTTTGCGGTCTTCTCGACCTCGGCAAGCGCGTCGTCGCAGGGTTTCCTGAGGGCCGCCCTTATGTCCTTGACGCCGAGTGTTTCAATCTCGCCTTCATACGGCGGGACCACCGAGGTGACCGTGACCCAGCACTTTTCTTCGTTCGCCAGTTTGAACGCCTGATGAAGGGCGTTTTTGCCGGAGTCCGAACCGTCTACAGCGACAAGGATCTTCCTATACTTTCCCATGCTCTATGACCCCGGCCGCATGCTGCAGTTTCTCGGCCTGGCGCCCTTGCCACATGGCGCGCAGGACGATGAAAGCTCCCAGCAGCAATGCAAAGATCATTATAGCAAAGCTGGCGGTCTTCAGCAATTTTACCGTGCCTTCACCCAGGGTGTCGATCAGCCCGAGCTGGGACAGGTACACCGGGACCATGAGGCCGCGGGAAAAGAGCACGATCACCATGATGAGGCCCATCACGACCTTGATCATGAACGGCTTCACATAGGTGGTGCCGATGGCGCCGAGCTGGATGCCGAAGAGCGAGCCGGCGAGGATGATCATGGCCAGCCGGATATCGACCATGCCGTGCATGGCATATTTGAGCGAGCCGCCGAGACCCATGACAAAAGCGATCACGAGTTCCGTAGCAGATGCCATAAGACTCGGTGCGCCGAGAACATAGATCATCGCGGGAACGCCTACAAAACCGCCGACCGCGATCGTGGCGGCCATCAGGCCTGTTGCAAAACCGAGGGGGATGGTGAACAAAACTGAAACACGGGCATTGATGCTCTTGAAGTAGACCATGGTTCCCGGGATGTTGACGGACTGTATCCATTTTGCAAGCTTGCCGGCCTTTTCTTCCGAATTGGCATTCCCTGACCGATAGGTTTTCCAGGCATCATAGAGAACAAAGCCGCCGACCGTTGCCAGGATCACCACAAAGGCCACGCTCACATAGAGGTTGGAGCCTGCGTCGCCGTAGGTAGCCTTGATCTTCTCCTGGATGCCTGCGCCGTAGAGGACCCCTGCTTCGGCCGATACGCCGAGTATGAGGCCGAGCTTCACATCGACCTGTCCGTACTTGAAGCGCTTCATGGCGCCCACGAGCGCCTTCGGGAATTTGTGGCACATGTTGCTCGCCACGGCCATGAGGCCCGGGACGCCGAGGCTCATCATGCCGGGTGTAAGAACGAATGCTCCGCCTGAGCCGATAAATCCGCTGACCAGACCGCCTACAAATCCAACTCCAAAGAGATAAAGAATGGTAATAGCGTCAAGATTGATGAAACTCGTCGCGATATCCGGCATGTTACTTTACCTCCTTTTTTTTGCGTGCTGCCTCAACGCCCAGAACGGTCCAGAAATGACCGGTGAACCCGCCGTGAAAGTACGAGAATACGAATGCGGTGATGATCGGCAACAGCGCATACCATCCCCCCTGGACGAAGGTGCTGTTGATCAGGTCCTGCTTCAGCAGGAGGGTCGCATAGAGCGCTATGGAAATGATGCCCATAACGACCATCGCGCCCACCGGCTTCTTTCTTGTTGTGCTTTGTGCCATGATAATTCCTCCTTGGAAATATTTTACAAATCTAAAAGCAAGTCTTCTTCACCGCAGAGGACGCAAAGGACGCCGAGTTAAAATCTTGAATCGTGAATTTTGAATCCTCAACTTTATCGTGGATCCTGATTTCCTCTGCGTGCTCTGCGCACTCTGCGGTAAATGCCTTTTATGAATCCTACGCCCTCGCCCCGTCCATGACCACGACGAGCGGGCACTTCAGTTTGCGCCATAATTCGGAAAGCTCTTTGTCCTGTTTGTTGCAATCGGCATCGAGACTCGATGGCGACTCTATAACGGCGAAAAGAATTTCCTTTTCACTGTTCGTGTATTCGATGATCCGCTGTTTCAGACACCCGGCCCGGGTGATCAGCCGGTGGGTTATGCCTTCCGCAGCAAGTTCCGAGCGGAACGAATCCAGCGCCGGGTCTCCGGCGCCCTGGCTGCCGGCGGCGGATGAGACAACGTAGAGGATGTCGAGCTGTGCCTTGATGCGCTTGGCCGTATTCAGTGCGTACTTGAGCGTTTTCCCGTCGACATGATCCGCCTTGAGGGCAAGCAGGACGCGCCGCGATTCCATCATCATCGCGTGCGCGGTTTCCTGTTCCCCTTCTTCCGCGAACGAGGCCGCAGTCAGCGCCTGTTCCACGGCCTTCATCATCTTTCTGAGTTTCGTTGTTTCCATAACCCCTCTTGCGAAAATAGTTTGTCATCCCCGAATGCCTTTATCGGGGAT
>JAXIPA010000262.1:0-11477 GCA_045403145.1 Nitrospirota bacterium | reverse complement strand
CATCGCATCCCGCCGCGTGGACGAGGTCGGCTGCAACGTGTTCAATGAACGGAGCCGCATCAATTCGACTTTCGGCGGCAACCTGATAGACATGGCGCGCTGCACCCATATCCTGCGCATCATCGAGGAAGAGCGGCTGGTCGAGAACGCCCGCGTCCAGGGGGAACTCCTGCTCGCCGAGTTCGAGAAACTCTCAAAAGAATTCCCCGAGGCGATCTCGAATGCCCGTGGCCGAGGGCTTATGTGTGCCTTCGATTGCCGGGACAACAGGACGCGGGACCAGCTGGTGAAGGCCCTCTTCCAGAAGAAGCTCATCATGGTGGGATGCGGTGAAAAGAGCATCCGCATCAGGCCTCATCTCATCGTGTCTGCCGACGAGATCCGGCAGGCGGTGGGAATCCTCAGCGAGGTCCTGAGGAAAGGGGACTACGGAAAACTGGAGGTGGGCGGGGAGACTTGTCCAACAGGCGGGACGTGATGAAATCAATTGTGGAATGCGGATTGCGGATTGCGGAATGAAAGAGCCTGCCCCCGAAAGTTTGAATCGGGGGTCATTCCCGAGCGTTTCAATCGGGAATCCAGTTTTTTGATCTATAATGGAGTGCCGGTGCAAGAGAAGCTATCTGATAAACTTCGATTACTGATACACGGCCAGGTGCTTGATGATGAAAAGTCCCTTCTGCAGTTTTCCCATGACCAGAGCATCTATGAGATCATGCCTCGTGTCGTGGTTTTCCCCGAAGACATCGAGGACGTCCGGAGGGTCGTTGAATTTGCCTCGCAAGAGGGGTTGCCGATTACGCCGCGCGGCGGCGGATCGGGCACGGCGGGAAGCGCGCTGGGCCGGGGCATCGTCATGGCCCTGCCGGACAGCGAGTACTGGAGCAGGATCAGCGGCTTTTCCGAGGCGCGCGGCACGGCAAGCGTCAACGCCGGCGCCGGGGTTTATCACAATGATCTGCAGATATATCTCAAGGAGCGAGGGTTCTTTCTTCCAGCCGATGTCACCAGCGCCGCGATCAGCCGCATAGGTGGCAACATCGCGACAAAGGCGAGCGGTCCCCACGCGCTCAAGTACGGCTCCATCGACCGTTTTGTGGAGTCAATAGAATTTGTCACCGCTATGGGTGAATTCGCAGATACAGCGGACGAGACAACGATTCCGGCAGGGATTAAGGCGAAATTTACCCGCCTGGAGCAAAAAATCAGATCGGATAATGCGGCACGGACGCTTCTCGAATCGCGAAGAGGGCTGAAGACGTCAAGCGGCTACAATCTTTTCGCCTTTTTGGACAATATTTCCATCGGGCAAAAAATCGCGCAACTCATGACGGGGAGCGTGGGCACTCTCGGCATTATTACGAGCGCAAGGCTGAGGGCTGAGGCGTACGCAGGCGGCCGAGCGGCTGTTCTGCTCTATTTCGGCGGCTTGGTTGAAGCCGGCAGGGCGGCTTCGTTGTTGCGGGAGACGGACGCGGCGGCGATCGAACTCATCAGCCGTGAGACGATCCGGATCATGCGCGTGCGCACGGCCCTTCCCGATCAGCTGGCCGCGGATGCGCACATGCTCCTTGTGGAAGTTACCGGGCCCGAACCACAGCGGCAGATCAGGAGTCTCCTCAATCGTATTCAACATGACGGCTATCGCATGAGCGAGCCCCCGGCTGTTGCGATTTCGGATGTCGAGATGGAAAAAATCTGGACACTGCGAAAACAAATTCTGTGGCTCATCCAGCATCCTGATTCCGGACTCCGGGCGCTTGCCGTGGTCAACGATGTGGGTGTGCCTCCCGAGCGGCTCGCTGTTTTTATTTCCGACGTGCAAAAGATCTTCACCCGCCACGGGATCACGGCGCTCGTCTACGGTCATGCGGGAAACGGCAATCTCCATCTGCGGCCGCTTTTCGATGTGACCCTGCCCGACTTGCCGGGACGTGTCAGGCGGCTTGCCGACGAGGTCTATGAGACGGTGATTCGTCACGGCGGCACTATTACCGCGGAACACGGCATGGGGAGACTGCGGGCGCCCTATCTGAAACGGGAATGGGGAGAAGCTCTGTACAATTATATGCGGGAGGTCAAGAACATCTTCGATCCTGACGATATCTTGAATCCCGGGGTCATGTTCAGTGACGCTCCGATCACCGATAATATGCGAGCGGATTTGCTGGAACCGTGAGGAGAAAACCCGAGTTGTATCAATATAAACACCGCCGTCTATATAGTTCGTCATTCCCGAATGACTCAATCGGGAATCCAGATTATTGTCTTCCATTCCATGAATGGTAACAGTAAATTTTGAAACAATTCTACGTTTATATGCTATGTAGCAAACGAAACGGTACGCTCTATTTTCCGGGTTGGCCCGGCAAGCTCGAATCTCGGCACAACTATATGAAGGCCCTGGAGGGCTACGGCATGCGCTTGCAGAGTGCCGACGGCCTCGTCGTGCATCGCTCACAGGACCAGTGTACAGTCATCCTCGAGTATGAGGTGCATGGCGTGTCGTCTTCTACGGGTAAAGCGTATGACAACCGCTTTTGCTCTGTTGTTGTCATTAAGGACCGCAAGATTGTTCATTGGCGTGACTACATGGACTCTCTTGCGGTAATGCTTGCATCCACGAATACATGAGCAATTAAAATCCACGCGCATACAGATGTGGCCTAACAATTCCTTCAAACCCGCTTCGCGGGTCGGCTTAAGTCTATGTTGTGCTCATAACCGCAATCATTTCGGCGATTGCGTTCTGACGTCGCTTGGCCATGATCCAGTCTGCTCACGTTTGATTCATACTTCCCCTCTTCACATAAAACACGTGATAATTTCAGCAGATACCATATCGGGATTTGGGATAAGCACAGGTTTTTATTAACTAAGCGCAATTATGCTAAACTAAAAAAAGAGGTATTACAACTATGGAAAAATATAAGTTTGCCTTTATCTCTCCCTCCGCCGAATTGGGCGAAGCAGTTAAAAGATATTTGGATCCGAAGACAGAGGATATGATAGTAAAACTGTCAAAAATGGAAGAGGCTATCCCTGTTGCCAGAAAGTTTCTTGACGATGGTGTTGAAGTAATACTTGGAGGTGGCGCGACCGGGAGTCTGTTGGTACAAACCCTTGGCCAGCCTGTTGTCAAAATATCGCGAACACATCTGGACATACTTCATGCTCTTATTAAGGCGAAGGAATTTGGTTCATACATTGGGCTAACAAGTTTTGCTGAACCAACAGATGGGATCGAGATTTTTGAAGATCTACTCTCTATAAAGATACGACAGATAGTTTTTAACACAACACAGGAGTTAACAGATGGCATTTCAAAGGCTGTGGATGACGGAATAAACTGTGTTGTTGGTGGAGGAATCTGTAGGAAGATAGTCACTGTCCTGGGTGGGAATGGTATAGTGGTCCTACCTTCAAAAAAGGTGATTTTGCGAGCCCTTCGAGAGGCGAGAGCTGTTGCTTCAGCGCGAAGGAAGGAGCAGGAAGATGTAGCGCAACTCCGTACCATCCTTGAAACGATTAAAGAAGGGGTTATAGTGATCGACAACGGAGGGAAGGTCAAGATATTCAATCAAATGGCCGCGGACATCTGTGGCATTGAATTGAAAGAGCAGTTGGGGGAACCTCTTCCAAATGTTATTAAGGGTACCGGATTGCTAAAAGTTCTCAAAACAGGACTGCCGGAAATAGATATAATTCGTCGGGTAGGAGACGTGGATATTGTAATCAATACCATACCTATAGTTATCAGCGGGGAGATACTCGGTGTTGTAGCAACATTCAAGGAAGCTGCCAGGATCCAGAACATCGACAGAAAGTTGAGGGAGAAGCTATATATCAAGGGATTTGTAGCAAAATACACAATAGATCATATTAAGGGCGAAAGCCTGGTAATGAGACAGCTCCTCGATAGAACCAGAAAGTATGCGACAACCGATGCGACAATTTTAATCCAGGGGGAAACCGGAACAGGAAAGGAGATTTTCGCTCAGAGCATGCATAATTTGAGCGACAGAAAAGAAAAACCTTTTGTGGCTATCAACTGTTCGGCCTTGCCTGAATCATTGTTAGAAAGCGAACTCTTCGGATACGAAGAAGGTGCATTTACAGGCGCTAAAAAGGGTGGAAAGATCGGCCTGTTTGAGATGGCAAACGGAGGGACTATCTTTCTCGACGAAATAGCGGATATCCCTTCAAGCCTTCAGGTGAGACTGTTAAGGGTTCTTGAAGAAAAAGAAGTTATGCGTGTTGGCGGCGATAGGCTCGTTTCCGTGGATGTACGGATTATCAGCTCGACTTATAAAGACCTCCGCGAGGAGGTGAGCGCAGGAAAATTTCGGGCGGATCTTTATTTCCGTTTGGCAGTCCTTAAGCTGGATATCCCACCGCTTAGGAAAAGACCGGAAGATATTCCTTTCATCGTTCAGGAAATTCTGTATAAATACGGCAGGGGAACAAAAAGAGTTTCGGACAAAATGGTTGACCGGATGAAGGGATATAATTGGCCTGGAAATATCCGTGAACTGGACTCCCTGATAAAGAGGTATGTAGTCCTGCTCGGCAATTTAGAGGCTGATGACCATCTGCTCTACGAACTGCTCCAGGAATTAAATGACAGCCGTGACATTGCGACAAATAAAAAGAGTATCATCAATGAACAACTACCTCTTGATACTCCATCAAAAACCCTGAAAGAGCGGTTAGAAGAATATGAAAAGATCATCATTAAGGAAACGTTAAAAGAAACACAATTTAATAAGAGTGAGACAGCTAAGAGACTGGGTATCAGCGCGAATACCCTTTGGAGAAAGTTGCCTCCATCAGACACATCCCATTAGTTTTTAAGACCCCTCTTTCTCTCAGACCACATTCAAATTATCTCTATCACAATTTTGGCATTCATCTATCTCCCAAATGGAATGCAATATTCCATAAATGAGATGCTTTAGTTTTTTGTCTTTGTTAAAATCCAATAATATCATATAGTTAGCGGTGTAAAAAATCAGGCACGTAGCTTGCAGATAAACAGTTACGGAAGCTGAAGGCTTCAAAAAAATATATAGGAGGAAGTATTATGGCGATTGTCTTGAAGAAAAAGCCAATTATAATGATTGGCGCAGAAAGATCCGGAACTACACTTGTGATGGCAATGTTAGGATGCCATCCTGGGATTGCTGTCCCTGAGGTTGTATGGTATTACTCGCGATTTAGACCATATCTGCATACCTACGGTGATTTAAGCAATGACGAAAGTTTCCGGACACTCGCAGAGGAGATGGTTTTTGGGCTGAAGACGCCCTTCTGGGGTATGAAGGTAAACCCAAGGACGATAGTTGACGAAATCATATCTGAGGTGAAAGAGAAGAGTTTTGCCGGCATATATTGCGCGATGCATGAGAGATTTGCACGTGAGGCCGGGAACAAACCCCGCTGGGGGGAAAAGACGCCTTACAATCTGTTCTTTGTAAAAGAGATTTTAGAAGACTTTCCCAATGCTCAGTTTATCTATATAACCAGGGATGGACGTGATGCAAGCGCTGATTACTTGGAGTCAGCCTTCGGACCGACAAATATCTTCTGTGCCGCTCAGGTCTGGAAGATGTGTCAGAATGCAGTGAAACCATGGAGGGGAAAACTCGATTCTTCACAGTGGCTGGATGTGAAATACGAGACATTGGTCAGAGAGCCTGAGAAGATATTGAAACACGTATGCGATTTCCTCGGCGAAAAATATGACCCTGCCATGCTTGAATTCTACAAGACTGACTTAGCCAAGGCCCGTGGAGCGACCAAGGACCACAAGCCTCTCGGCCATGCTACAAGCGAGAAGTATATCGGCATATATAAAGAACTTCTCAGCCTGCGGGAACAGAGTATATTTATTACCGTAGCTGGAAAGGAATTGGTAGAGGCTGGGTATGAATTGGATGCCAAGCGGATAGAGATCAGCAAGGAGGAAGAGGAACTCTTCTGGGAACTCGATGGGAGGATACGGGCTGCCACTCTGGATGCTCCGGAAGGACATATAGTATATGAAAGTTACAATGACTGGCTCATCGACCAGCGGGAGGAGAGGAAGAGAAAAGGCATCTGGAAAGACTCTGATGTGCCTGAAGACCGGTTCCCTATAGGGCACCCGCATGAGGAATTGATAATGGGACAGCGCGCGTGGGGGAGATGGAAGGAATACCTCTGTGTCAAGAGGCGGTATGTGGGTAAAGCGGCATTGTAGTGATGGCTCTGCCGTGGAGGGAGGCACACTGTGCCTCCCGAAAGGCTGGACGTATAGGGTATGCTGTTACTGAAACGAATAAATAAAATTTCAAGAATGAGAATACCGTTAAAGGAGGATATATCAATGAATATGTTTGAGCGTTATAAGAGATCACCCAAAAAGGGTTATGTGTGGTTCGTCATGGCAGTGGTGCTCCTGATGCTCCCTGCTTTTGCAGCAGCAGGGGACATTACACCGAAGATGCAACAGAAAATCACTGAGTACAAGAAAAAGGCAGTGGGATGGGCCTCAAATCCAGAAATCGTAAAGGCGACCAGAGAGGCAAATGCAAAGGGGCCGATTATGGGCAATGTCAAATGGCGGGAACTGAAGGACAATGATCCTCTTCTGCAGAGCTTTTCGACTAATGCAACGGCTAAGCTCCTGGTTAAATTTATGGAAACAGATCCCAAAGGCATTAACAAGATCGCACTAAGCGGAGATAAGGGGCACCGGGTCGCGTATACTCCCGTGCAGAAGAGACTGGCCTATATCGCAGCAGGCAAGCCCAATTTTGACGAGCCCTTCGACGGCAATGTGTGGCAGCAGGGGGAGTCCCAACCCGATCCCAATACGAACATCGACAGCGTGCAAATTGCTGTTCCTGTTAAAGACAGCGGAAAAGTAATAGGGGTATTGCTGTTAAGCCTGACCGCGGCTAATTTACAGTGAGGAGGATCTTATGAGTGAGGTTACACAAGAGAGCAAGTCCGGTGCATTGAGTAATCAGAGCACGGGCTTTTTCAGACAGTTTATCGATAATATCACTGCATCGGGACGCAAGTCCTCTAAAACGCTGGGCGGGTTTTTTTTCGCGTGGGCGGCATTTTTTCTGATCCTGCTGGTGATGCCAACGCCGGAAGGCCTTACTGCTGCCGGAAAGGCTACTTTGGCAGTGGTGGCCTGGGCCTGCATTACATGGATTTCAGAGGCGGTTCCAGTGGGTGTGTCGGGGGTAACAATCCCCTTGCTGCTGGTACTGAGCGGGGCGGTGGAAAAGTTCCCCAAAGCCGTAGGCGGCTTCACCTCAACGGCTGCCTTTATCTGTCTGGTCGCGTTCATTCTGGCGGCCATCATACAGGCAGCCGGAATCGACCGCAGGATTGCGATCACGGTGCTTCACAAAATGCGTATCAAGAAGGTGGGAGGGGTCATCTGGGGCATGTTCGGGGTTAATTTTCTCCTCTCCCTTATCGTTCCCGGAGCAAACCCCCGTGGGGCTCTCCTCCTGCCGGTCATAAACGGTATCAACAAACTGTTCGGAGATACCCCGGAAGAACAGGAAGCCAAAAAACACATAGTGATCCAGTCCCTTGTGTACGGATCTATGATCAGCGGTATGTGCATCCTGACTGCGCACCTGCCGAATCTGGTTGTAGTGGGACTGTTCCAATCGGAACTGGCGCTGAATATCTCGTATTTCAACTGGTTCCTGTTGCAGTGGCCGTATCTCGGAATGTTTGTCATTACCCACTTCTGGCTGCGCCGCTATTTCAAGACAAAGAACATCGGCATTCAGGGCGGCTCCGAGGTGCTTGAGAAACAGTATAAGACACTGCCCAAGACAAGTCAGAGCGAATGGCTGATTCTTGCCGTCTTTGCCTTCACCGCCTTCATGTGGATGACGGAGGGATGGCACAAGATTAAATCCCATGACGTGGCGCTGATCGGACTTGTGTTGCTCTTTATTCCCGGGCTGTTCGGCTTTAAATGGAAAGAGATCCAGGATCGCACTATTTGGGGAACCTATTTGATGCTGGGCGGAGCGCTGTCCATGTCGTCCGCAATGGGCGGCTCCGGACTGGCGCAGTGGCTTTCCGATATCGTTCATCCCCTTGCCGCAGGGCACCCCTGGTGGCTGGCCGTCCTTATCCTGATGGTGGGCACTCATATCATCCGCCTCGGCATGTTGTCGAACGTAGCGGCAATCACGCTCTTTGCCCCGATCCTCCTGGCGCTGGCCCCCAAGCTGGGTCTGCATCCGGTGGCGTTCACCATGCTGGTAGCTGATACCGATACCTTTGCCTACATTCTGCCGACGCAGGTGACGGTTGCGGTGATAGCATACAGCAGCGGGACATTCTCCATGACTGATTATGCAAAAGTGGGATGGGTTTCTGTGCTGATTGCTATCTCGTACGGGATCCTGGTAATGGCTCCCTGGTATGCTTTCATGGGCCTGCCTGTCTGGAACCCCAACGCCCCATGGCCATTTTAATGTATGCGAAAGTTTAGACGGGACTGATGCTGTGTGTAAAGGACGGAACAGAATGCGCTCAATGCTGATTGGATAAAAAATACTGAAAAGGTAAAAAGTGAGGTCATGTAATAAATGAGTGAGCAAGTCAGAGAAGCAACAGAAAATACATATCGATCAAAAGAGGGTTTCTGGGTCCGGCATCCCTTGCTTAAAGAATTTATCCGGGACCAGATTCCGATGATCCTCGGGGTTTTCATTGCAGCCATCGCTGTCAGCTACCTGCAGTACGGCTTTCTGCCTGGTGGCGACGTGGCCTTTCCTATCGGTGGCATGAGGGTGCCTGTCTGGCATCTGCTCTGGATGGGACTCTGGACAGGTTATACAATGGGTCTTGTGGGAGAAGCGAGCGGTATTTTTGCCCTTCCTTACTCAATGTCGGTGCTTCAGTTCACTTCGGTGGCAGTGAGTCCTACAACCCTGATTGTTACATTTCTTAATCCGTTCGGAGCCTTGCTCGGGTTCTGGAGAAATAGTCAGTGGAACTGGGACTTAGCTAAGTGGCTCTGCCTTGGTGCAGTTCTTGGGGCGCCCATCGGGCCATTTATACGTGTATATCTTCTGAATGATCCCGTCCCATTTAAAGCGGCAATCGGGCTGGCGCTGCTGATCATGTCCATACACTTGTGTATGCAAGTAACTCCATGGTATTTGAAGAGGACCGTCCGACAGAGGGCCTTTAAGGAAAAGTTTGATGCCTTAGTCAGAGACTGTCTGAAGGCAGGGAAAGCACCCTGTGGGCTACCTGCTGATTTTAAAATCATTACGCTTGAACGCACATTTAAAAGGATCAAAATCGGCTATTGGGGAGAAGAACAGAGCTTCAGCGTACCGGCAATGCTTGTGATAGGGTTCGCCGTCGGAGTGGTATCAGCTGCTCTCGGGGTCGGTGGAGGCTTCATTCTCGTCCCTATTCTGGTATCGTTCTATGGGTTGCCGCTATATGTCATGGTTGCGGCAACAATCCCATTTGTAATTACGTTATCACTGACGGGTTTGCTCTCGTACACGATAACGATGCCGATACTCACCGGAGTCTCAGCCTCGCCCGACTGGAGTTTCGGACTGTTCGTTGCGAGCGGGGCCATTTTCGGCGCATGGGTCGCATCCAAAACACAGAAGTTCATACCGGAGCGATTTCTGAAGCCTATGCTCGGTGTTGTCACAGGAGCAGTCGCTCTTCTTTACATCGTCAACTTTTTCTGGAAACTACCTTTCAAGGTGTAAATAGGAGTCATGTATGGTAAAACTTAGAATGCTGGGGCTTAAGCTACTTCCGATTTTGCCTTTTGGAGTTCTTGCCGTTGCAGTGATTGTCGCCATTTATCATATTAAGGTTTATTGGTAAAAGTGGTCAATAGTATTAACAAATATAAGCTGAAGGAGAGATATGATGATTAAAAAGATTCTTTTACCGACTGATGGATCAGCTAGGTCTATGGATGCCGGAAGGTATGCCATGTCTCTGGCAAAACAGACTAATGCATCTATTTTGGTTTTAAGTGTTGTGGATGAAAGGGTTAAATCGATAGAAACTGCTCCGGACCCTGTAGTCTTCATGGAGTCTGCTTTTATGGAGGCTGCAAAGACATATGTTGAGGCAGCGGAGAACGAGATTAAGAAGGATGGTATCTCTGTAAGTAAAGCAGTGAGGATCGGCAATCCTGCCGATGAAATAGTGAAAGAGGCAGAGGAATCAGGGGTTGACCTCATCATCATTGCCTCTCATGGTAGAACACGCATTCAATCAGCACTCCTTGGAAGTGTCACGATGTCTGTAATACATAAAGAAACAAATATACCTGTATTGGTAGTCCGGAAGGGAGTAAAAATATAGGCTGTAATCTCAAAATTGCTCAACTATGAGAGTTAAAGATTTAATGATGTTGTCTTTGCTGAGCCGGGACTTTACCTAAAGACATTTAATTTGATAGCCTCGAAGAGTTTTATTAAGGATAGACCTCAAGCGGTCAACAGAGTGGCGGGGTCAGGCTTTGGTATCTTTATATTGTGAGCCAGCAAATATGAGAGAGTTGTGTCTTGCAGCTGATAAGATAATGCGCAGATCAAATTATAAGAACAAGGAATAGCTTAAGGAGGGCAGCTTCAATGTCCGGCAGTTCAATACAAAATTACAAAGGCCTGATCCCACCAGATGAGCATCAATGACGCAGACCTCGTGATCATTCCAGGCGCCGGGTTCGATGCCTCAGGAAACAGGATAGGCTATGGAGGAGGTTATTACGACAGACTGCTTTCAGGTCTCCGGAAACATGTCCCGGTCATTGCCCCTGCCTATGAAGAACAGGTTGTGGATTCCCTTCCGTCAGAACCCGAGGTAATGTTGGGGAAAAATTACCGCCGAATCAGCGGCCGGGGCCGTACTCTGGCAAGGCGTTACGATTGGTACAAACAATCGTTACGGAAACTGAAGAACTATTACTATTCCTTGAGTGATGCCTATCTGGAGGTGGTCCAGAAGCTGTTGAGGAACAGGGCGTTCATCAAGGCCGTTCAGAGAGAGGGATAAAGTTTGTTTGCTGTGGCTTGAAGATTGTTCTTGATGAAAGCGTAAGCTATGGGCTTGCCGAAGTCTTACTTCGTGACTGGCATCAGACCATTGCCATTGCGGAGTCGGCAACACCTCCGGAAATGCCGACGTGGAAGTATTCGCCCATGCCTGTAATGGCAAATCTCTCTTATTTGCGTAAGGTGTTAATCGCTTCCTGGATTAAATCGGGATGGATTCTGAAATTTTCAGACTTCATCTGTTCCAGAAGGGCGAGCGTTTCAGATTTTGTTATAGCCTGGATATGGGCGGCGCGGGGCGTGTAAAGAGTTTTGTGTAAATGACCTCTCGGTTAAAGTATAGGCATCCTGCCTTCAAATAAGATCGTAAACTGATTTTTCCACAAGGGCAACGTGCTCTACAATTTC
>JAXIPA010000071.1:0-9952 GCA_045403145.1 Nitrospirota bacterium | reverse complement strand
AATCCGATCCGGATTCCGGCCCGTGCGTGGCGCTTCGGGCCCTGCCCGCGGGTCAGTCATCACCGTGCCCCGTCCTGCATTACATTACAAAGTCGGGATTCTTGCACAAAAAAGCCCTCACGAACGGGCCGTGAGGGCTTTTTTCTGTTTCATGAATCCATCTTACTTTTTGTGGCACTTTGCACAGCTGGCTGCGTCCTTGACGCCGAACGCCTTGGTGCCGTTGTGGCAGCCGCCGCAGTTCTTGCCGGCCTCCATGTCCTTCATGGTCAGGACTTCCGCGCCCTTCTTCATCTTGAAGAGGCCGGACTGATGGCAATCCGCGCACTTGTTGCCTTTGTCGGCGTGGGTCTTGCCGTCAAATACGACCTTGCCCGCGCCCTTGCCGTCGAACTCCACCGTCTTGCCGGCCGGGACCGCGAAAGCCGTCATTGCCATGGCGAACGTCACTACGACCGTGAGTGCCAATACGAAAAACTTTTTCATTAAGATTTCACCTCCTTTCATATTAGAGAGTATATCGCTGAAGCGGATCAACCCGGGAAAGAACTTAGCCGAAAAGAACCGGCGTTGCTATCGCGTTGAGATAAGAGGGCCTATCCCTCAGCGCGTGAATGCACGTGCTAAAGTAATGGAAAATGAGAACGCTGTCAAGAAGGGAATTTTAATAGCGGTATAATATTCGAAAAAAATGCGGACGATTTCCCACTTTGTCTCACAAAATTGCAAACTGGATACAAAAAAACCCTCACGGAAATCCGTGAGGGCCTACTGCTGGATAATGACATCCTACTTCTTGTGGCACTTTGCACAGCTGGCTGCGTCCTTGACGCCGAATGCCTTGGTGCCGTTGTGGCAGCCGCCGCAGTTCTTGCCGGCTTCCATGTCCTTCATGGTCAGGACTTCCGCGCCCTTCTTCATCTTGAAGAGGCCGGACTGATGACAATCCGCGCACTTGTTGCCTTTGTCGGCGTGGGTCTTGCCGTCAAATACGACCTTGCCCGCGCCCTTGCCGTCGAACTCAACCGTCTTGCCGGCCGGGACCGCGAAAGCCGTCATTGCCATGGCGAACGTCACTACGACCGCGAGTGCCAATACGAAAAACTTTTTCATTAAGATTTCACCTCCTTTCCTATTGGAATGAATAAATCAGCGCACGCCTGCACAGGCGCGTGCGCCGGATGGTAACCTCTATAAAAACGCTTTCGGGCTCCTGTACTCGTGGCAGGCGACGCAATCCCTCTTCGCCGACGCCTCGGTCACTCTCCAGACATGCGGCTTATGGCAGTCCTTGCACTGCATGTCCAAGGCGAGATGCACGTTGTGCTTCCCGATTTTCGGCACGCCCCGGTGGCACTGGAGGCATTCTTCGCTCTTCGGCTTCACCTTGCCCGGGGTGTGCGGCTTGTGGCACTCATAGCAATAAAACTGCATGGGCGCCTTCTCGTCAAACACGATCTTTGTCGCTTTCCTGATGGTCCCCTGATCGGGCGTAAAGAACCGCACATCCATCGTGGCGTCTTCTATCAACTGTTTGCGGATGTTTTCGTCCGTGCTGTGGCAGTAGAGGCATTTTTTCCTCCCCGGCCTCAGGTCCTTGGTCCTGTCTGTGTGGCAGTTGATGCACGCCAGGCCGCCCATGCCCTCGCCGTGCACCTGCTTGCCCTTGTGACATTTGGTGCAGAACTTTTCGGTCGGGAGGAAATGGTGCAGGCCGCTCTTGTCGCCCTTTACCTCGCCGTGGCACTGGGTGCATTCGATCTGTTCCATGTAGACGTGCTTCGCATGGAACAGAGACTTGTTGATCCGCTTGGCCTTGCCTTCCGTATGGCACTGGTTGCAGTACTTCTGGCTCACAATAACGTGGTCCTTGTGCCGCTCGGGCACGCTGGACGGGCGCTTTACCACGAAACTGACGAGCAACTGGTTCTGCTCGGCTATTGACAGGTGATGACAATCATGGCAATTAAGCTGTTTGTGCTCGCTCTGCGCCCAGCTGTCGTATGCGGGCTGCATCAGGTGGCAGCCGACGCAGAACTTCGGATTGTTCTGGGTAAAATCATAAAACTTGTAGGCGACAAAACCGCCGCCGAACATGATGACGAGGATGAGCGCCGTGATGAGCAGCTTTGCCTTGAGCGAAATAGGCTCCTTCAACCGCTCGATGAGCTGAGTTACTCTCCCTCTGAACCAGTTGATCAACTTCATACACCCCCCTGCTGCCCTGAACGAAAAGTGAAAAATCTGCAATCCCTTGTCACTAAGCCAAAAATTTATAGCATAGGAGACAGGGCTCTGTCAATAGGTATATTACGGTTAAAAAGCGTTCTTCGTGACGCGAAAAAAGCGAACACCGCAATTATGACAATCTCGCAATAAGTCGTCACTCCCGCTTGATTCTAAGCCTGCCCCGGCATGCTTGAAGCCGGGGGGAGTCGTTTCGCCGCATAACATGCTGAAAAAGAAAGATTCCGGACGCCCTGCACTACGCTTCGCTCGTAACCGCTGGGTGCAGGCAAGCAGGAATGACGGTCTCTTGGTGATTTTCGACTTTCTTATCATGACGCTTTCTCCTGAGGGGCCTCTGCGAAGACCGGGAAAACCTTGCTGATCACCCAAAACAGCGCAAAGGGCATAATAAAGATACTGAGGGCGCCGAACAGGCCTTCCTTGAAGGTCTCCCAGTCGTGCGGGATGATCGGAAGATGGTAGTGCATGTATCCCGCGAAGGAGAGGGAAAACGCCTGTCCGCCGATCACGACGTTCCACCGCATCATGAACACGCCGAAGAGCACGAGGATGACGCCGATCACCGCCCTGCGGATCGTGAGCCCGGGGATCAGGAACAGGATGAGCGGCACGAGGTTGCCGATGCCGTACTGCATGACAAAGATATCGATGAAGTCCTTGCCGTAGATAACGCTCCGGAGCACGTCCCAGGACTTGACCGCCGTGTAGCCGCGGAATATGAGGTCCAGCAACTCAAGGCTGATGGCGGCGACCAGGAAAAAGACGAGATACTTCGCGGTCATCCTGATCACGCTGACCTCGACGCCCTTGATCTCCTCCATGGACTGAAACCGCATGCCGGGCTGCATCCTTCGGCGTTTTGCGAGGAACTTCTTGAACTCCATGGTGATGATGTACGTGAGCATGCAGAGCGCGATGCCCGAGACCACCGCGGACATGATGAAGATGACCGGCATCAGCGGCGTCATCCAAAGCGCGTTCGCCTTGACCGACCCGAAGATAAAGCCCGCATAGCCGTGGAGGAAGCAGGCCACCGGGATGCCGATGCCCGCGAGGACCTTGATGGCCTTCTCGTCCCGGTGGAGCGCCTCTTCGCTCACGTCATACACCCCCAGGGTGAGCGAACAGAAGATGAGATACTGGAACCACTCGACCAAGGTCTTGTCCTGCTTCTCCCGGAGCCTCAGCGACACCTCGACGAAATGCTTCCGGTACAGGAACCACAGCTCGGACGCCACGATCGCGCCGTAGGAAAAGAAGACGACGCCGAAGGCGGCGATGGCCGATGTAAAGTGGGGCGTCATGAACACGTAGACTCCCCGAAACGGGTACTGGAGGTGCAGCACGATCGGCAGGGGCGCCACAAACAGCAGGGCAAAGGAGAACACAAGCGCGAAACGAGCCATGTCCTTCAACTGCTGGATGCCGAAGACGTGGTAGAGCGACGACAGCACGAAGGCGCCCGCCACGAGGCCCGTCATGAAGGGGTACATCACAATCTGAATGCTCCAGTAGATGTACTCGTTCGGGTAAACGAACAGTTCTTTTATCGTCCAAAGTTCTCCGTGCACCATGGCTATTTTACCTCCTTGCTGAGGCCGACGTAGAAGACCTGCGGTTTGGTGCCGTATTCTTCCTTGAGCACCGAGACCCGTTCGTTCATGATGACCTTCGTGACCGGATCGTTCGGGTCCTTGATGTTGCCGATCCGGCGGGCGCTGAAGGGGCAGGCGTCCACGCAGGCGGTCTTCATGCCTTTCGTGATGCGATGATAGCAGAAGTTGCACTTCTCGGCAGTATGGTACACTGGGTGGAAGAACCGGACGCCGTAGGGGCACCCCATGATGCAGTAGCCGCAACCGATGCACCATTTCCGGTCCACGAGCACGACACCGTCGGCCGTGGCGTACGTGGCGCCCACGGGGCAGACCTGGACGCAGGGCGGATTGTCGCACTGGTTGCACAGTTTCGGCACGAAGTATGCCTTTTCGATGTCCTCTTTTTTGATGTCCTGGAACTTGCCCATGCCGAGGTCGATCTTCGAGGTCGTGAAGCCGTCCCGCGCGCCCTTGGGCGTGTCCGCGTAAATATCTCCGTCCTTGGTCAGCACGTAGCGCTCGACCCAGGTCCTCGTCACATTCGCGTCATAGGGTATTTCATTTTCCTGTTTGCATGCCTTGACGCAGAGGCCGCAGCCCACACACTTATAGGTGTCCACCAGAAAGACCCAGCGGACCTTCGCCGGGTCCTTCGCTTCCTCGGCCATGAGCTTCCCGGGGTCTATGATCTCGAAAGCCGCGAGGGGCAACGCGATGCCGGCGATCCCCGCGGCCGTGTTCTTCAGGAAATCCCGTCGCGTAATCATCTCAGTCCCTCCAGGTTGGGCTTGTGCGGATTGTGGCACATCGAGCACTCGACGTCCGGGTTATGCTTGTCCGGATCGATGCCCCTGATCTGCGCCCGCCCGCTCGTGGGATAGGGCAGCGGATAGTGGCACCGGAGGCACTGCGACCGGCTCTTGTCGACGGCGAGCTTCGGCGGATTGTCGGGATGGTCCACGGCGGGACCGTGGCAGTTTTCGCACTCGATGTTCTGATGGGGAGACTTCTTGATGCTTGCATAGTTCTTGTCGTGGCAGTCCTTGCAGTACTCCGCCCCCTGGTATTTGACTTTGAAGTCCTTCCAGAACTGCTCGTTCGCCTTGTTGTGCCAGCCGTACATGTATCCCCGCTCATGCACGCCGAAACCCTTCGGGACTACGACGAGCCTTGCCAGCAGTATCAGGATGACGATACCGATGACTACGATCAAAGGCCGTAGAACGTGATTTTTCATGACGTTTGCTCCTCCCCAGGATTCGATGCTTTTCTCGCGCCGTTTTCGTCGTTCACTATCCCCCGTCCCGCAACGTGTGTTTCATCACCGCCGCTCCTTCCCAGAGTATAGCCAGGAAGCAGAGCGACAGCCCGCCTACCAGGCCGAAGACATGCACCAGTTGCCATTTAATGACGACGAACAGGATGATGAAGATGGCCGAAAGTTTCAGCACGCTGATGATCACCGCGGCAAGGTTGGAAAGGCCCGGCGTCGCGCCCTTCCGGAGGTAAAACCGCTGAACAGCGACGGCGAGCCACCGGAAGTTCAGGAGGCCGAGCGCGCCGCCGAAGAGAATGCCGGCGGGAAGAAACCACCAGCGTCGTTCCGGATGCTGCACGAGGTTGAAAGCGATGGCTGACGCCGCGGCGAAAAGGACGATCAGTGCGGCCTTCTTCGTCACCCCCCTGATGATCCCCGCTACGGACTGCTCCCGGACCCGGTCTTCGCTTGTCCTCGAATGATTTAATCGGGGATCATTCATGATCTTTTTTGTCGTCCTCGTCGAGTGTTTGCTGGCTGCGTTTTACGTGTACGAACAGGTTACGGAACCCCGCGATGATGCCGAAGAGAAGAAATATCACGGTGAACCAGGGGGGGGTGCCGAGCCATTCGTCGAGCTTGATACCGATGTAAAGACCGATCACGGTGGAGAACACCAGGGTCAGGCCCAGGGTGCTCAGCACGCCGACCATCCGGATGAGCTTGCGGTCTTTTTCGTCCATAATTCTATATCTTTTACCGCAGAGGTCGCAGAGGACGCAGAGTAAAACCTTGAATTTTGTACTTTAACTGTTGTTGACTTCCTCTGCGAGCTCTGCGTTCTCCGCGGTGAATGCTCTTACAGCCCCTTCAGGCTCTTCCGCGCCGCTTCGACCGTCTTGTCGATGTCCGCCTTCGTGTGGGCCAGGGACATGAACGCCGCCTCGAACTGAGACGGCGCGAGGTTCACGCCGTTCTTGAGCATGGATAGAAAAAACTTGCCGAACCGGACAGTGTCCGAAGTTTTGGCGCTCGTAAAGTCCTTCACCTTCTGGTCCGTGAAAAAGCCGGTGAACATGGAACCCACCCTGTTGAACGTGACCGGTATGCCTGCTTCCGTTGCCGCGGCGCGAAGCCCCTGCTCCAGACCGGCGGAAAGATTCTCCAGCGTTTTATACACCCCGGGCTTGGCCAGGAGCTTGAGTGTCTCGATCCCCGCGGTCATCGCAAGCGGATTTCCCGACAGCGTACCGGCCTGGTAGATGGGGCCGAGGGGGGCGATCATCTCCATGATTTCACGCCTGCCGCCGAAAGCCCCCACCGGGAGACCGCCGCCGATCACCTTGCCGAGGCAGGTAAGATCCGGTTTGATCTTATAGAGCTGCTGGGCCCCGCCGTAGGCTACGCGGAAGCCGGTCATGACCTCATCGAGAATGAGGACGATCCCGTACTGGTCGCAGACCTTGCGCAGTCCCTCCAGGAATCCGGGCTCCGGGGGAACGCAACCCATGTTGCCCGCAACCGGTTCCACGATTATGCAGGCCAGCTGTTCTCCCTCCCGGGCCGCTATCTCCTTGACACCCGCAAGGTCGTTATAGTCGGCCGTTAAGGTGAGCCTGGCCAGATCGGCGGGCACGCCGGGGCTGTCAGGCAGACCAAAGGTGGCCACACCGCTCCCGGCCTTCACCAGCAGGCTGTTCCCATGACCATGATAGCCGCCGCCGAATTTCAGGATCTTGTCCCTCCCCGTAAAGCCCCGCGCCGCGCGGATCGCGCTCATCGTGGCCTCGGTGCCCGAACTCACCATGCGCACCATCTCGATTGAGGGGACAGCCTTCTTGACCATCTTCGCAAGCGTAATCTCGAGTTCGGTGGGAGCGCCAAAGCTCGTTCCGCCGGAGATCGCCTTTTTGAGCGCCGCGGTCACTCGCGGATGGGCATGCCCCAGGATCATCGGTCCCCAGGACAGCACATAATCGATGTACGTCCTGTTGTCAGCGTCAATGATTTTCGAGCCCTTTGCCTTCTTGATAAAGAGCGGTTCACCGCCCACGGACCGGAAGGCCCTCACCGGGCTGTTCACACCGCCGGGAATATGTTTCTTCGCTTCCTCAAACAGTTTTCTGGATCTCGCGCCTGACATGCGTACTCCTTTCAAGGGTGATCTGGGGCCGTCTCTACCCGGAAGCCGTCCTCATAAAATAGGAAAATCCCGGCTGAATGTCAACGGAAAAGGTGGATATTTTACCGGCAAATTACAGGTAAACATTATATAACAATCAGGATTTGCCCTGGGTTTTGAAACGACCCTCTGCTACCCGTTCCTGATGATGAACTCCGCCACGCCTTCGGCGTCGTTCAGCTCGAACCGGGGTATACCGACATCGAAGGGCCGGTCGCTCACCAACGCGAGAAAGGACGGATCGTCCTGAGAGAGCGGGCGGGCGCCCGAGACACCGCTGCGAAAGACCTCGATCCTGTTCTTCGCGTTCTTCTTGAACCCCTCATAAATAACGATGTCTGCGTCTCCCGCCATCAGCGCCAGTTCTTCGGGGGACGGCTCGCTTACGATCTTCTTTATGAGCGCCATCCTGTCCGGCCCCACGAGAACGACGGCATCGGCGCCGGCCTGCTGAAACCGCCAGGAGTCCTTGCCCGGCGTGTCGAGCTCGAACCCGGCCGAGGCGTGCTTTACCACGGCCACGCGCAGGCCCCTGGCAATGAGGATCGGGACGACCTTTTCAATCAGGGTGGTCTTTCCGCTGTTCGAGCTGGCGGCGACGAAGGAGACGATTCGCATTGCCTTTCCATTCCGCGTGGAGCCTGCCCTCGAATGATCCAATCGGGGGCAATCCCCATTCCGCAATTGCTTACCTCTCCGTCAGGTCCGTGGTCTCGATTTTTTTCCTTTTTCCGAACAGCCGCGCAAAAAGAATGCCGAGCTCGTAAAGGAAATAAATGGGAACCGAAAGGAGCAACTGGTTGAAGATGTCCGGGGTCGGCGTCAGGATGGCCCCGAGGACGAACGAGGCCAGGAGGGCGAATTTCCGGTACCTCGCCAGCAAGTCGGGGGTCACGACACCCATGCGGGTGAGGAGGACGATGACGAGAGGGAGTTCGAACACAATTCCGCTCGCGAGGAGAAACTTGAGGATGAAGTCGATATAGTCCCCGAAGCGGATGATCGCGGTCAGGTTCTCGGTCTTGTAGGTCATCAAAAAGGGAACGGCGAACGGCAGCAGGAGCAGATAGCAGAAGAGCACGCCGATGCCGAAAAAGAGCGAGGAGAAAAAGACGAAATAGCCGACGTACCTGCGTTCCTTCTGCAGCAGGCCCGGCGAGATGAACTTCCATAGCTGGTACATGATGACCGGGAACGCCAGCATGATTCCTGAGATGAGTCCTATCTTGAGGTGGGTCCAGAAGGGTTCGACGAGCGTGGTAAAATGCAGTTTATGCTGGGTCGCCGTCGGCGTGACCGTGACATAGGGGGAGGCGAGGTGCACCTCGATCTTCGTGTTCATGGGCCACATGAGCACGCGAAGGATGTCCTCAGAAAAATTAAAGCACAGGGCGAACCCGACGGCGGCCGCGATGAGGGAGTAGGTGATCCTCTTTCTGAGCTCCTCCAGATGGCTCCAGAAGGGCATGCTCAGCTCTGCATCAGGCGTTGCCATCGACATTCTCCTTCGTTTTCTTGTCCTTCTCCTTTGCGTCCGCGTCCTTCTTCGGTTCCGCGGCCTTCAGCGGCCCCGGCTGCGTGATCTGCTGCCCGATCTTTTTCAGTTCATCGAGCTGCGCGGTTTTTTCGACTTCCTTCATCTCTTCGTGCATGGATTCCTTGAAGTCCTCGGACGCCTTCTTGAATTCCGACATGGCGCGGCCCACGGACCTGCCGAGATCGGGAAGCTTTTTCGGCCCGAATATGAGCAGGGCGATGACGAATATGACGATTAATTCCGGAAGTCCGAGACCGAACATGGGGGCTCCTTTATTTCGGATTTCGGATTGCGGATTTCGGATTAAACACGTGTTCTGCTGCACAATCCGCATTCCGCCTGTCCCGGCGCTTTCGCAAGAGCCGGGGCAATCTGCAATCCGCAATCATTATTTCTCTGGCTTTATCTCTATCACTGCCCTGATCTCCTCGGGGTTGCCCTTGCGGATAATCTTGAGCATGACGGTTTTGCCGATGTGGCCGAAGGCGACCATGCGGGGAAGCTCCGAGGGGTCGAGGATCTTTTTCCCATCGAGTTCGATGATCACGTCGCCCCGAAGAAGGCCGGCCTTCTCGGCAGGCCCACCCTTCACGATGCCGTTGACCAGGGCGCCGATGGGGTCAGGCAGACCAAGGGCGGCGGCAAGATCGGACGTGACCGGCTGGGCCGAGACGCCGAGCCACCCCATGTCCGGTTTGCCCTTCTCCCTGATCGACTGCAGGATTTCCTTCACCATGGTGATCGGCACGGCAAAGCCGAGGTTCTGTCCGCTGGCGATGATGACGGTGTTGATGCCGACGACCTCTCCCTTCGTGTTGAACAGCGGTCCGCCGCTGTTGCCGGGGTTGATGGCGGCGTCGGTTTGAATAAGGTCGTCATAGGGGCCCATGCCGATGACCCGGCCTTTTGCGGAGACGATGCCCGCAGTCACCGTATGGGACAGACCGAAGGGGTTGCCGATCGCGACGACCCAGTCCCCCACCTCGAGTGTGTCCGAATCTCCCAGTCCCACCGAGGGAAGGTCGGCGGCCTCAACCTTGACCAGGGCGATGTCGATCTCCTTGGACTTCCCGATGAGTTTGGCATCGAGCACCCTGCCGTCCGAAAGGGAGACCTTGATGTCTTTC
>JAXIPA010000043.1:0-5641 GCA_045403145.1 Nitrospirota bacterium | reverse complement strand
CCGGGCAGGAAGGGTTCGTTGACGACATCACCTGGAGGACATCGAGGATACGGATGCTCCCGAACAATATGGTCGTGATCCCGAACAGCAAGCTCGCCCAGAGCGTTGTCACCAATTACTATCTGCCGGAAAAGAGGATGGCGATTCTTATCCCCATCGGCGTGAGCTACTCGTCTGAGCCCGAGCGGGTGGAGGCAATCCTCCTCGGTGAAGCGAAGAAGGGCATCGGAGAAATCCCGGGGCTGCTGGGGGACCCCGAACCTTCCGTGCGGTTCATTCCAGGGTTCGGCGACAGCTCGCTGGACTTCACCCTCGTCTGCCAGGTGCGGGAATTCACCGACCAGCATCTTGTCCAGCACGAACTCCGGAAGAGAATCTTCAAGCGTTTCAGAGAGGAAGGCATCGAGATCCCGTTCCCGCACCGGACGGTCTACCTGAGGGAGGAAAAGGACTGGAAACGATGACGAAAGCTGTGATATCACTCAGTGTTATTTAGCACGGCTAAAGTCTTATCCTGCCATCCAGCGTGGCCTTCGGCGTGATCCACACAAACCCTTCAGTTCGGGTCTTCAGTGTTACAATTAAACAAAGGGGCTGTCATGATGAAAAATCCGATTGAGCGGTTATATACTTTTTTTTCGCACGACCTGTGGATTATGGACCGTTCAGCGTCCGGCAGGCTCCGGGCCTTTTTGATCGACGCCCTGCGGATCGTCACCGTCGTCGTCAAGGACGTTATTTCCGGCGAAATCACGCTGCGTTCCATGGGTCTCGTCTACACGACGCTGCTCTCGCTCGTGCCGCTCCTTGCGGTCAGCTTTTCGGTTCTCAAGGCTTTCGGGGTCCACAACGCGGCCGAACCGTTTCTGCTTAGCTTCCTCGCCCCGCTCGGTCCTACGGCGGCCGATCTGGCCCATCGGATCGTGGGGTTCGTGAACAACATGAAGGTGGGTGTGCTGGGCTTCCTTGGCCTGGGCCTGCTCATCTACACGGTCATCTCGCTGATCCAGAAAGTCGAGAAATCCTTCAACGCGATCTGGCGCGTACGAAGCCCCCGGAGCATCCTGCAGCGTTTCAGCGACTACCTGAGCGTGGTCCTCGTGGGCCCGGTGCTTGTCGTGTCCGCCCTCGGCCTCACCGCGATGCTCATGAGCACGACGTTTATGGAGAAGCTCATTGCCATAGGCCCGGTCGGCATTATTGTCACTTTCGTAGGGAAACTCGTTCCCTACGTCCTGATCTGCGCGGCCTTCACCTTCATCTATGTTTTTTTGCCGAACACGAAGGTTCGGTTCGGCCCCGCCGTGACCGGAGCGGTTGCAGGCGGCGTTCTCTGGGAAACGGTCGGATGGGGCTTCGCCTCCTTCATCGTGGCCTCCACTCGGTACGGCGCGATCTATTCCGGCTTCGCCGCGCTGATTCTCTTCATGATCTGGCTGTACCTGAGCTGGCTCATCCTGCTCGTCGGCGCCGAGGTGGCGTTCTACCGCCAGAACCCGCAGTTTCTCAGGATCGCCCGGGACGGCCGTATTCCCGACGCCCGGCTGATCGAACAGACAGCCGTCACCATCATGTTTCTCATTGCGCAGCACTTTTACCTTGGCAGGCCGCCGTGGACCGTCAACTCGCTGGCCCGGCGCGTCAGCCTCCCCCCGGAACAAGTCGAAGAGGTCGTGGATGCGCTGAGGAGAGTGCGGCTCGTCGCGGAGACGGCTGATGATCCGCCGGCGTACCTCCCCGCCCGGGACATCGGGACCATCGCGCTTCGTGACGTCTATGACGCCGTTCGCGCGAGGGGCCGGGGGAAGGGACAGCAGGCTATCGCTTCGATTGAGGAGGTTGAGGGAGTTGTCGCATTGGTCGAGGAGGCCATCGGCAGCAGTCTGCAAGGCGCCACGCTCGGGGAATTAGTCCGTTCCCCGGAGAAAATTCAAGGCGGCATAACACGGAATCCCGCTATTGTTTAACCGGAATCCGGTGAGTGGAGCCCCCTCCGGCTGGAGCCCGTGGATTGCAAGTCGCGGGATTCAGGACGCGTGCAGGGCCATCTGGACGATCCGTTCGAGATCCCTTTTGTCCACCGGCTTATGGATATACTCGAACACGCCGAGGCTCAATGATTCAAAATAACTCTCGATGTTTCCGTACGCGGTCAGCATGATCACCGGCATGTGAGGCAGCGCCGTGCGCAACGACCTCACGACATCAAGGCCGGTCATGTCGGGCAGACGATAATCGGTCAGCACAAGATCGATGTGAGCGCCGTGTCGAATGACCGAGAGGGCGGATGATCCATCAGCGGCGTCAATGACCTCGTATCCCAAATCGCTCAGAATCTCGTCGAGAATCTCCCTGTTTCCCGCCTCATCCTCCACCAGCAGGATGGTCTTTTTTTCTGTATTCATGTTTGAATCGGTTTTCATGAGCGCGTCCTCAGCCATCAGAACCCGGAAATTGAAACAGCGGGTTCTTCTCTCGTGAAGGGAAGACCACCAGTGAAGGACCATGAGGTGTCAGGATAACCGGCTGCGGAGTTTCTCTAGGTGGGTTTTCGTGTGTGCCGGCCGGAGTCGATCTTGAAAAATAAAAGAGACTTGTTTTAATTCTTGCACGAAACGAGATAAAGTCAAGAGATGATGAAATTATTTTGAATCTGCATTAAGAGGAGAGACTAAAGGATGAGTTGAAGCGGTCCACGGTGTGAAAAAAAGTTACAAATCACTTCACAGCTTCAGATCGTCCTGCAGCGCATGGCAGGCGAACACGAACATCGCAGCGTTCCAGGTCTGGCCGGCCATGCCCATCGGCTCGCCGGTCTTGCCGTGAAGCCATTCGTTAAAGCCCCAGTCATTCAGAGCGCACGCCGCGGCAAAGCGCTCCAGTTCCTTCCAGGCGAGTTCCTTCCGTCCCAAATCTGAAAGCAGCACCACCCAGAAGCCCGCGACATAAGGCCAGATGCCGCCGTTGTGATATTGATAGGGATAGTTCTGGCTGTGGCGCTCCATGTAGGGACGCCAGAGCCGGCTGATCTGCCGGATGGGTGTGTGTACGACCCGGATCGGGAAGGGTTTATTCACCCTGAGTTTGACGAGGCTGTCGACAATGTTGTTGGCTTTTTCCGGGTACGACAGGCCCAGAAGACAGGCGAGGATGTTGCCGTACACGTCGAGCTCCTCGCCCCAGAAGGAGAAGTTCACGAAGCTCAGGTAGAAGTCGCGGCGCTTGGCGTGGCTCGTAATGTAGTCCGTCAGGGTTCGGGCCCGTTTGTGCTCGGGCGAGGGCTTGTCAAAAGGATAGAAGATGGTCTTGAAGAAGCGGCGCGTTTTTTTTGCGGTCGATATCCCGTACCGCCTCTTCACGTGATACCACAGGCTGTTGGAGTAAAGCACGAAGCCCGAGCGGGGCATGATGTCCGCCCAGTCGCTCGCCTCGTTCTGCTGCAGCAGGAACATGCCCTGGTGCTCCTGGCAGAAGAGCCAGCCCAGAGCCTTTCCGATATTCTGCTCCAGCTTCTTCTTGAGCCCCTCACGGGGGAGCGAGCGGTCATAAAAATCAACGGCTATCAGCCACCAGAGCGTGGCGTCGATGCAGCCCGAATACCAGAAGTCCACCTCGCGGGACTCCGGTTTCACGTACTTCGGGATCTGCCCGTTCAAGGCCTGGTGCCGGGCGAGCGTGAGCAGGCTCTTCTTCGCGTGAATGATAAGCTCCTTGTCACCGCTGGCGACCATGCCCAGGGAGCAGATGGCCGCGTCCCTTCCGAACACTGCGGCGTAACTCCGGTCCACCGCCTTCTTCGATTTCGCGCAGGCGATCACGCCGCCCGCATGGGAGTTCTTCCCCAGAAGGTCCAGGGAGCGCGCGTAGCATTCCGCTATGATGTCGGTCGGGATTTTTTTCTTCATGGTTACGGCCCGTTACTGTACCGCCAGTTCATACGCTCCCCATCCAAGGAGGAGAAACCAAATTAATGCATACAGCCATTGCTCCTTGATGCATAGAGCCGCTTCATGAACCGGAGCCAGGCACGAACATTGTTTATAACGAAAAAAGACTTTACGATAGCCAGCACGATAAGAATGCAGGCCAGAACCTCAACCGCGGACAGATTCATCGTCGTCCTCCATGATTCCAATGCAAACACTTCTGTTCTGATTTACCGCTACGGAGTGTAACTTGCACATGAACGCGCGTCTGACGCGCCGCCTTTGGCGCGTCGCTGTCGAGACGCAGGATGAAATCAACGCGTTGGATGTTACATTCCCCGGCCCTTTCGCATTATAAAACTACTTTCGCCGGTCAACCCAGTAGTCCGGTTGTCGGTGTAAATGCGCAAACGCAAGAACGACTATTTTGTCATCTTGAATGGAATAGAGAATCTTATAGGGGAATTTGTGGACGATGTATCGCCGGATTTCCTTGCGCTCCTGCGGCCATGCTTGAGGATATTGTTGAATGCGGAGAAGGGAATGTCTGATTTGTTCCTTGAATTGGGATGGGTTGCTCTGTCTCATAAAACTCTTTAGCCTCATCATATTCCCGACGGGCAATTTCGAGAATCTCCATCTTCATTTGGCGAACATATCCTCGAATGAGACCGTTTTAATCTTGCCGGCTTTGTATGCCTTGAGTCTTTTCTCGGCTTCAACCGCCCATATCTTTTCAATTTTGGGATCGGCTATATCAAGGCTCCGAAGCAAGGCTTCGATAAGAAGGGATTTTTCCGCTGGTTTAAGGTTTAAGGCTTTTGAAATTATAGTTCTTGGCGGGCTCATATTTACCACCCCTCACGATCCGTTTATTAACTATTGTTCTGTTGCAATTATATCTTTATAGCGTTTGTTTATCAAATGGTTTTTCGCTATACGAATGCGCAGTCGTTTTTTTACTCCTCCGTAAAGTAGCCGGAGTCAATCTTCTTCAGATCATACGTGGCGATTGTGGAAACCCTACATTGTGATCGATCATCAATTCGGCATGGCTACCTTCTCGGCTCATACCGCATCGCGACCGCCCCCGAGCCGAACTCCAGCCGGCTCACGAGCTTCAAGTCGAGACGCTTCGATAACCCCGCGAACAACGTCGGCCCATGGCCCGCTACCCTGGGATGCACGACGAACTCGTACTCATCGATCAATCCCAGCTCCGCCAACGCCAGCGGGAGCTTCACGCCTCCCACGAACAGTCCCTTGCCCGACTCCCGCTTGAGCTGCTGAACGGCCGTCCCCAGATCCCCGCGCACGAGCTCCGCGTTCCAATCGACCCGATCCAGGGTGCTCGACACAACGTACTTCTTTGCCGCGTCGATCGTACGGGCGAAGGGTTCCATCCAATCAGGCCTCGCTCCCGTCCGCGCCGGCGGCCGCCACGCTGCCTCCATCATTTCGTAAGTCACCCGGCCAAAGAGGAGGGCATCGGCCTGGCCGAGGTTCTCGACTGCGTGACGATGCAAGTCGTCGTCCGCGACCATTTCACGATGATCGCAGCACCCGTCCAATGTGACGTTGATGGAATACCGAAGGGGTCGCATTACGTCCTCCTGAAGCGGGCTAACGCTCGAGCTCAGCGGCAACAGCAAGCCGAGCGAAGGCTTGCCGCTTGCTTACGCCGCCCGGCACAAGACTATGATAACTGATTTGAG
>JAXIPA010000283.1:0-7882 GCA_045403145.1 Nitrospirota bacterium | reverse complement strand
AGGCCGTCGGCCAGTTGGCGGGCGGCGTGGCCCATGACTTCAACAATATTATCACGGCCATCGTCGGCTACGGCAACCTCCTGCTGATAAAACTGCCCGCAAACGACGCGCTGAACGCTTATGCACGGCAGATCCTCGCTTCCGCAGACAGGGCGGCGCACCTCACCAAGAGCCTTCTCGCGTTCAGCAGAAAACAGGCCATCGAGTTGAAGCCCGTTGATGTCAATACCATCATACGGCAGGTGGAAAAGCTTTTGGTCAGGATCATCGGCGAAGACATCGAGTTCAAGACGAAGCTTCGTGTGGGAGACTTGCCGGTCATGGCCGACAGCGGTCAGATAGAACAGGTATTGATGAATCTGGCGACGAATGCGCGCGATGCCATGCCGAACGGGGGGCTCCTGACAATAGAAACCGGCGCCTCCGAGGTGAGCGAGGACTTTCTGACAGCCCATGCCTCCGGCAAACCGGGGACCTATGCCCTTATCACGGTATCGGACACCGGGGATGGGATAAACGAAGAGGTCAGCACAAAAATATTCGAGCCCTTCTTTACGACCAAGGAGGTCGGAAAGGGCACAGGACTGGGGCTGGCCATGGCATACGGGATCATCAAGCAGCACAGGGGCTATATTGATGTTTCCAGCGGACCCGGCATGGGCGCTACGTTCAAGATCTACCTCCCGCTCATCGTTCATGCCGTCCCGGAGACGGCAGGGAGTTCCGGGGCAGTCATGCGGAGCGGAACGGAAATCATTCTGCTTGTGGAGGATGACGCCGAAGTGCGCGGAGTCATGCGTATCGTTCTTGAGGATTACGGTTATAAGGTAGTAGAGGCTGTCGATGGCGAGGATGCACTCCGGAAATTCAGGGACCTCGAGCACGTTGACCTGATCGTAAGCGATGTCATCATGCCGAAGAAAAACGGGAAAGAACTCTATCAGGAGATAAAGAAGCTGCGGCCCGGCATGAAGGCATTATTTACCAGCGGTTACTCGGCATCCGTCGCCGTGAAAGAAGGCGTCCTCGAGCCGGGAGCGGCTTTAGTCAGCAAACCGGTCTCGCCCGCGGAATTCCTGCAGAAGGTCCGCGATGTGCTGGACAAACAATAGCGGGGCGCCGGTTATAAGCCCGGCAAAAAGAAAAGCGGCTTACCTGCCCGCTGAAAATCCGGGCAGTTGCACCGAATGATATAAATCAAACCCACAAAAAAAGAGGGGCCGGATGACCGGCCCCTTTCTGTGTTCATGTCGCTCTATGCTGTTACTCGAGCTCGATTTCGTCCGCCGTGATCGTGCCCCCGCTGAAAGTTCCCCGCGCCTTCACGATGGTCCTGCCATCAACCAGGGATGAGAAGAAGCCGTCGATCGACATCGTCGAAGAGTTATCGTCATTGCTGTCGTCGTTGTTCGGCCGAGCAATTGCGGAACCGGCGTTGACCGTAATGCCCACGATCGTGAATGTACGCCCCGATGCACTGATGTTCTTTACCGGTCCTCGGAGGATGTCTCTGTTGGAAGCGCCGCTCTGCATTACAACTCTGGTGGCCGTTATGCTGTTTCCATCGCTTCCATCACTATTCTTGTTTACGAACCCGCGGATCTCGAGGCCCCTTCCGGCCAGGATATCCGCCGTACCTGTGAGGTTGCTGCTGAACTCGGTTTTGGAGGTAACCAGCACCGTCTTGCCGAGAAGATCGGCGGAGCCGGTCGTCGTGGCATTCGACACGATCCTGACAGTGTCCTTGAATGCGATTTTATTCGCAACAAGAATTCCATTGGCCAGATTTCCTTCCGCCTCGACTCTCATGTCATTCACCAGGTCGCTCTTGACACCTCCCTCGAACCGGGTGCTCGAAGACGCCTGCACGGTCTGATTATTCACCTTGAATGTGCTGGAGAGGCCGGTGAAGCCGCTTACGAAGCCTTCCATTTCGAACTCCTCGCCTTCGGCCGGCTCGAATTCGTCGTCAGCGTCTTCCGCATGGATCCGCGTGGCCACGACTCCGTTTAAATGCACCTCGACGAGTGATCCGTTTACGATCGCTGACCCCGCAGGAATTACCGACGTGGTGGCATTGGTCGAAACCGACAGCGTCCCGATCGTGAAGGACTCGCCGAGATCAAGGGATCCGGTGAGGTTGCTAACGATCCCCCGGACCTCATCATCTACGACTCCCGCACCAAGCTCTTCTACTCGCGTCGCACGGATTGTGTTCGCGGCATCTGCCATCCTCTGGCCGTGAACTTCGACATTATCGCCCACTGCGAGGCCCGCCAAATTGTTCGTCGGCGTACCATTGGCGAATGTCGTTGCGCCGTCAACTAAGACCGCTTGGCCATGCACGGTGATGGTATCTCCAAGTTTGGCTTCGATGGCGCCCCTGACCTCGTTCTCTATCTCGATTCTCTCTGCGGTCCCGTTGACTCCATCAGCGTTGATCCTCCCTCTGACCTTCACCGTCATGCCTGTTTGCAGGTTTGCAACTACTTTCGCCGTGTCGTCTCCGGTTATCCTGGCTGCATTATCTTCAAACGTGACGCCGTTCAAAATCACGCTCCCCTTGGTCATGGCCCCGATCGACACCGCCGATGCTGACGCGGGCCCTCCGTCGTCCCCTCCGCTGCTGCTGCAGCCGGTAAAGGCAAGGGCGACCGCCATTACTATCACCGGTATGAACATATAATTTTTCCTCTTCATGACACATTCCTCCTTTATTTTTATTCTTTGCCAATAAGACGGACCAGCAGCTAAAAAGTTACAAATTGCTCCCTCTTGTTAATAGGCGTACTGAATGCCGACGCTGTAGATGTTGTTCGTCGAAACGGTGTCGAAAAAATTCTCTTCGGTCGTCTCGAAATCGTATGCCGGAATGATGCTCCACCTCTTTCCGAGATATATCGTGAGGTCCGCGGAAACCGTGTGGGAAATCACCCGGAAAAACGCCGGATCATCGTACTCCCGCCTCAGATAACTGTATCCCGCGCTGACGAGCAGGGCGTTTGTCACGTCATAACCCGCCCGGACCCTCACCGAGTGCCCGTTATAGCGGTAGAGGGTCGAGTCAGCTTTGTTTCGCTCGAATTCATAAAACTGCGACAGCCAGAACGACCTGCCGAACTGTTCTCTGAGCACCATGGTGGCGCCGACGGAAGTGCCGTCTTTAAGCGGATTGTCGTAGTTTTTTGCTTTCCCGTTCAGCATGAGACGGGCTGAAAACACGTCCGTGAGCCGCTGTCTCACGCCCGCGCTCACCCTCATGACGGTAAAATCGAACTCGCCGAACCGGGCGTACTCATCATGCTGGGCGCTTGCCCTGGCGATCAGCGTTGTGCCGCCGGCGACCCTGTACGAGTAGCCGAGCTCTGCAAATAACTCAGTGGAGAAGTCTCCCTGTTTCTGAAGACTGAAAGTGCTGGTGCTGTCCGATGAGAGGCCGGACACGTTGTCCTCGTAGGCCTCACGGACTTCAGCGGTAAAGAAAAGGCCGGCAAACGCCGGCGTGGCGGCGAGGAACAGCGCAGTTGCCGATGCCGCGACGTACGCGAACACACGCGCCGTTCTTCCCCGGAACATCATATTTTACCCCGGCATGCGGATACGATTGGAATGGACGGCTGATTTCTTCGTCCTCTTCACAATATAGCATGAAAAAAGCCCCTCTGCCGCCGCCGATTTCATCATCTGGGCCCTCGGCCTCCCCGGTCACGGCCTCCGTCGCGGTCCTGGCCTCTGTCGCGGTCCCCCCTGTGGTCATGTTCCACTTCACGCTCCGCTTCCTGCGTGTCGCCACGGTCATCTTGAAGCTCGGCTTCATTACCTTCACCGGCCTCACCCGAACGTCCGCGTCCGCCGCGCGATTTATCTTCCAGTTCCTGTTTTACTTCCGTCTCCGTTTCTATTTTCGTTTCCACCTTTGTTTCCGTTTCCTGATTTTCAATGCGATCTTTGGTCTCGATCTTCTCGCCCGTTTCCACTGGTGTCTGCGCCGACACGCCCCCGCTGAAGACCGGAAGACACAGCACCATGCCTATCGATAATAACGTTTTCAGCATGAAAGAAGCCTCCTTATTTCACATTCTTTTCTCTGTTCTCTCTCTGTTCTCTCTCTCCTTTTCCTCCACGGTCACGGTCAGGATCCCTCACCCTGTCGGAGCCGGAGTCGCGGGAACGACCGCTCCTGTCGTCGCGGATCTCGTCGCGGACATCCCGGTCATCGCGAGACCCGTCGCCCTTCTTCCCTCCCCCCCTGATCTCGGATTCCATCGACTTGACCGCGTCATCGGGCCGCTTGCCTTTTTCCAGGCCTTCGACCACCTCTCGCTCCATCTTCGTCAGGTCTTTTTCCGAGAAGCCCTTTTTCACCGCCTCGTGCACGATGCGCGAAGCGGACCCGGAGGCCATGCCGCTGTCCATGAGATTGGTCATGGTGTGAACGGCCTTATCGAACAGGGCCACCGATCCCCTCCGTTCCTTCACCCGCTCGCCGGCACCGGCGATCGCTTCCTTCGAAACCGATTTTTCGAGCGCCCGGGCCACTGTTTCAATCGCATACTCCCGGTCCCTCCCCGATTCCGCCTTCACGCCGCTCCGGACAAGACCGCTGACGATCGGCTCGGCTTCCGCCATCTTTTCCGCCAGTCTTTCGGATGCAGCGGATATCCTCTCGGGGGACACGCCCTTTGACAAGCCCTGCTCGATCCTGTTCAGCACCGGCCTCACGGGCAATCCCTGCTCCCGGACCTTGACGGCGGTATCGAGCAGTTTTTTGGTGGTCGTGGCATCGACGCGCCGTTCCCGCCCCCGGGTTATGATGATCTCCACGTCGTCGGCGGGAATGCCCGCCTGGAGGGCGCGGCCCGCCGCGTCGAAAAGTTCCGCCTTATCAGCCGATGAAAACTGCGACTTCTCTACGAGGGACCTGATCTGATCAGTCGACGCCTGCTCGGCGGCGACCGCGACCCCAACCGCAAAGAGCAGAACGATCGCGGCCGCGAGATACGGGAGAAAAGTGCGTTTTCTGCATTTAATCGTTTTCATGTTTTGACCCTCATCACGGCGTTCTTCGACCCAAAGCCGTCATCCTGGTATGATTCCGCGTCGGGGTCCGCGATCCACGCCTTGCCGTCGACGACGAACATGTAGCTGTAGGCCCCCGGCTTGAGCTTGATTTCGACGGACCAAACCCCGCCGGCCTGCCTGTCCATCACATGGGCATCGACCTGCCATTTATTGAAGTCACCGGCCACCGAGACGCGCCGGGCGTCCGGGGCATAGAAATTCAGGCGCACCGTTACAGCCGCCTCCTGCGCAACGGGGCGAACGAGCGCGATATCCGTTGGGGTCCGCTCCTGCCTCGAAACCATGACCGACGTCAACATCAAGACGGCGGCAACGGCAAGCGCGGTGGCCATGTTCCATCTGAGGACCCGGCCCCTGAGCAGGAAGCTTCTAAGTCGTTCGCCGAAAGGAACGGGCCGGCGCGGCAGCCGCCTCATGACGTCCCGGGTGAATGACGGAGGAACCGGCGGCCGGGAAGCCGCGCTCACCATGCGGAGCGCGGAGGCGACGGCATCGTATTCGCTTTTGAGGACCGGATCGTCCTTCAGCCGCCGCAGGAAAGCCTCTCTCTCCGCCGCAGTCATTTCGCCGTCCAGAAATTTGTGGAGCATGTCCCTGTCGTCATTCATTGTTCATACCCGCCTCGTCCAGGAGTTTTCTGAGCATCTCCCTGCCCCGGTACGCCCGCACCTTGAGGGCCGAAACGCTCGCGCCCAGGATCTTCGAAATCTCGCGGTAATCCAGCTCTTCCAGGTGTTTCAGCACGATCACCTCCCGGTATTCCGGGGGCAGGCCGTCAAGCGCCTTCTGGACCGCGTCGCTTGTCTGGTGCGTTGACGCGGCCTCCTCCGGCGTTGCCTTGGGGTCCGACCTCAATTCCGCTATTTCATCAACGGACACCTTGTTCCTGCCGGCCCTGAGATTGTCCCGGCATTTGTTCATCAGGATCTGGTACAGCCACGTGGAAAATTTCGATCCATGATGAAAATCCCTTAATCCGACATAGGCGGAAATGAAGCTCTCCTGCGCCATATCGTTGGCCGCGTCCTGATCTCCGAGCATCCTGTAGGCGACCGAAAACAGCATGGACTTGTACCTTTCCACCAGGAGCGAAAACCTGTCTGCGTCGCCGTCGAGGCATTGCCGGATGATATCGTAATCATCTGCCGCCGCAGGGTCATTCACCTGCAGCTCAGGAGACGATGAAGGAACCATAGAGTTCTCACTTTCAGCTGAACATCCTGTCCGTCATCAGGCCTTCCGGGTCTCCCTCTTTTACCTATAAGACGCTTCAGAACGCCGGAAGTTACCGTGATGCGGCTCATTACCGGACCTCAAGGATCGAATTTTTTCCTCCAAACCCGTCATCCAGGAACGGGGCGGCCGGGTCGGGCAGCCAGACGGCCCCGTCCATAATGAAGGCGTACTCATACCTGCCCGGAGCAAGCGGCAGCGTAATGCTCCAGACGCCGCGCCTGTCGGGGCCAATGAGCGCGTGCCCATGCAGGTCCCACAGGTTGAAGCTCCCGCTGATTGCGACACTTTTGGCTGACGGGGCGTGAAGATTGAAGCGGACCCCGCTGTCAAGGAACTCGGGACCGCGAGGGGCCGCGGCGCAGCCGAAAAGCACGATAACCAGTATGGACGGAAGTATTTTTTTCATGGAGAGTTCGCTGTCCCTCGGCCAGTTCTGAGGCGACGGGTCGATATTGTCTTATTATACCAAACGGGATATGACAGAGGGTTTTTTCATTCGCCTCCTCGCTGTCTTTACAATCGAGGGGAATCATGCTACTTTTTACAGGGGTGGAGGAGGCGTTGTGTATCCTTATCAACAAAGCGTAGAAGAAGCGCTGAATGAACTGAGCTCATCATCGCGGGGCCTCGCCGAGGAAGAAGCGCGGAAGCGCCTGGAGCATTACGGCCCGAACGAACTCGTCGAAAAAAGGAAAAAGACCGCCTTCAGGATGCTCCTGGACCAGTTCACCGACTTCATGATCCTGGTGCTGATCGCGGCCGCGGTGGTCTCCGGGATCATCGGGGAAGCTTCCGACACCATCGCCATCATCGTTATCATCCTCTTGAATGCCGTGCTCGGCTTCAGCCAGGAGTACCGCGCTGAAAAAGCGATTGCGGCCCTCAAGAAAATGACTGCAGCCAATGCCGTCACGCTCCGCGGCGGCGAACACCGGACCCACGCCGCGTCCGAACTCGTCCCCGGCGACATCGTCCTGCTTGAGGCCGGCAACGTCGTGCCCGCGGACATGCGCGTCATCGAAGCCGCACGCCTGAGGGTCGAGGAGGCGGCGCTGACCGGGGAGTCCATGCCGGTGGAGAAACACGCGGACGCGGTCCTGGAAGACTCCCTTCCCCTCGGCGACCGGAAGAACATGCTGTTCAAGGGCACGTTCGTCACCTACGGACGCGCCGTTGCCGTGGTGACCGCAACGGGAATGGAGACGGAGCTCGGCAAAATCGCATCTATGCTCCAGCAGGCGGACGAGGGCAAAACGCCGCTCCAGAAAAGGCTTGCGGTCTTCGGCAAAAAACTCGCCTATGCCGTGTTCGCGATCTGCGCTCTCATCTTCGTCGCCGGCCTGTTTCGAGGAGAGAAAGTTGTCGAGATGTTTCTCCTGGCGGTGAGCCTTGCCGTTGCCGCCATTCCCGAAGCCCTTCCAGCGGTCGTCACCATCGCCCTCGCCCTCGGTGCGCGCAAAATGGTGAAGAGAAACGCACTGGTCAGAAAGCTGCCGGCAGTCGAGACCCTCGGCTCCGTCACCTACATCTGCACGGACAAGACCGGAACGCTCACGGTCAACAG
>JAXIPA010000114.1:0-3610 GCA_045403145.1 Nitrospirota bacterium | reverse complement strand
CGAGGCATTCACCGTGAATACTGCTGGAACGAAGTACACCTTTGGCGCATAGGCATCAAAGGATCAAAATCGAAAGGAGAAACACAATGAAATGGTCAATTAAGGAAGTAGCAAGCGTATTGTTCGTTGTTGCCGTACTTGCAGCTGGGACGTTGTTCGGAGCATCGAAGGTCTATGCCGGGGAGAAGGGTGCCGGTTCGGCGCAGGGAAGCTGGGTTCTCGTTTCAATCTATAACGAGCAGGATGGCAAGAAAACTGATGTGTTCGGTGTCAATCCCAGAGGCTCCCTGATTTTGACCACTGATGGCCGCTTTTCGCTGACCTTTTTGCGGGCAAGCCTTCCGAAATTCGCTTCCAACGCCCGCCAGAAAGGAACCGTTGAGGAAAACCAGGCCGTTGTTCAGGGATCCGTCGCCGCTATTGGCACGTATACAGTGACGGGCGATAAGGAGAATACGTTGAATCTGCACATAGAAGGAAGTACGTTCCCCAACTGGGATGGCCAGGATCAGAAACGACTCATCACCGTTAATGGAGACGAGATGAAGATGATAAACCCCACCCCTTCCGTTGGTGGCGGAACGAACCACATCATCTGGAAACGGGCCAAGTAGACGGCACGGTTCCTCACGCGTCGGAACCACTGAACAGCATGTTCTGGTTGTTGAACTGAAGAAGTAGCATTACAGAGGGAAGAGTCTTCAACGAAAGCGTCATGGCAGCAGTGCATCGGGTCATCGAGCTTGCCCGACGCATTGCTGCACTTCTAAAAAATCTTCGTTTCTTTTCTTCACGACACATGCTATTATTTCCGCCATGCCGGAGCCGAAAATCAGCCGCCCTCCCTTTCATTACGCCTGGGTCATCGTCGCGACCGGGACACTCTGTATCTTCGCCTGCCTCGGCTTCGGCCGGTTCGCGCTTGGCATGCTGCTGCCGTCCATGGCAACGACCCTCAAGCTCTCCTATTCCGAGATCGGGTTCATAAGCACCGGCAACTTCATCGGCTACCTCGCGGCCGTACTGTTCTGCGGCCATATTGCGAAAAAAGTCGGGTCCCGCCGCCTGATAGTCATTGCGCTCGTTGTCATCAGCGCCTCGATGGCGCTCATCAGCCGGGCGTCAAACTTCAGCTCGATCCTCGTCCTCTACTTCATCACCGGCATGGGGAGCGGGGCCGCGAACGTGCCGGTGATGGGGCTCATCACCGCCTGGTTCGACCGCACCATCAGGGGACGAGCCGCCGGGTTCGTGGTCATCGGGAGCGGCTTCGCGATCATCATCTCGGGCAGGCTCATCCCCTTCGTGAACAGGATGATCGGGCCGGAGGGCTGGCGCACGAGCTGGCTGATCCTCGCCGGAGGTGTGGCGGCGATAGCCGTTGCCGGCCATGTTTTTCTCAGGAACAAACCGGAGGAAAAAGGTCTGAAGCCTCTCGGCAGCGAGGATAAGGAATCGATACCGGTCCTCCACCATCTTGCCGCCGGCACGAGCATCTACCGGAATAAGACACTCTATCTGCTCGGCTCGATTTACTTTCTCTTCGGCTACACTTATGTCATCTACGCAACCTTTATCGTGACGACGCTGGTAAAGGAAAGGGGCTTTTCTGAAACCATCGCGGGCAACTTCTGGTCCTGGGTAGGGCTCTTGAGTCTGTTCTCCGGGCCGGTCTTCGGCACCCTCTCCGACCGTCTCGGAAGGAAGGCCGGTCTTATGATCGTTTTTTCTTTCCAGACGCTTGCATACCTCATGGTCGCTGCGGACCTGCCGCCGCTCTTCCTCTATCTTTCGATCGGCTTCTACGGCGTCGTTGCCTGGTCCATCCCCTCGATCATGGTCGCTGCGGTGAGCGAATACGTGGGCGTTGACAAGGCGCTCGCGGCCTTCGGGTTCATCACCTTCATCTTCGGGCTCGGCCAGATCACCGGCCCTTCGGTAGCCGGGGTCCTCGCTGAGCGGACCGGCAGCTTCTCCTCCAGCTTCTTCATGGCCGCTGCCCTTGCCGGCGCTGCGATTCTGCTCGCCGGTTTTTTGAAAAAACCCCGCCACTCATAGCTTCTTTTTGCTTACGCACGTCTTAAACGGCCTCCTGCTCCGTCTCCCTCGTGCCACCCTCACAGCTTGAACTGAAGTACGAGGAATTTACCGGTGTCCTTTTCCACGAGCTGAAGTCTCAGCGTCTTAGCCGTTTTCGCCTCAGCGGGGAAAAAGATGAACCCATAAGCCAGGACGTTGGGCGCAATGGTTTTCGTTTGCAGGGATTTCTGCTGCAGATCGCCGACAATGGCGTGACGCGCCTCACCGGCGTTGTACGCCTGCGAGCCCCCGATCACGGCCCCGCCGGCCGCTCCGACCGCCGCTCCCTTGCCGGCCGTCTCAGCCACGTTTTGACCGGACAAAATGCCGATTGCCGCGCCTATGGTTGCGCCTGCCGCGGCGCCGAGAAAGCCTGAATGAATTCCTTCACTGAAGGCTTCCCTGGTCTGGGCGTATTTCGTCGCCCGTTCATAGGCCAGGTTCCGGTTCAGAACAGGCCAGAGATTGCTCTCTTGGTCCTCGAGAAATGTCTGGGTCCCGTTGATCTCGAGGGGATGCACGCCCCGGTTGTCGATCACGACCTCCACCGGGAGAAGACCGGCGCCGATCACGTCGAAACCGAAATTCTCCCTCGCCTCTTTGGGGTCCGTGTAGGCCCGCGCGCCGATTACGGCGCCGACGACCTCCTGTGCGTTCGGATAGGCGCCCGGCATTTTAAAGGGCAATGGCTTGGCCACGTACGTCGTGGTCGCGCAGGCTGTCATAAGCAGAAGAATCAGGACCGTTGCTATCATAATGGTGACGAATCTTTTCATGGCTTCCGCCTCCATCGCATGCGTCATACTGAGAAATAGTTGTTCCTCCCAGAATACATCATAGTTATGTTCCCATAAAATTATAACACCGCTGATTCAAGCATCGCAAGAAGGCTTGGCGGGTGTTTTACATCCGGTCCTTGATCATACCAAGGTCTGACCGAAGTCGACAGATGATGGTAAAAGGGGATAATATTATTACAGCACTCGAAAGGGAGGGAACCTATGATTACACGAAGCAATCCTGCTGTCGGGTATTTTTCCGACGATGTGTTCAAGACCAATGCTTTTACCCAGACGATCAGGGCAGGCAACACCCTCTATTTCTCAGGCATCGCGCCGCTCCGGGGCGGCCTCAGGGACCTCGAGGTCGTGGGTCCTGCCGACCTTCGCGCCCAAGCGGCGTTCGTTCTAGAGATCATGAAGCGCTGCCTGGCAGCGGAAGGCGCGACCTTCCGGAACCTCGTCGCGGTAACAGTCTACACCACGAACATCACAGAGCTCACGAAACTGGCCGATCTGTTCCGCAGTGTCTTCGGGGAGCATACGCCGACCAGCACCTGGGTGGAGGTCAAGGCGCTCTTTCATCCCCAGCAGATGGTCGAGATCAACGGCATCGCGGTGCTGGAATAAAAAGCGGAAAGAGGCGACAGGGACTTTTTCGCCACGGATGAACACTGATTGAGACTTCAAGACCATACAAGGTTATGCACGAGGCAGGTTCGATTTGATGAGAGGCGCTTTGCCCGTGACGC
>JAXIPA010000052.1:0-6824 GCA_045403145.1 Nitrospirota bacterium | reverse complement strand
TTGCATATTTGTCGATGACCAACTGGGGCTGTTCCTCGGGCAGGATGAGCCTGGCGCCCTCGGCGGGGGCCGCTTCTTCCGATGGCTCCGGCTTGAGCGGCTTCGGTTTTGTTGCCAGGGCCGCTTCTTCCGTTTTGGCGGCCTCCTTCCCGGACAAGGGGGCCTGTTTTTCAACAAGCTGTTCTTTCGGCGCCGCCTCCATGGCCCGCTCAATCGGCGCGAGACTCGGAATGGAGAGCTTGTTCCCGGTATAAATCAGGTCAGGGTTCGTAACGTACGGGTTCGCCTTCCAGATGAACGGCCACAGGAAGGGGTCCTTGAGAAAGGAATTCGAGATGTCCCAGAGCGTATCACCCTGCTTGATGATGTACTCGGCAGATTCATCCTTTGCCGGCGCCGGCGGCTCAGCCGCGGCGGGAGCGGCCATCGGTTCTTCAGCCGGTTTTTCTCCCGGGACAGTCAGTGAGCCAGGTTGCGGCGTCCGCTCCGTTGCCGGTTTCTCAACCTGCTGCGGAGCAGGTTCCTTTTGCTCCTGAGAAGCGGCGGTCCCGGGAACGAGCATGAGAAGTAAGGAAATACATGCTGCCTGGATAAGGGCGTTCGGCCGAGTGATCATTCCTGCCTCCTGATTTTTTCTTCCTTCTTTATTTGTTTCGTGCTGGAGCTGCTGAAGCTCAAGGACCTGCTTCCGTAAGATGGAGATTTCTTTTTTGCAGGGGGGGCGGGCTGGGGCGGCTGCGCCGGCGCGCACATGGTGAGAAACGCCGGAATCGGCGGGCGAGTGAACATCCCTATGTCGGAACGCATTCTGCAGCGGTCCCCCTCGTGTCGCAAGGCTTGCGGAGTGGTTCCCGGTCCTTACTCCAGATGACCCGGCAGCCGCATCGTGAGGCATTCTCCGGCCGCCATTTTTCATAAAGATATACGAGAAACCTCTTGTTTGTCAAGAGAATAAATAAAATCAGGCGCAAACCAGGCCTTGCTTTTGGCCTCTGTTTTTGGTATTTTGTCGTACCATGGTGATTGAAAGCAAAGAGGGCCGGACCGGGTGGAGAGGCGTTCTCACCCTCTTCGTTTTTCTTCTCATTACCGCGCTCGCCATCGTCCTTCAGCTCAAGTACCGGGGCTTCGAAGGGCCCCTGTCCGACAACATCCTCATCATCATCCTCATCAACGCGAACTTTCTTCTCCTTGCGACCGTCATTTTCCTGATCGCCAAGAGCCTCTGGAAGCTCTCTACCGAGCGAAAGCACGGCGTCCTGGGGGCGAGGTTCCGGACGAAACTGGTTTTCGCCTTTGTCAGCCTTTCCTTCATCCCTCCCGTCCTCCTGTTTATCATCGGGAGCGGCATGTTTACCAGCAGCATCGAGCGGCTGTTCAGCCTGCGCATCGAGAACGCGCTGAAGGACTCGGTCTCTCTCTCCGAGGAATATTACGACCGGCTCCGGAAGGACGCCTTCGTTTTCGGGAAGCACATCAGCATGCAGATGACCGAGGCTCAGCTGCTTGCCCGGTTTGAGAACGGGGTGATCAGGGACTATCTGGCAAAAAAGGCGAACGAGTACGCCCTGGGCTCGGTCGAGCTCTTTATCGCGCCGAATAAGAGATCGGTAGTCATCGTGACCGGCCAGTATCCGCCGAAGACGTTCACCCAGACGCCTCCGGAACTGGTGGCGAGGGCATTTGCCGCGCAGGAGGCGGCCGACGTATCGGGCGAGGCGAAAAAGGGAGATATCCTGCGGGTGGTAGTCCCCCTCTATGGGTCTCTGGAAGGGCATGAGGTCGCGGCGGCCATTGCCGTGAGTTATTTTATTCCCCCGAACCTGGCATCGAAGGCCGATGAGATACGCGAGGGATATTCGCAGTATCGTTCGGCGTTCAAGAGCAAGGAGCCGATCAAACTTGCCTACCGGCTCGGCTTTCTCGCCGTCACGCTTGCGCTTCTCCTGTCCGCCATCTGGGTGGCGCTTCGGGTCGCGGCCGGCATCACCGTACCGATCCAAAAACTGGCCGAGGGGACCGCCGCGGTGGCGGCGGGGAAATTCGACTACCACATCGATGAGAAATCCGGAGACGAAGTCGGCGTGCTCATCGAATCCTTCAATAAGATGACCCAGGAGCTCAAGAGCTCCCGGGAACAGGTTGATCAGGAGATAAACTACAAGAAGACGATCCTGTCGAACATCGATACGGGCGTCGTGTCCATCGACCGCGCGGCCAGGATCACGACGGTGAACCAGTCGGCATCGGAGATCCTCGGCATTCGGGAAAAGGACGTGCTCGGCATACGGTATGACGAGGCTTTTGCGTTCATTGAGCTGGACCCGATCCGCGGCCTTTTTCGCAAACTGGAAGAGGGACAGGGGCGGGCGGAGGCGGAGTTGTCTCTCAATGTGCGCGGCCGCATGCTGACGCTCCGGGTGCGCATCACCACGCTCCGGGACGGCGGAGGGACGCTCATCGGCTCCGTCATCACTTTTGACGATATGACGGAATTGCTGCGGGCGAAGAAGGCCGAGACCTGGCAGGACGTCGCGCGGCGGATCGCCCATGAGTTCAAGAACCCGCTTACGCCGATCAAACTCTCGGCCGAGCGCCTGCGGAAGAAACACGCGGAAGGTGCTCCCGATTTCGACGCCGTTTTCGACGAGTGCAGCCGGACCATCGTGCGGGAGGCGGATGGTCTGCGGGAGCTCGTTGACGAATTCGCGAATTTCGCCCGGATGCCCAGCTCGAACCCGGCGCCGCAGCCGCTGGCGCCGGTCCTGGAAGGCGTGGCACGGCTCTACAGCGGGGCGCACAAGGACATTTCCGTCCAGAAGGAAATCGCGGCCGACCTGCCCGACGTGCTTCTTGACCCGGAGCAGATGAAACGCGTCTTCATCAACCTCTTCGAAAATGCCGTTGAGGCCATGGGCGGAAAGGGCCGGATCTGGGTAGCGACCGGGATGACGGGGTCGGGAATGGCGCGGATCGACGTGGCCGACGAGGGAAGCGGGATCGCGGACGAGGACGTGCCGAAGCTGTTCCAGCCCGATTTTTCGAGGAAAAAGAAAAAGAGCGGCCTGGGGCTCGCCATCGTGCAGAGGATCATCAAGGACCACCGCGGGTCGATCCGCGTGGAGCAGAATGCGCCGCGGGGGGCGCGGTTCATCATCGAACTGCCGGTGGCGGTTAAAACTATGGAAGTTCACAGTTCATAGTTCGCAGTAAAGACTGGAGACGTTCAAGATGTAAAGCTGCAAGGTTTTTACTTTGGACTCCGAACTCTGAACTTAATTAAGGGGGCAATTTTGGATACCGCATCAACGATACTGCTGTCACTCGCCGCGCTTTATCTGATCATCAAGCTTTTCGGTTATTTGAGCCGCATGGGGATCAAACAGATTTCCCCCAAGGAACTGGACCAGAAGAAGGGGATGGTGCTGCTCGACGTCCGCACCGATAAGGAGCATGAGCTGGGGCACATCCCGGGCGCGGTCCATGTACCTCTTTCGGACATCGGCGACAAGATCAAGAAACTCAAGAAGGACAAGGAGATCGTCGTCTTCTGCCAGAACGGAAACCGCAGCATCTGGGCCATCAAGCGGCTGATGGGCATGGGCTATAAGAATTTATACAATTTAAAGGGCGGCTATATTGCCTGGAAAAGAATTCATCGTTGAGCTGAAAAGGGACTATCGCGCGAAGAAGCCGCTCATTGTCAAACGCCTGGCTGAATTCAGGTCTGTCTATGAGAAGGGCGATCGGGCGATTTTCGAGGAACTTTGTTACTGCATCCTGACGGCCGGCAGCAGCGCCAGGATGGGCATGCGCACCGTAGCGGCGCTGAAGGACCTTCTCCATACGGGCGGCGAAGAAGAGCTTCAGCAACGCGCACATGCACACCACGCGCGGTTCTGGCGCCTGCGGCCGTCGTACATCGTCCAGACCAGGGAATATCTGAAGGACGCCTGCGGGATGAAACTCCGGGTGCTTTTGGAATCCTTCGAATGTCGCGACGCGCGCCGTGATTTCTTTGCGAAGAACAAACTGATCAAGGGGCTGGGATACAAAGAGGCAAGCCACTTTCTCCGGAACATCGGGTTCACCGGTTATGCCATCCTGGACATCCACATCCTGAACAGCCTCCGCGAGATGGGCGTGATCAGCAGGAAGCTGCGCCCGATCGGACGGGCCGGCTATCTCGAGATCGAAAAGAAACTCGCCCGGTTCGCCGAAGAAATCGGGATCGATATGGACCACCTGGACCTGTTGCTGTGGTCGCGCAAAACCGGAGAAATTTTGAAATGAATTGCGTATCGCGGAATGCGGATTGCGGAATGAGTGATACAAAGCGTGTATCTTGTTTCGGATTGCCGGTCACGTTGCGCAAGGGCATTGGAAAATCCGCAATGCCTTCCGAGGCGCACGCATGAGCGATAAGGGACTCAAAAAGGCGGTCCTCATCGGCGCGGTGGCCGGCGCGGTCGTTACGCTGGGCATCGCCTTATCCATGGACCTGTTTTTTTCCGATACCTTCCAGGGTACCTGGTGGGACGCGGCGGCAAAGGACGTGACAAAAATGTTCGGCCCGGCCTGCGGCCAGAACATCTTTGCCGTAATGCTCGTCCTGGTCCTGGTGATGGGATTTCTGGCCGGCTTCGGCGCTCTGCTTGGCGCCGCCGCGGGCCTCATCATGAACCGTTTTTTCAAGCTGGTGCTTAAACTGTGAGAATGTCATAGCATCAGGTCCGGTTCAGGCAGGGACAGGCGTTCCTTGATTGTCAGGCCTTCAGGAGATTCCTGATGAAAGACAAACCCAAAGAGCCTGTCACTCCTCCTGAAACGCACGATACGGTCCGGCAGGAACTTATTGCGGAGCTGCTACAGGGCCCAAAGTCAGCCAGAGACCTTTCAGCGGCTGTCAGGCTTCCGGAGCGTGAAGTCTACGATCATCTCAATCATATCCGGAAGTCAATCGCTCCATCCGGCCGTCATCTGGTCGTCATGCCCGCGGAATGCAAGAAATGCGGATTTGTTTTTACCAAGCGAGATAAGCTCAAGAGGCCCGGCAAGTGTCCGGTCTGCAAGGGGGAGTCGATCCGCGAACCGCTGTTCTCGATAGAGGCGTGAGCCGGAACCACGAATATGAGTGCAGCCGTTTTAGCGAGCTCTACGTCCTCTGCGGTAAAGTATCTTTTAAAAGACTGTTGAATAACTCCCGTTAAGTCTTTTTCTTTCCGTGGAACAGTTCACTACCGGCGCCAGGGTAGATGACCCGTTCGCCTTTCGGTGTCGGCTTCTCAACCCGCGGCCATTTCCCAAACAAAGGTTCGGAGCCTTCTTTGGAAGCCGGTGTCGGTACGCGGTCAGCCATAAGGGGGTTCTTTCGCATGTCCGTGCCCTCGACATGGTAGCTGAACTCAATGGGGATGCCGTTCGGATCATAGGAATAGATCGAATGGATGAAGCCGTGGTCGATGACCTCCGACACCCAGATGCCGGCTGCCGCGATCCTGTCTTTGAGCTCCCAGAGGTCGTCCTCGGTCTCGACGCCGAACGAGACGTGGTCGAAGATGAACGGTCCGGAGACCGGCCTGCCGTGTTCTTTTTCTTCAACAGGTTTTACGCCCGGCCACTCGAAAAAAGCAATCATGTCGCTTCTCGAAATTTCAAAAAAGTAGTGGCGGTAGCCCGGCTGCCCCAGGCCCGCGATGAGCCGCATTCCGAGCAGGTCCCGCCAGAAGCGGATGGTCTCGTCCATGTTTCCCGTGGCCATGGCCAGGTGGTTCACGCCGTTGAATTTCACCATGCAGCACCCCCTCCGATACATACCTAGCGTAAGTTTACCTCAGCGGAAAACCGCTTTCAGAAATACTGTGAGCGACCTGGTCATCTACTGGCTACGAAAAAAGTCGTACTAAATCCTGTCGCGGATGGTATGTATTTTTTCGCCCTACACACCGGTAAATGCCTAACTCATAGAAAACGTGGTAAAATAAAAGTAATAAAAAATGCTTATGCGGTCCGAACCAACCAAAGAAGGGAACCGACATGATAAGACACAAAATAATACCATGGATGGTGGCGGTGAGTGTTGTTCTGATTTCGGCGGCAGGATGTAGAGTTGAAACCACGGAAACAGTCACTCCTGCTCAGCTGGTTTCCCTTTCCGTGCAGCCCTTTACTCCCAGCCTGGCCCCGGGTACGAGTCTGCAGCTTGAGGCCGTCGGGACCTTTGACAACGGCGCTACGAAGAACGTTACATCGACCGTGGCATGGCGGTCAATAGACCCGGCAGTGGCGAACGTGGACGACAGCGGCCTGGTAACGGCCGCGAATGCCGGTTCAACGACCATTTCGGTCGCGCTGGGTTCTGTTTCCGGCTCAACGGCCGTGGCTGTTTCTCCCCTTGTATCCATTGCCCTATCTCCTGCTGATCCCACTATCGCCAGCGGCACCGCGATCGGGTTTACGGCGACGGCTACCCTCCTGAACGGATCAGTGCAGGAGCTGACTTCATTTATGACTTGGACTTCATCGAATCCTGCAGTGGCGAACGTGACCGGCAGCGGCACAGCAAACGCATTTCCCTCGATCAGGGGTTCCACTACCATTACAGCGTCATTCGGAGGCATATCGGGGACGACTGTTCTTACATCTGCAGCCGTAACGTCCATAACTGTAACGCCGCTTACCGCGACCATAGCGCTCGGGACCACCCAGCAGTTCAGCGCCACGGCCGGGCTGCTCGGCGGGTTTACGCAGGACCTCACATCCGCGGCAACATGGAGTTCATCTGTTCCAACGGTTGCTGCCATCGGCTCCGGGTCTGCGTCTCC
>JAXIPA010000271.1:0-9408 GCA_045403145.1 Nitrospirota bacterium | reverse complement strand
CGTTCCGGGGTACGGCATGGCCGTGGGGCAGGCCCAGCATAAGATCAAGGAGATGAGCGCGCTTTTGGAAGAAGCGGGCGTCGAGGTCAAATTCGCGATCCATCCCGTTGCAGGACGCATGCCCGGGCACATGAACGTGCTTTTGGCCGAGGCCGGCGTGTCCTATGACAAAATCTTCGATTTGGAGGAGATCAATGAAGAGTTTGCTCAGGCCGATGTGGCGCTGGTGATCGGCGCAAACGACGTGGTAAACCCGGCGGCGCGCACCGACAAATCGAGCCCGATATACGGCATGCCGATCCTGAACGCGGACCGGGCGCACAACGTAATCGTCATCAAGCGGGGCAAGGGCGCCGGTTATTCCGGCATCGAGAACGCGCTCTTCTACGCCGAAAACACCCATTTGCTCTACGGCAGCGCCCAGCCCGTGGTGAACGAGGTCATCAGGCATATCAAGGAACTGCTTGTCTGAGGGGATAGGAACGGTGGAACGAGGTTACAGAGGCCTTTGATCCCTATCGCAACCGGCTCCCGCACTTTTTGCATACACGCCGGTGGATGTCCGCGCCCAGGTTTTTATTGCAGGCGGGACACCGCCAGTTCAAGGAGGTAAAGACCAGAAAGGACGCGATGGACACGATCTGCGCTCCGAAGAGCGCGCTTTTCGAGAAGTCTCCGAGGACACCGGGACGTTTGTAAAGCACTGCGGACAGCATGACGAGGAACAGCGTTATGGCGATTGCGACAAGCTGACGGCTCTGGCGCGCGTGAAAGTCCCGGAGGACCTGTTTATGGTCTTTTTTTTCCATCTTCGCATCTTCCCCGAAATCCGCTTATTAGCGACTTCCTCAGCCGCCGCAGGATTCCGAACACGACCTTACAACGGTAACGAAATCACCCGCAGCATTTCTTGAACTTCTTTCCGCTGCCGCACGGGCAGGGATCGTTGCGGCCGGTCTTGGGAGCGGTGCGCACGGCCTGCGGGGGCGGCAGGTTTTTCCCGGTCGTGAAGTACCAGATATCGCCTTCTTTTCTGAATGAGGACAACTCATGGTGCTGCTGCCTGACCCCCTTGTCCGTAAAGGTCACGAGAAATTCTACCTGGCCTTCACGGTCCTCCGCTCCGCCGCCCTTTGTTTCCACGATTTCGAAGGTGTGCCATTCGGCGCTTTCCGCCCAGGCGCGGGTGCTTTTCTCGTCGTAGTCCGACCGGTGATCGGGATGAAGAGAAGTGAGAATATATCCGATTTCCTGCTTTACATAGGCGCTGTAACGGGAACGCATGAGCTGCTCCGCCGTCATTGCCGGCTTCTCGCCTTTTATCAATGGCCGGCAGCACTCTGCATAGGAAACACTTGAACCGCAGGGACAGGTATCCATATATGACTCCCCTTTTCGCACCGGCTTTCAATAGGACTGAGGACCGGACTATACATGCTTGCCAATTGCCTTGCAAGGACGGCGTAGATTATCACGCAACGAGGCATCGTATGTCAAGTCGAAATTGCCGAGGGAAAGCGTACCGACCGGCTGAGGGATTGCGCGTCTTTTCATACGGACACAAAGAATACAAGAATACTCCCGTTTTTCCCTGCAAGTCGCTCTGCGCGGTGTTATACTTTTAATAAAAGATGGAATATGTTTTACCGGGGATGTACACCGGAAGAAATAAGGTCGGGATGAGGCGCCGAACGGCGTCCTCCCCCGATAGCTTTTTATGAGGAGGAACAAATGGCAACCACAAAAGACATAAAAATCAATGATTATTGCGATGCTTTAAACGAAGACCTGGTAAGTATGAAAATGAAGCTGGATGCGTTGCGGGATGACGTAAAAAAGACTTACGGCGCGGAGAACGACGTGGCCCTCACCCATGAACGGCATCTGTGCGAGCTTTCCGATATGATCGAGTGGAAGCTCCAGATACTGATGAAGGCCTGTCCCTTTGAATGGCATGGCCAGGACAAGGATGTCGAAAAAACAGTTTCGGTGGGTCCGGCCGGCAAGGAAACCGACTTTTCCGGCGGCGGATATCTCGGCGGTTAAACGGCTGCACGCACAACCAGTGATATAAGGCCCGGCACGTGAATGGTGACCGGGCCTTTTTTTGCCCTGAGGAAAGAACCCCTTTTAAAAGCGCCGAGAAAAACTCAGCGCAAGGCTTGCCGAGGCCGACAGAAAATTCAGCAGTTTACGAAAACCCTTGCAATCGAAAAACCCTTATGGAATAATTCATCCGTTTCGTTCTGTCCAAGAACGGTTCCCTGATTGAGCTGATGGTATCGGAGGCGGCATGATTAAGAAATCGGATGAACTGCTCATCGCGAAAAGCAATAAGGACATCACGCTCCTTCCCCGCATGGCAAACCGCCATGGGCTCATTGCCGGCGCGACCGGCACGGGCAAAACGGTGACGCTCCGCGTCCTGGCCGAGCAATTCAGCGGGATCGGCGTGTCGGTATTCATGGCCGATGTGAAAGGGGACCTCTCGGGCATGGCAAAGGAAGGCGGCGACCGGCCGGAGCCCTCGGAGCGCGCAAAACAGATGGGACTTGCCGGCTTTTCCTTTAGTGGCTGCCCAACCGTGTTCTGGGACGTGTTCGGTCAGCAGGGGCATCCCGTACGGACGACCGTCTCGGACATGGGCCCCCTGCTCTTCTCGCGCATCCTGAACCTGAACGAGATCCAGAGCGGCGTCCTCACGCTTACCTTCAAGATTGCCGACGACAGCGGTCTCCTGCTTCTGGACCTGAAGGACCTGAAGGCCATGGCGCAGTTTGTGGGCGACAACGCCGCGAAGTTCAGAACCGAGTATGGGAACGTCTCGGCCGCAAGCATCGGGGCCATCCAGCGCGGGCTGCTGGCCCTGGATGAACAAGGCGGCGCGGCATTCTTCGGAGAACCGGCCCTGGACATCTCCGACCTCATGCAGACAGATCAAAACGGCAAGGGAGTGATCAACATCCTTAGCGCGGACAGGCTCATGCAGTCGCCCAAGCTCTACGCCACGTTCCTGCTCTGGATGCTGGCGGAACTGTTCGAGGCCCTCCCCGAGGTAGGCGATCTTGAGAAGCCGAAACTCGTCTTCTTCTTTGACGAGGCGCACCTCCTGTTCGATGATGCGCCCAAGGCGCTCCTGGATAAAATCGAGCAGGTGGTAAGGCTCATCCGGTCCAAGGGCGTCGGCGTCTATTTCGTGACCCAGAACCCGCTGGACGTGCCGGAAACGATCCTCGGCCAGCTCGGCAACCGGGTGCAGCATGCGCTCCGGGCCTTCACACCCAGGGACCAGAAGGCGGTCAGGACCGCGGCCGATACCTTTCGCGCCAACCCCAGGTTCGACGTGGCGAAGGCCATCACCGAACTCGGCGTGGGCGAGGCACTCATCTCGGTGCTGGACGCAAAGGGCTCGCCCACGGTGGTGGAACGCGCCCTGGTCTGTCCTCCCCGCAGCCGCCTGTCGCCGCTCTCCCCCGAGGAGCGGTCCGGGACCATCAAACAATCGGTGCTCTTCGGCCATTATGAAAAGCTCGTTGACCGGGAATCCGCCTATGAAAAGCTGAAAGAGCGGGCTGCGGAAGCGACGGCCGAGGAAGCTGCGGCCCCGGCAAGAAAAGACCGGGCAACGGAGGTCCAGTCGGACACGGCCAGGATCATGGGCGCCATGGCCAAGAGCGCGGCCCACGCCATCGGAAGCCAGATCGGCCGCCAGATCATCCGCGGGGTGCTCGGTTCCCTGTTCGGCGGCGGGAAAAAACGGTAAGGGTGCGCATCGGGAAAAATCACGCGCCTCTTGACAGGTCCGGTCTGATTCGTTATATTTTCCTTCATTAATCATCTTCCATCCCGAAGGAGGTATTGTTATGAAGCGTTTCACTGTGGCAGCAGTAGTTGCTCTCATGATGCTGGTTGCATCAGCGGCATTCGCCGGAAAGACCTATCAGTTCACCGGTACGGTCCTGGAAGTCAAGGACAACGTCATCGTGGTGGACAAGAACGGCGAAAAGTTCGAAATGGCCAAGGACGCCAACACGAAGGTCAAGGGCGATCTGAAGGTCGGCGCGAAGGTCACCGTGAAATATGAATCGCGGGCGGCCGAGATCGAAGTGAAGGCGAAGTAATTCCATCTGCGTCAAAAAAGGTTTGATCAGTACGGCTCCGGAGGATTTCCGGGGCCGTGTTTTTTTTTATTGCCGCGGGAAGAACGGGGTTTGCCTGCACGCGGGACTCTGCACTCCGGGCTTTTGCCTCCTGACCTCTGCCCCCTTTTTTAGCATTGATTATTAACATGCCAGTATGCTATATTTCCCGTTACTTGAGGGCGCCCGCTGTTCCCGTTCACTTTTCATGAGCACCCCCCCACGCGCGGCGGGCAGCAGGACCGAGACCGGCGAAAACAACGAACCGAGGAAGAAACCCATGCAATATCGAGCCTGGTTTCAATGCATCAACGAGCAGTGCAAGTCGCAGTACCCGCTGAACAAGGTCATCTATCGCTGCGAAACCTGCGGTTCGCTGCTGGAAGTGCACCATGACATGAAGGCACTGGCCGACCGGAGCGCCAAGGCGTGGATGAAGCTCTTCGAGGACCGCTACAAATCCACGGAGTGGCCCTACGGCTCGGGCATCTGGGGCAAGAAGGAATGGGTCCTGCCGCAGATCCACAACGACAACATCGTCTCGCTCTACGAAGGCGGGACCAACCTGTTCTGGGCCGACCGGTTCGGCAAGCTCATCGGCCTGGACAACCTCTGGATCAAGCTCTGCGGCAACTCCCACAGCGGCTCGTTCAAGGACCTCGGCATGACCGTCCTCGTGTCTCAGGTCAAGCAGATGATCCAGGAGGGCGCGCCGATCCAGGCCGTGGCCTGCGCGTCCACGGGCGACACCTCGGCCGCGCTGGCGGTCTACTGCGCCGCCGCCGGCATCCAGTCCATCGTGCTCCTTCCCAAGGGAAAGATCTCGATAGCCCAGCTCGTCCAGCCCATCGCCAACGGCGCCCTGGTGTTGTCGCTCGACACCGACTTCGACGGATGCATGCGTGTGGTGCAGGAGATCACGAAGGATGAGACCATCTACCTGGCCAATTCCATGAACTCGCTCAGGATCGAGGGCCAGAAGACCGTGGGCATCGAGATCGTCCAGCAGTTCGACTGGGAGACGCCCGACGTAATCATCATTCCCGGCGGCAACCTGGGAAATGTGTCGGCCCTGGGAAGCGGGCTTTTGATGATGCGCGACCTGGGCATCATCACCAAACTGCCGCGGATCGTCGTGGCCCAGGCCGAGCGGGCCAACCCGCTCTACCGCTCGTACCTCAAAAACTTCGAGAGCTTCGAGCCCATCGAGGCGCAGAAGACCCTGGCAAGCGCCATCCAGATCGGGAACCCCGTCAGCATCCAGAAGGCGATCCGGACCCTGAGGCAGTTCGACGGCATCGTCATGGACGCCACGGAACAGGAGCTGTCCGACGCGGCCGCGCTGGCCGACACCACGGGCATGTTCGCCTGCCCGCATACCGGCGTGGCCCTTGCCGCGCTGATCAAGCTGATCAAGGCAGGCAAGATCGACCGGGCCGAGCACGTCGTGGTCATCTCCACGGCCCACGGCCTGAAATTCACCGACTTCAAGGTGAACTACCACGAGGAGAAGCTCGACTTCCCCTGCCGGTTCGCCAACAAACCTATCGAATTGCCGCCGCGCGTGGACGCCGTCAAGGAAGCCCTGCAGCAGGCGCTCAAGAAGAGGAGAACGATCAATGGCTAAGAAACCTTCCGATCCCAAAAAATGGAACCCGGCCACACTCGGCATTCACGGCCTGGAGCGCGTCGCCCACGCCCACTTCGCGGTGTCCACGCCGATCCTGCACACCTCGAACTACTACTTCAATAATACGCAGGAAGTCTACGACTTTATGAAGGCCAAGAGCGAGGGAAAGGTGATCCGCGAGCATGAATACGGCCGCTACGGCAACCCGACCCAGACGGAGTGCGAACGCAAGCTGGCTGCGATCGAGGGCGCCGAGCGCGCGGTGCTGTTCTCCACGGGCATGGCCGCCGTGATCCTGACGATCATGACGTTTATGCGCCGCGACGGCCACATCATCTTTACCTCCGACTGCTACCGCCAGACGCGCGATTTCGCCTCGAACATGCTGGCCGAGTTCGGCATCCAGGTCTCGATGGTGGACCCGACGGCCGACGCCATCGAAAAGGCGATCCGGCCCAACACCAACATCATCTTCACTGAATCGCCCACCAATCCCTACCTGCGGTGTCTGGACCTTGAGGCGGTCGTAAAAGTCGCGAAGCAGCACAAGATCATAACCCTCATCGACGCCACGCTGGCCACACCCTACAACATCAAGCCCATCGAAATGGGCGTGGACGTGGTCATCCATTCGGCCACGAAATACCTGGGCGGCCACAACGACCTGCTTGCCGGCGTCACCCTCGGCTCGGCCAAGCTCATGAACGACGTCTACCGCATGCAGCGCATGATCGGCGCCACGCCCGGCCCGCTCACCTGTTTCCTTCTGGAACGCGGTCTCAAGACTTTCGGCCTCCGGATGAAGCACCACAACGAGGCCGGCCTGGCCGTGGCCCGCATGCTCGAAGCGCACCCGAAGATCGAAAAGGTCTGGCACCCCGGCCTGGAATCGCACCCGGACTACCGGGTCGCAAACGAACAGATGAAGGGCTTCGGAAGCGTGGTCACGTTCCTGCTCAGGGGAGACGACGCGAAGACCCGGAAGTTCATCGACTCGCTCAAACTTTTCCTCATCACGCCCAGTCTCGGCGGCAGCGAGAGCCTCGTGACCCAGATGTGGATGATGTCCTTCTTTGACTACCCCGAGGACTACCGGAAGAAAATCGGCATGGCGGACAACCTCGTCCGCCTGGCACTCGGCCTTGAGGACGTGGACGATCTAATCGCGGACCTGAAGCAGGCTTTGGAACAAATATAAGCGCAACCCCCGCACAAACGAAACGACCCGCTCCGGCGTGCAGCCGGAGCGGGTCGTTTTTTTCAATCAGGAATCTCTGCGCGCCCCCGGGCGCTACCGCCCCCGTGAACCCGCCCCCCTTCGCTTTACCCCCTCGGGGGCCTTCTGTCCGGCGCGAAGAAGCATGCCGATGTATTTATTGATCGGGTTCGACCGGTCAAGGAACGGCACCGGAGGTTTTTTCCGCTCCCCGAGGGTCCGTAATTCCTTCCGGAGTTCGCTGTTGCTGCTGTCGTATTTCAGCCCTTTATTGAAAGAGTCGATCGCGTCCTTCCTCTTTCCCGCGGCCATGAAAGCCCTGCCGAGATTGAGATAAAACACCGGGTAAAGCATTTCCTCTTCAAACGATTCTTTATGCCCAAGCAGCGCAATGGCCTTTTTGCAGGTTTCAACACCGCTGCGGTATTTTTTGTCCACCACGGCCTGAAGGCACCCGTAATAAGAGAGAATCACGGGATCGTCCGGGAAATGCAGCGCAGCTTGCTGCAAAAGCCGGAAAGCCTCTTTTTGCTTCCCGTCGCGGAGATTGGTTTTCACGGCCCGGAGGTACTCTCTGGGTTTTACCGCCTCTTTTTTGCGGAGGGGATCAGCCTCGCCGCTGGTCCGAGATTTTTTTTCTTCGTCTGGGTTTTTCATTCGAATAGTTTATCATAAACGGAGCCGAGGGCAAGAAGAAAATACGATGCTTTCAATTGCGACGAAATCATTTTGGTGATGCGGATTATTTTTTGTGAAACGGGTCTTCCCGATGAGTGAGATGCAAATTTAATTTTGGAAAAACCTGTAGCACACCCTGGCACCCTGTCATACGGCTACTTTGACCACGATCTTCATGACAGAAGATGGAGCTCCGGCAGACAGTTTGGGGGCATGGCCGTCCTCCGGGTAAAGCACCGCCAGCTGCCCTGCCTCCAAACGCAAGGGCGTCCACTCCCCCTTCTCTACGATGCCGAAGCAGATGTCCCGGTCCGCGTCGTACGGCTCCGTGATCGTCATCCGCGTTGCCGGCGCCCAGCCGATGACCTCTTCGCCGTATGCGACGTACTGGACGTCGATGTATTTTTGATGATGTTCGAACTTTGGAGCATCGGTCGGCATCGTCTCATAGCGCTGGACAACGGCAAACACCCGGTCCCCGTCAATCTCCACCCTGCCGTCAGGCAGGCCCTGAATATCGTGCAAACGCAAAAACTCTATCGCCTTTGTCAGTGCGAGTGTCATTGATACCTGAAGGTCGACAGACTGAAGGTCCGTAACGATCATGATGAGCCTCCTAATGGGCGGCAAACAAGGCGCCGAGATAGTTTGCGCAACATTATCGTGACTGTTCTTCTTTGTCAAGAAGCTAAGTTGATGCTGCGTTGATGGATAAGTAAAAATTTTGCACGAAGACGCAGAGGCGCGAAGGTCGTCTCATAATAGTACTGACATGAGCGCATATCGCAATCCCGCAGCCCTCATGCCAAGCGCGATTTCAGCATATTCGGGCATGACTGAAGCCGGGGGGAATACTTAAAAAAAATCCCGGGCAAGCTGTATACAACGGATACACCTTCTCATGCATGCATTTCAGCAATAGGGTGTCGAACCTCGTAGCCCATTCCCGTAAAAATCGCGGTTCGGTACATAGATTTGCTTGAAAAAACCTGAGGATACCCGCTTTCATGGATATGGCCCAAGGGGCTGAAACCCAGCTCGTTGATAAAGAGCCCATATTTCCAGAGTTCACTGTAGTATTACGGAGGTCTCGTTGGAATTGTATACTTCGGATACGTTTCAAGTGCGTTGATAACAACGATTTTTTGTGGATGTGTTTCTCCTGGAAACAACTTGTCACAACATCAATTATACGGTTGACATAAATACCGTTAAAAAACAGTAAGTATGATGTGGCTGTAAATTTGCATCGATATATTTCGTGCCAACGAGTCATTTATTGAGTCTTTGTGGCTTTGAAAGGAACTTTACATTTTGCGATCTCACCCTAGATGCCTTAACGGGTACCATGACTTTGTCCTCTAAAATGACCCTGTTGATTCAAAATAACCTGTTCAGAATGGACTTGTTTCTCTAAAACTAAAGTTCGGTATGCTTTAACATGTTATTTTTCTTGCAGTTTGCGTTTGGCAGAGCTCTTGCAAATTACTAAGTGTAATCCTTGAGCTTCATAAAATATCGTAATACGATGGTTGCAAGAGAGGAGGGCCTTTACCATGAAGATCATAATACGAATAGCAATGATGATCACCTTGTTGATAACAGGTTTTGCCGCCGGCGTACCGGTGGGTCAGCGCATCGGCTTCACGACGGGCAGCGAGTGGGCGCTTGTGCAGGCGGATCTCCTCGCGCGGGAAGCGGGTGTGTTCATGCCTGTTCATTTCGAAAAAGGTATGTTTCGATTG
>JAXIPA010000054.1:0-21050 GCA_045403145.1 Nitrospirota bacterium | reverse complement strand
GGTTGCGGTTGTGGCTTTGCCGGTCGCGTCCGCTCGGTCGGAATCTTGCGGTCCATGATTCCCGACGCCGTGATGGTCAGGTCCCTGATTACGGCATTTTTCGGCTCGTTTACGATCAGCTCCTGCCCGTTAAGCAGGAGTCTGACCGCACCGGCGCTGCCGAAGCTCAGCAGAAACCGCTCACTGGCGCTCCAGATGAGGCTCTCGCCTTTATTCAGCACGGCCTTCTTCTGCGGGCTCGCATCGATCCGGACCAGGACCCACGTGTTCTCAAGCGCAACCACTTCGAGATAGAGTTTTTCCGGTATCGTCGTCGGGACCGGCGTAGAGGAAAGTTCGGTGTGGCCGGCCTGCGTCGGCGACGGCTCCCCGGCCTGGCGGGTCTCCTTCGGCGGCCGCTTCGGAACGGCCGTGAACAGAAACAGAACGAGAAGAACGACGATTCCCGCGCCCCAAAGAAATGGTTCAATCGGGATTTTCGCGGACCGGCTCTGCCTGGCTTCCGTTTCAGATGGCTCGGGAGGTAGGGGGGCGGCCGCGGGAGACGGCTTTTGCCCCGATTCTTCATACATCGCCATCACGTCGGTTTCATCGAGGCGCAGAAACTTCGCATAGCTCTTGAGAAAACCCTTGACAAAAACCTTGCCGGGGAGTTTGCTGAAATCTTCCTCTTCGAGGGCCTTGAGGAAGTGAATGCTGATACGGGTCTGCTGGGCCGCGTCGCGCAGGTCAATTCCCCGAGCCTGTCGTGCATCCTGTAAATATCGTCCTAACGTACCCATCCATCACCTCAGCGTTTTAAGGTATTCATTTGCCTTCAGAGCAATCTCGCTTTTGGGAGCAAGTTCAGCGGCTTTTTTGAACTCTATGACGGCGGCCTTTTTGCTGCCGTCCTTTAAAAACGCCAGGGCCAGCCGGTACCGCATGCTTGCATCCTGAGGGGCAAGGCCGACTCCCTCCTGGAACTCCGAGATCGCTTCCTTGATCCTTCCCGCTTCAAACAAGGCGGTGCCGAGCTCATAGATGATAAAGTCCTGGTTGACATACCGCTTCGCATCGCGATAGGCTTCCACTGCCTTCGAATACTCTTTCTGCGCCATGTACACGCGTCCCATGTTCAGGTAGGGTATGTGGGGAGTGGTATAGAGCTTGTTTTCCAGCGCCTTTTGATAATTCTTTATAGCATCGCCCCATCTCTGCTGTTTCGAGTAGACCGCGCCGAGTGCGTTATAACCCTCCGAAAAATCCTCATCCAGACTGATGGCTGCTTTATAATACTTTGTCGCCTCCTCCAATTTGCCCTGCACATCACTGATCACCCCAAGATAATAGAAAGACAGCTTGTTGGATTTGTCAGTTTGTATGGAGCGATGGAATTCCACCGACGCCATCTCAAAATTTTTGTCCTGGAAATACGCAAGCCCCTTCTGGAAATACCCCTCCGCCATTTTTGATTTATCTATATTGTTACCGGTCGATACGCACCCGGCGAGCGCCAGCAAAACGACTAATACTATGGACCTCATCTCGGTAAGCTCCTTTCAGAAGGACGTAAGCAGACGCGCAAGGGCTTCCCGGTCCCTGGATACAACGCCCGCTGCGGCTTGTGCTTCTTTCTTTTTTGAGGCTTTCGGAGGTTTAACGATTCCCGCCTTGATCGCGTTCCGCATGACGTCCTGCGCTCGATTGGAGGCGCCGGGCGTCGCAATCCTCTCGCCCGCCGCGCGGGCCGCGGGCGCCTCATCCGGCGAAGCAATATGCGACGGAGGCTGCGGCGCCGGCGGTGCGTAAGGAGACTGCTTGCGCTCTGCGGCAGGGATTGCCGGTTCACTTATGGCTGTTTCCCGGGGTTGCGGCGCGGTCGCTTGCTGGACTTCAGGAGGGGCGTTACGCCCATGCGGCATCTCCGGCGCGGACAAGGCCGCGGGAGCGACCGGCGGCGTCTGTTGAACTTGCGGCATCTCCGGCGCGGCCGGCTTCGCCGAGGGGACCTCCTGCGGCTGCGGAGTCTGCGGCGCCTGCTGCGGTTGAGGCGCTTCTTGGGCCGGAGGAGCCGCTTCCGTGCCGGGAGACGGTGTTTGAGACGCCTGTTGTACGGTCGGTGCTTCCTGATGCAAAGCCGCTCCAGCCTGTTCTTCGGGCGGGCTCTCCGGTTTGTCCTTCCGGGTAAAAATCTCCTGTTCGTCTATCCATTGATCCTTTTCCCGGGAGGATAGCTTGGCGAAGTCGACTTCATCGAGCATCGCCCCGAGACCTTCCACAAAACAGAGCGCCTCTTCCTCAACAGGGTCCCTCTCCGCTTCCGGAAAAGGATTGGACGAATGAGCATAGAACAGGTTCCGGCCGGTCAGCAGAAGGTGCAGGCCGATGTAGGAGGATAACATCCCGCCAGCCTCGCGGAGAAACAGGATGTAGCTCCGCGCGTCTTCAAGCATCATCTCCGGCGTCGCGACCTGGTGGTTGTTCATGGAGAAAAAAGCTTTCACCATGTCCTTCTCTTTGACCTTCAGGTCGGTTATGTTCGCGTCAATGGTAAACATGGCTGATGGTATCTCTATTCTGAACTGTGAACTATGTACTTTGAACTTTGTATTTCTATATGTCCTCAAAGTGCGTGAGTTTTCTGAACTCCCGGTATCTCTCTTCTATCTCCCGGTAATCGAGGCTGCGGAGCCGGTCCAGGCTGAAGGCCTCCACATTCAGCGACGCCATGACGCTGCCGAAGATGACGGCCTTCCGCATGCTTTCTTCGCTGAAATTCATGGTGCTCGCCAGGAAGCCCATAAATCCCCCGGCGAAGGTGTCGCCGGCGCCCGTGGGGTCGAACACCGACTCGAGCGGATACGCAGGAGCGCTGAATACGCTATGACCGTTGAACATGATGGCCCCGTAGCTGCCTTGTTTGACCACAAGCGTCTTCGGCCCCATGGCTTGCACGCGCTTGGCCGCCTTGACGAGGCTCGACTCGCCGGCAAGCTGCCTGAGCTCCGCTTCATTGATCGTGAGCAGGTCCACTTCCTTCAGCGTGCGCTTGAGCGCGTCGAGTTTGCTGGAGATCCAGTAGTTCATCGTATCGCAGGCCACGAGCCTGGGCTTCCTGACCTGTCTGAGAACGTCAAGCTGAATCTCGGGGTCCACGTTCGCCAGGAACACGACATCGGAATTTACATAGTCATCGGCGATGGTGGGTTTGAACGTTGCCAGCACATTCAGGTGCGTGGCGAGGGTATGGGCCTCGTTAAGATCGTATCCGTACTCGCCTTTCCAGCGGAAGGTTTCGCCTTTCTGTACCTCAAGACCGCGAGTATCGATGTTTTTACTCTTCAGAAACTGCACGTGTTCCCGGGGGAAGTCCTCGCCGATCACGGCCACGAGCCGAACGTCGGTAAAATAACTGGCGGAGGTGGAAAAATAGGTGGCGGAACCGCCGAGGGCGTTATCAACATTTCCGAAAGGTGTTTTGACCGAATCCAGGGCGACCGTACCGACCACGAGCAAACTCACTATGAAACCTCCGAAATATTTTTCACCGCAGAGGACGCGGAGGACGCCGAGAATAACTTGTGAGTCCTGGCTTTTACACGTCAACAGACAGCTCTGCGCCCTCTGCGATCTCTGCGGTAAATTCTTACTTTTTCTTCATGTACTTCCCGATGATCGGGGCAAGATCTCTCTTCGTCTTCGCGGGAATCAGTTTCTCCGGCGTCATGATCGTGTTCCGGAGCGCCTCGCCGCACGAGCACGTCCGGGATGGAACCAGCATCTTCACCGCCTCGCGGATGAGGGCCTTCGACGTCTCGATATTCTTCTTCATGACCGCCAGCACGGCCTCGACGGTCACCGCCTCTTCGCTGTGGTGCCAGCAGTCGTAGTCCGTCGCCAGGGCAATGGTGCTGTAGCAGATCTCGGCCTCGCGCGCAAGCTTCGCCTCCGTCGCGTTCGTCATGCCTATGACGTCCACATTCCCTGTGCGGTAGACGAGCGATTCGGCGCGCGTCGAGAACTGCGGCCCTTCCATGCAGATATAGACGCCGCCGTGATGCATGGTGGCCCCCACTCCGTCTCCCGCGTCGGCGAGGATCTTTCCGAGGTCGGGGCAGACCGGGTCGGCCATGCCCACGTGCGCCACCACGCCGTCGCCGAAAAAAGTGCTCCGCCGGTGTTTTGTGTGGTCGTAGAACTGGTCCGGAATCACGATATCGCCCGGCTTGATCTCTTCCTTCATGCTGCCCACGGCGCTGACCGAGATGATCCTCTCGACCCCGAGCTTCTTCATTCCGTAGATGTTCGCGCGGTAGTTGATGTCGGTGGGCATGATGCGGTGCCCGCGTCCGTGACGGGGCAGGAACGCCACCCGCCTGCCGAACAGCGTGCCGGTGAGGTAATCGTCGGACGGCCTCCCGAACGGAGTGGCGACCTTCACGGTCTTCACCTGCGTCAGCCCTTCAATATCATACAAACCGCTGCCGCCGATGATGCCGATGCTTATCTTTTCTGTTTTTGCACTGCGCATTGCCATGCTGATTAATTCCTTAGAACGCGAAGAGCGTGCGCCTTCTCAGTCCTCAGTCCGCAATCGACAGTCCGAAATCGGATCATCCTTGCGTAACCGGCTCCTGCTCCGCGCGCTTCGCTTCGACGGCATCCATGAGTTCGACGGGTTTTTCCGGGATGATGGTGGAGATGGCATGTTTATACACAAGCTGCTGGTTTTCCTGCTTCAACAGAATGACAAAATTATCGAACCCTTTGATCGTGCCCGCGATCCGTGCGCCGTTCACCAGATACATTGTCACGGGGATCTTTTCCTTGCGCATCTGGTTCAAGAAAATGTCCTGGAGATTCACCTGCGATTTTCCCATCCATCCCTCCATGAAGCCTTCACGGGCCGCTGAAAATGCGGTCAGCGATACATGACAAACTAATTTGTGTGAGTAATCTTATACCAACCTGCCGGATATTTCAATGCTTTTCTTTATTCGTTCCACGATCCCCCTTGCATGATCGAGCCCGGTGATATCGACCCACAGTGCCTCGGCCTCCCGCCGGAACCAGGTGAACTGGCGTTTGGCATATCGCCTGGTGTCCCGCTTCAAGAGGGCAACCGCCTCGTCCCGCGACGTCCTGCTGAGAAAATGGTCGATGAAATGTTTGTACCCCAGGCCCTGCATCGACGCGATATCCGGGCTGTACCCCCGGTCCATCAGGCCCTTTACCTCCGCTTCCAGGCCGCTGTCGATCATCCGGTCCACACGCTGTTCAATGCGGGGATACAGTTCGTTCCTGCTCCTGACAAGGAAGACGAGTCGAAACGGGTACGGCCTGTCGCCAAAGGCGTGTTCGCGCTGAAAATCCGACAGCTTCCTGTCGCGAAGGTAATACACCTCCAGCGCCCTGACCGTGCGCCGAAGATCGTTGGGATGGATCTTGACTGCGGCCTCGGGGTCCACCTTCACGAGGTCGGAATAGAGCGTGCCCGCCTGCCCCTCCGATTCACGCTGCAACAGCCGTTCGCGCAGTTCAAGGTCCGCGGGAGGGCCGTGGAACAGCCCGCGCATCAGCGCCCTGATGTACAGGCCTGTCCCCCCGACGACGATCGGAACGCCGCCGGACGTCAGGATGCCGTCTATGGCCGCGCGCGCGTCCCTGAGATAGTCGCCCACGCTGTATGGCTGGTTCGGCTCGACGATGTCGATCAGGTGATGATAAACGAGTCTGCGCTGTTCAATCGCGGGCTTAGCCGTGCCGATGTCCATGCCGCGGTAGATCTGCATGGAATCGGCGCTTACGACCTCCGCGCCGCTTTCCTGCGCAAGGAGAATGGACGCATCGGTCTTGCCCACGGCCGTAGGCCCGGCAATGATGAGGATGGGTTTGGCGCTGGACATGGATTAATGGGTGATGATCTCGACGGGAAATCGCTTCACTGTTTGTTCTCTTCCCCGATTGCCTTGTGCAGTTTCACGGGATGCGCCCGCTTGCGCGCCTTGAGGTTCAGCATCTCCACGGCGACGGAAAAGGCCATGGCGAAATAGACGTACCCCTTGGGAATGTGCACGTCTAACCCCTCCGCGATCAGCGTGACGCCGATCAGCACGAGAAAACTGAGCGCGAGCATCTTGATGGTCGGATGCCTGTCCACGAATTCGCCGATCCCCCGGGAAGAGAACATCATGACGATAACGGCCAGGATGATGGCGATAACCATGACGGCGATGTCCTGGGCAAGGCCCACGGCCGTAATCACCGAATCGAGTGAGAACACGATGTCCAGGACGGCGATCTGGACCAGGACCGCGCCGAACCGCGACGATGCCCCCGCCTGCCGGTGCTCCTCCTCTCCCTCCAGACTCCCGTGGATCTCCATGGTGCTCTTCCAGAGCAGGAACAAACCTCCGGTGATCAGGATCAGGTCCCTCCCCGATATCTCATGAGAAAATGCGGAAAAGAGCGGAGCCGTCAGCCGCATCACCCAGGTAAGGGAAAGAAGCAGCAGTATACGGGTCAGCATCGCCAAGCCGAGGCCGAGAACGCGCCCCTTGTTCCGCTGCCGTTCCGGCAGGCGGCCCACGAGGATCGAGATGAAGATGATATTGTCGATCCCGAGCACGATTTCGAGCGCCGTGAGCGTCACGAGCGCTATCCATGCCTCGGGGTTGGTCAGCCAATCCATGGTAACTCCTTGTTTAAGAACTGCGGCAAAACGGATCCACGCCGGCCTTACGTTCTCTTGAACATCTTTCTGATCTCATCCATCGAAAAACGTATGACCGTCGGCCTTCCGTGGGGGCAGGTGTGGGGCATCCGGCACTGAAAAAGGTTGCCCAGCAAAACTTCCATTTCTCTCTGATCAAGATGCCGGTTGACCTTGATGGCGGGATGGCATGCCATGACGCTCAATATCTCGTCGCGCAATTCGCCCATCTTGCCGCTGCTGCCAAGCACATTCACCTCGTCGAGAATGTCGAGCAGCAGCTTCTTGTAGTCCGCGCCGACGAGAAGCGACGGTACCGCCTTGATCATGAATGTCCCGTTGCCGAAGTCCTCCGCTATAAAGCCGAGCCTGTGCAGCTCGGGCAGGTACCCGGACAGGAGGCTGCTCTGGGCGGGGCCGAGTTCCACCTGGTCGGGCACCAGCAGGCCCTGGACCGGCATGCGTGCCTCGCCGAACTGGTCCTGCAGCTTCTCGAACAATATGCGTTCGTGCGCCGCGTGCTGATCGATGATAGCCATCCCGTCAGGTGACTGGGCGATGATGAACGAGTCTCGGACCTGCGCGAGGGGGACGAAAGCGCGCTCGGGGATCAGCAGGGGTTGTGGAGCACGGTCGGCAGGGATTTCCCGGGGGAAAAGCGCCCCGGACGAGAACCGCGGGACTGCTGACGCGCCGTCGCTCTTGCGGCGCCCGAACATGGGGGAGGGCTTCCGGTCAACGGCGTTGCTTGCGGGCTGCCCGGTGAGATAATCCGCAAGCGCTTCCCGCACTCGTTCGCCGCGCGGCCCACCGGCCTCCGCCGTTTCGATGACCGGAACGCCGTGGGCGCGCAGGCCTTCGCGGATCGCGTCCCGCACCAGATCGTGAATCTGCGACTGGTTTCGAAACCGCACCTCGGCCTTGGCGGGATGCACATTCACGTCCACGAGAGCCGGGTCGATATCGAGAAATATCATGCCGACAGGATGACGCTCGCGCATGAGCATGTCGCCGTAGGCCCCGTACAGGGCGTGGGTCAGCGAGGCGTTCTTCACCGCGCGGCTGTTCACGTAAAAGTCCTGGTAGGTGCGGTCGGCGCGGCTGTACGCCGGCTGACCGATCAAGCCGTGGACGTGAACACCGTCCCGTCCTCCGGAAAAAGGAATCACATTATCGGCGATTTCGGCGCCGTAGAGCTGAAACACCCGCTCCTTCATGCTGAGCGACGGCGGAAGATCGAGCGCCGGTTTCTTGTTATGGGTGAGCCTGAACCGGAGGGACGGATGCGCCATGGCCTGGCGCGAAACCGCGGTCAGGATATGGGAGAACTCGGTCCCCGGGCTTTTCAAAAACTTTAGCCGTGCGGGGGTATTGTAGAACAGATTGGCCACTTCGACCGACGTCCCCTGCGGCGCGGGCGCGTCCGACAGGGACTTGACCATCCCGGCCTCGATCTCGACCAGAACACCGGACAGTGTACCGCGACTTGCGGTCAGGAGCCTGACCTGGGACACCGAAGCGATGCTCGAAAGCGCCTCCCCGCGGAAGCCCATGGTGCGGATGGCCTCGAGGTCTTCATCGCTTTCGATCTTGCTCGTGGCATGACGGAGAAAGGCCGTTCGGGCGTCCTCCCGGGACATGCCGCATCCGTTGTCCGCAATACGGATCAGGCGCCTGCCGGCCTGTTCGATATCGATGAAGATCTCGCTCGCCCCGGCGTCGATCGAATTCTCGATCAACTCCTTGACCACGGAAGCGGGTCGCTCCACCACCTCACCGGCGGCGATCTTGTTGATGACGTGGTCGGGAAGTATTTTTATTACTGCTGACATAAGTATTAAAAACAGGAGTCAGACGCCAGAATTCAGAAGAAAAAAGGTGTGAAGCAGGTGTTCTCCTGACTCCTGACTCCTGACTCTCAGTATTTCAGCTTCGCCTTTTCCTGGTCAGCGACGACCACGATCAGCATGTTATCGGGATGGAGATATTTCTTCGCGACCCGCTGGATGTCCTCCCGCGTCACGGAGTTGATCAATACAGGATACTTGTCCGGATAATCGAGGCCTAAATTGAAAATTTCAATCGAGGTGAGCATCCCGGCGATCTTTGCGGAGGTGTCCATCCGCAGGGGAAAGCTCCCGGTCAGGTACGCCTTGGCATCGTTCAATTCCCTGTCCGAAACAGGTTCGGACTGTACCCTTCGTATCTCCTTGAGAGTCTCCGCGATCACCTCGTTAGCGGACTCATTCTTTGTCTGGATGGTCACCTGAAACGCTCCCGGCTCCTTCTGTGCCGCGAAACCGCTGTGGACGTCATAGGCCAATCCCCTGTTGTCCCGGATATTGTCCATGAGGCGCGAAGTAAAACCGCCGCCGCCGAGGATATAGTTCATTATCACACACGCGTAAAAATCCGGGTTTTCCCTGCTGATGCCGACATGCCCCATGGCGATGTTCGCCTGGGTTATGGGCATGTCTATCTTTCTGACAAGGTTTTTTTCAATGACCGGAGGTTGGACTGCCGCAGGCAGCGGCTGTTCCTTCCCCTGCCAGGATTTGAAATATTCGTTCAGCAGGGTCGTGATCTCTTTCTCGGTCACGTCCCCCACCACGGCGATGATCGAATGATTCGGGCGGTATCGCCCTGCATAGAACGCTAGAATGTCCTGCCGCGTGAGCTTCGGCAGATAGGCTGCGACATCATCGTTTGTTCTGCCGTAGGGATGACTGCCGAAGACGGCCTTATCGAACGCCTCGCCGGCCACGACAGACGGCTCCTCCTTCTGCCGCTGGATCTCGGCAAGGGTCGCTTTGACCTTGCGGTCGATCTCCTTCTGATCGAAAGCGGGATTTTGCAGTACATCGGACAGCAGGTCAAACCCGGCCCGGAGGTCCTTTTTCAGCACCCGCAGGCTCGCAGAGGCAAAATCCTCGCCGCCCGAAGTCGACAGGGAGCCGCCGATGAAATCGATCTCCCGGCTGATCTGGTTCGCCGTGCGCTTCGCCGTGCCCTGGGTGAGGAGCGACGCGGTGATTGAAGCAAGCCCCGGTTTGTCCCCCGGCTCTGCCACGCTTCCGGCCGCGATCGCCATGCTCACGAACACCACGGGAAGATCATGTTTCTCCGAAAGCAGGAGCACCATGCCGTTTTCGAGCGGAATACGCTTGCCAAGCGGCGCGGCGGCTGAGATCCCTGAGAAAGGGAGAACAACCGCGAAAATTACGACAATGGCATATTTGATGAATTCGTAAAAAGCCGTCATTCCCGCTTGTCGGGAATCGTATCGCCGCACAAGACCCTGAAGAAGGATTCCGGACAAGCCGGAATGACGAATAATGGGCGTAGATTGATTTTTTATGACACCATCATATTTGGTAATTTTCATTTTCTTCCGCCTCATCACGATAAAGGTTCACTTCTTCACCGGTATCAGTATCCCGACTGTCCTGTTGTTCTCGGAGAAGTACTCCGTCGCAACGCGCTTCACGTCTTCCCTGGTCACCGAGCGGATCTTGTCCACATAGGTTTCGAGCAGTTTCCAGTTTGCGACGGTCTCGAACTGGCCGAGGAGCATTGCCTGGTAAAAAACCGAATCCTGGCCCATGATGAAGCTTGCTTCCAGCTGGTTTTTCGCTTTTTGGAGTTCCTCCTCCGTCACCGCTTCGGTCTTAAACGCATCGATCTCGGTGTATAACGCCTTTTCCACTTCCTCCGTGGTCTTGCCCGGCATCACCCCCGCATACACGTAGAACAGGTTCGGGTCCGCCGACACGTTGTCGTAATCACCTCCGGCGTAGAGCGCGATCTGCTTTTCATACACAAGTGCTTTATACAGCCGCGAGCTCTTCCCCGACGACAGAATCCCCTGCAGGACCTCGAGGGCGTAGGAATCGGCGTGCTTCAGGGTCGGGACATTATATCCAGCGAAAACCGCAGGCAGTTCCGCCTGCTTTTTCACGACCACCCGCCGTTCCCCGAGATGCTTCGGCTCGACAGCGCCGACCTTCGGCACCTCCGGACCGCGAGGGAGCGAGCCGAAGCGCTTCTCGATCTGAGGAAGCAGGGTCTTCGTATCGAAGTCGCCGACAACGACGATGGTCGCGTTATTCGGCGCATAGTAGGTGCGGTAGTGATCGTACAGGTCGTCGCGGGTGATGCTGTTCAGGTCCGCCATCCAGCCGATCACGGGCCACTGGTAGGGATGGGCGCTGAAAGCGACCGACTTCATCTGCTCCAGCATCGTATTGACGGGATCGTCCTCGTACCGCATCCGGCGTTCTTCCTTCACAACGTCCCGCTCGGACAAAAACTCCTTGGGGTCGACCAGCAGGTTCTGCATGCGGTCCGATTCCAGTTCCAGAGCTATGGCGACCCGATCGGCGGCAAAGTTCTCGAAATAGGCCGTATAATCATGGGATGTGAAGGCATTGTCGTTTCCGCCGTTCCGCTGAACGGTCTGAGAGAATGTCTTGGGGCCGAACTTCTTCGTCCCTTTGAACATCATGTGCTCAAGCAGGTGCGACATGCCCGTTTTCCCCAGGCGTTCGTTACGCGAGCCGACCTTGTACCATATCTGGAACGTCACCACCGGCGCCTTGTGCTCTTCCCTGAGCAGCACCTTGAGCCCGTTCGGCAGCACCTTCTCCGTGACTTTCATGTCCTGGGCGAAGGACGTCGCTGCAACAGACACGGTTAATAAACCAACCAGGGTTACTATTCTCACAAAACTCATAGTCGTGGTCTCCGGTTTTACTCTATTCCGCACTCCGCATTCCGTTTATGCCCGCGCTTTCGCAAGAGCAGGGTACATTCCGCATTTTCATTTCACCCCCGTATGTCCGAACCCGCCTGCGCCTCGCGTTGTTGCCGTCAGCGCATCAACGGCAACGAACCTCGCTTTCTCGATCTTCGCAAACACCAGCTGGGCGATACGATCGCCGCGACGGACCACAAAGGGCGTGCTGCTGAAATTGAACAGAATAATTCCGATCTCGCCCCGGTAATCGGCGTCAATGGTGCCTGGTCCGTTAAGCATGCCGATACCGTGTTTGAGCGCGAGCCCGCTCCTCGGCCGCACCTGGCCCTCATATCCCTCGGGAATGGCGACGGCGATGCCCGTGCGAATGAGCTCCCACTTCCCCGCTTCAAGGACCGCCTCGCCGTCCACTGCGGCGTACAGATCAACGCCCGCGGAGTGTTCGGTCTGATAGTGAGGAAGAGGAAGTCCCTCGGAGTTCGGAAGCTGTGTTATGTGAATGATGACATGGTTGGGCATGTTCTTGTGTTGCTTTCATAAAAGCCGTCATTCCCGCTTGCCCGCACCCAGCGCTTACGAGTGCATAGCGCGAGTGCAGGGCGTCGGGAATCGTATAGCCGCATAACGTACTTGAAGTAAGACGATTCCGGGCAAGCCGGAATGACGTCAAAAAAGGGTGGTTGAAAAACGCCTCTATATTTCCAAAACCGAATCCGGCACGTCCGACTTGCTCACCGGGCCGAGTATCGTGAGGGCCGTGTTGTCCGTGGTGAAGAGCTGCTGGGCCAGCTGCTGCACCTGGCCGGCCGTGACCTTCTCCACGCCTTTAATGATGTCGTCCATCGAGAGGTATTTGCCGAAGTATATCTCCTGACGGGCGATCCGGCTCATATGGCTGTTGCTGCTCTCAAGGGAGAGGATCAGACTCCCCTTGATCTGGTTCTTCACCCGGAGCTCTTCCGCCGGCGTGATGCCCTCTTCCTTGATTTTCCGGAGTTCCTTCATGACCAGCCGCACGACTTCAAGCGCATTCGTCGGGTCGGCGCCCGCGTACACGGTGAGCAGGCCGGTGTCCCGGTACGAAGTGACATAGGAATAGATCGAATACGCGAGGGCGTTTTGCTCCCTGACTTCCTGAAAAAGGCGCGAGCTCATGCTGTTTCCCAGCACGGTGTTGAGCGCCGATATCGCAAACCGGTCTTCATGAGTATAGTGCAGCCCCCGGCACCCGATGCAGAGCTGGACCTGCTCGAGCTGCTTCTTCTTTACCGACAGGGCATGCGTGAATACCGGGGTTGCCTCTTTTTTCGATGCTCCGGACCGTGCCAGTTTTCCAAAGTGGGTGTTCAACAGCTCCAGCAGCCGGGTGTGATCGAAATTTCCGGCGACGGAAATGACTATCTCTTTCGGGTGATAATAGTTGCCGATGTAGGAGATGATATCCTGGTGTTTGAGCGACTTGATGGTATCCCGCGTCCCCAGGATCGGACGGCCCAGGGAGTTGTCCGGCCAGACCGTGTTCGTAAAGAGCTCGTGGATGTAATCATCGGGAGTGTCCTCGACGCTTTTGATCTCCTCAAGGATGACCTTGCGCTCCTTCTCCATCTCGACGGGATCGAACTTTGCGCCCAGGAGGATGTCCGCGAGGATCTCGATGACCACGGGGAGATGCTCGTCCACGACCTTGGCGTAGTAGGTGGTCGTCTCCTGCGAGGTGAAGGCGTTCATCTCGCCGCCGAGGGAATCCATCTCGATGGCAATGTCCTTGGCGGACCGTTTTTCCGTCCCCTTGAAGAACAGGTGCTCGATGAAGTGCGAGATGCCGCCGATCTCCGGCGACTCGTGACGGGAACCCACTTTCACCCATACGCCGATGGACACGGACCGTGATTTCGGAAGCGTTTCGGACACGACCCGTATCCCGTTGGCAAGGGTGTCTTTTCTATACATGAATTATTTCTCTTTCTCGTTGTGGCCGCCGTGCCCGTGGTGGGCGGCCCGTTCCTGGGTGATTTTCTGCGCGAGGTGGCTCGGAACGTCCTCGTAGCCGTAAAACTCCATGGTATACATGCCCCTGCCGCTCGTCAGGGAGTTGAGCGTCGGAGCATAGGAGAGCATTTCGGACATCGGCACCAGTGCCTTGATGGCCTGTCCGTTTGCCTGGGGAACGACGCCCTGCACCTTGCCGCGCCGCGAGTTCAAGTCGCCGATCACGGCGCCGAGCGTATCGTCGGGAGCGACCACCTCCACGCTCATGATCGGTTCCAGGAGGACCGGCTTGGCCGCTTCCACGGCTTTTTTGAAGGCCATGCTTGCCGCGACCTTGAATGCCATTTCCGAGGAATCAACGTTGTGATAAGAGCCGTCGTACAACGACACCCGGATATCCACCACCGGATACCCGGCGAGGATTCCCTCATGCATGGCCTCCACAACGCCTTTTTCAACGGCCGGGATATACTGCCGCGGGACCACACCGCCCACGATATTATCGACGAACTCAAAACCACTGCCGCGCGGCAGGGGCTCGATCTCGAGCCAGGCATCGCCGTACTGGCCGTGGCCGCCTGTCTGTTTCTTATACTTGCCCTGCGCCTTGGCTTTGCTCCGGATCGTCTCCTTGTACGGCACCTTGGGGGTCTTCATGGTAACATCGGCGCCGAACTTCCGTCTGAGCTTTTCGAGGGTCACTTCAAGATGCACCTGCCCCATGCCGGAAAGCACCATCTCCTTGGTCTGGTCGTCATAGGCGAATTTCAGCGTCGGGTCTTCTTCGAGCAGTTTATGGATTCCCGTGCTCACCTTGTCCTCGTCGCCGCGCGTCTTCGGCGTCACGGCAAAGGACATGACCGGATCGGCGTACTTCGCGAACTCCATGACGATCGGGTGGCTCTCCATGCACAGGGTGTCTCCGGTCAGCGTTTCCTTGAGCTTGGCCACGGCGCCGATCTGGCCCGCGGTAAGGGTATGGGCCGGCATCTGCTTCTTCCCCTGGACGTGGAAGAGTGCCCCGATCTTCTCCTTTACCTGGCGGGACGCATTGTATACCGTAGAATCGGTCTTGAGCGTACCCGAGAAGACGCGCACGAGGGACAGTTTGCCGGCGAAGGGATCGTTTATGGTCTTGAACACCAGCGCGGCAAGCTGCTCTTCGGGCGCGGGCTTGCGCACGGTCTCGCTGCCCGTCTTGGGATCTACGCCCTTGATCTGCACGCTCCGCGCGTGCTCCGCGGGCGACGGAAGGCACATGAGGATCGTATCGAGGAGCGGCTTGATTCCCATGTTCCTGACCGGCGAACCGCACAGCACCGGGAGCAGTCCGCCCCCGATGGTGCCGTGTTTCATCCCGGCGATGATATCCTCCTGGGAGAGGTCGCCCTTGTCCAGGTACTTTTCGAGGAGGCTGTCCTCGGTCTCGGCGATCTGCTCCACCATCTTCTTCCGGTAGGCGGCGACGTCATCCTTCATGGCTGCCGGCACATCTTTTTCCTCGATCTTGCCGCTCCCGTCCTGGGCGAACATCAGCGCCTTCATCCTGATGAGATCGACGACGCCGGAGAACTTGTCCTCCAGCCCGATGGGAAGCTGCAGCACGATGGCGTTCTTGCAGAAATACTTTTCCATGTCGCCCACGGCGCGGAAGAAGTCCGCCCGCTCCTTGTCGAGTTTGCTCACAAAGGCAACGCGCGGGATCTCGTAGTCGCAGGCGAACTTGTAGATCTTTTCCGTTTCGGCTTTTACCCCGGAGATGGCGGAGATGATCAGGACGGCGCCGTCGACGGCGCGGAGGGTCCCCCGCGTTTCTTCGAGAAAATTGATGTAGCCCGGAGTATCGATAATGTTGATGCGGACGCCTTTCCAGTCGGCAAATCCGAGGGAGGACGTGATGGTGATCTTTCGGGCGATCTCCTCCGGTTCATGCATGAACACAGAGTTCCCCGCGTCCACGCTCCCCATGAGGTCGACGGCGCCGGCGGTGTACAGCATGGCATCGGCGAGCGAGGTTTTACCGGCTGAGCCGTGAGAGAGGATCGCGATATTGCGGACTTCCTTGACATCAGCGTTCGGCATAGACAACTCCTTCAAAAAAGAAAGTTAGAACCTTAAATGCAAGTTTCAAGTCTCGGGTCTCAAGTCCCAAGTTAAGAGTCCTGATCTTCGTTCTTGCTTTTGCAGTCAACTTGAGAATAGAAACTTGAGACAATGAACTGAATTTTACCAGATCTCGGACTTTATTTTGCCCGCCTGTCTGATCAGCACATCAACCACGGCTTCATTAAAAAAGTTGTTCGCCTGGCGTATCCCTTCCTCCACCATGCTTTCATAATATTTTTTCCCCTCTGCAAGCTCCTCGGTCAGGACCTCGAACAGGCTGTCCTTCTCAATCCCCTCCTTCACCTTTGCCTGATTGTACAGGAGGATGTCCGAAAGGATCGTCCGCGCGAGCCTTTTTGCTTCATCAGGATTTGTTATCACTCTCATGCTGCGCGCCCCATCACGCGTAAAGCGTCGTCTTTCAGGACAGGATCTCGACGATCACCGGTTTATACTTCTGGGTCTTTTCGACTTTTTTATTATAGGCTCGTATGAATAAAAATGAAACGGCCGTGCACGCCATGCCGGCGATGAATGCCCAGAGGTCCGAGTTTTCCTCGCCGGCGTACCGTACGGCGATATTTTTGCCCATAATGGCCCCGGCAATGAGCGCGACCATCGGGATGCCGTAGAGAATGATCGAAGCCTTCAGATACATCTGCGGAGCAATGACGACTTTTACCTTCTGCCCCTTCACCGCGCCCAGGGGATTGGAGGCCTCCAGATATTCCTGGTCGCCGGGATGGCAGACGCCTGCCGCCGCGCATTGCTCGCAGGCGCTCTTTTTCATTACCGCCACTTTGGCGACGTTTCCGTCTATTTCTGCGACGATTCCCTCTTCCTCGATCATTGTTTCCCCACGACAACGCAGGCTAAAGCCTGCGGCTACCGGTTTTTGAACTCTGCACTTTGAACTCTGAACTTATTTTTTCTTCTTCGCCCGCAGCAGCTTGTATTCTATGCTGTCCACGAGCGCCTGCCAGCTCGCCTCGATCACGTTCTCGGACACGCCGACGGTGCCCCACTTGTTCCTGCCGTCGCCGGACTCGATCAATACCCGTACGCGGGCGGCCGTGCCCGCGGCGGCGGTGAGGACTCGCACTTTATAATCGAGCAGCCGCATGTTCTCGAGTCCTTTGCCGGGAAAGTATTTGGGCAGCACCTTGCGGAGCGCCTTGTCCAGCGCGTTCACCGGTCCGTTGCCCCAGGCCGCGGTGTGCTCGACATTTCCGGCGACCTCCACCGTGACCGTTGCTTCGCTCACCGGATGGGGGTCGACCTTCCGCTTTTCGGTCAGAATACGGTAGTCGATCCGGTCGAACATGTTGAAGACCGACTCATAGCTGTGGCCGGCGCGAAGCATGAGAAGTTCCAGCGAACCCTCGGCGCCCTCGAACTCGTATCCTTCATTCTCAAGCTCCTTGATCTTCCTGAGGATGGCGGTCAGTTCAGGGCTGTCCTTGGCAAGCGGAATGCCGAGTTCTGCGGCCTTCTGGAGGATGTTGCTCCTGCCCGCCATGTCGGACACCAGGATACGGCGTCTGTTCCCTACCAGTTCCGGCGTGATATGCTCGTACGTCAGGGAACTCTTGGCAACGGCATCCACGTGCACGCCGCCCTTGTGGGCAAAGGCGCTGTCGCCGATATAGGGCTGCCACTTCCGGTGAGGGAGGTTCGCCAGCTCGTCCACGTACCGCGACACCTCGCGCAGCCGCGCCAGGTTTGCATCCGATATGCAATCGATGCCCATCTTGAGCTTCAGGCTGGGGATAATGGAGCACAGGTTGGCATTCCCGCACCGCTCGCCGTATCCGTTGATCGTGCCGTGGACCTGGACCGCGCCCATTCGGATCGCCATCAAGGAGTTCGCTACGGCAAGCTCGGCGTCATTATGGGCGTGGATCCCGAACGGGACCTTGATGCGGCGCCTCACCTGTCTGATAATATCTTCGACTTCATGCGTCAGCGTGCCGCCGTTCGTATCGCACAGCACGAGGCAGACGGCCCCGGCTTTTTCCGCCGCGAGCAAGGTCAGCATCGCGTAATCCGGATTGGCCTTAAACCCGTCGAAGAAATGTTCGGCGTCGTAGACGACTTCGTCCATGTGTTTATTCAGGAACGCCACGGATTCGAAGATCATTGTGAGGTTTTCTTCGAGCGTGGTCTTGAGCGCTTTATGGACGTGCAGGTCCCACGTCTTTCCGAAGATGGTCGCCGCGGGAGCGCCGGACGACACGAGGGCTTTCATGCTCGGATCATCGGAAACCCGGAACCTGGCGCGGCGGGTAGATCCGAAGGCCGCAAGCTTCGCCTTCCTCAGCTTGACCTTTCGCATCTCCCTGAAAAACTCGACATCGCGCGGGTTCGAGCCCGGCCAGCCGCCCTCGATGTAATGAACGCCGAACTGGTCCAGCTTCCGGACGACCCGGATCTTGTCTTCGACCGAAAAGTTCACGTCCTCGGCCTGTGATCCGTCACGGAGCGTGGTGTCGTAGATCTGTACGGTTGGTTTCATTGATTGCCGTGAAACATCCTTTGCTGGTTCAGAATTACTTATTGCGGAATGCGGATTGAAAACTACGAACCGATTCTGACTTCATTCCGAAATCCGAAATCCGCAATCCGACATTCCTACGCCGCTTTGTCCATCTCGAACGCCTCATGCAGCACCCGGACCGCGAGCTCCGTGTACTTGGCGTCGATCACACAGGAGATTTTGATCTCCGACGTGCTGATCATCATGATATTGATGCCTTCCCTGGCAAGGGCCGTGAACATCTGCGCGGCAACGCCCGAGTGCGAGCGCATGCCCACGCCCACGATTGAGATCTTGGCGATGTCTTCCTTGACGTTCACATTTTTGGCGCCGATCTCTGCCACGACCTTTTTCATGACCTCCAGGATCTTCCGGGAATCGGTCCTGGGCACGGTGAAGGACATGTCCGTAAGCCCCCCCTCGCCGATGTTCTGGATGATCATGTCCACTACGACGTTGTTTTCGGAAATGGAGTTGAAGATCTTTGCCGCGACGCCCGGTTTGTCCGGCACGCCCTGGACCGTCACCTTCACCTGGTTCTTATCGTACGCCACGCCGGACACAACCACTTTTTCCATTTCGGAATCCTCCTTGGTCACCAGGGTGCCCGGATTGTCGTTGAAGCTCGAGAGCACCCGTACCGGAACATTGTATTTTTTCGCGAACTCGACGGAGCGGGTCTGCAGCACCTTCGCCCCGAGGCTTGCCAGTTCGAGCATTTCATCATACGAGATTTTGTCCAGCTTTCTGGCCTGCGGCACCATGTTCGGGTCCGTGGTGTACACGCCGTCCACGTCGGTATAGATATCGCACAGGTCCGCCTTGAGAGCCGCGGCGATTGCCACGGCGGAAAGGTCCGATCCTCCGCGGCCGAGCGTCGTCACATCATCCGACGTTTCGGTGATCCCCTGGAAACCCGCGACCACGGCGATCTTCCCTTCCGCAAGCGCGTGTTTGAGCCGTTCGCCGGTGATCCTCTCGATCCGCGCCTTGGTATGGACGCAGTCGGAGATGATCCCCGCCTGTCTGCCGGTAAAGGACTGCGCCTTGTGGCCCAGTGACTGGATCGCCATGGCCAGGAGCGCAATGGTCACACGCTCCCCCGTGGATACCAGCATGTCCATTTCGCGGGGGTCGGGGTTCTCGCTCACCTGATTGGCGAGATTGATGAGTTTGTCCGTCTCGCCGCTCATGGCGGAGACGACTACGACCACGTCGTGGCCTTCTTCCTTGGTCCGGACAACGCGCTTGGCCACATTTCTGATCCGCTCGGGGTTCCCTACGGACGTGCCGCCGTATTTCTGAACGATGAGCACCCTAAAACCTCCACTGAAAGTAATACAAACCGCCTGCCACAGAGTACACAGAGGTCTCAGAGAAAATCTGAAGTGTGCATTATTGGATACGAGCGCTTCTCTCTGTGTTCTCTGTGATCTCTGTGGCTGGATTTCGTTTTTATTTCTTTAAAAAATAATCCATCAGGGTGTACCCCTCTTTGAAAATGAGGGCTTCCTTGCTTTCCCCAAGCCGTTCGTCGTACAGGACCGGCCCGCCCTCCCGCTCCCTTGTGTTGTCATAAAGCACAAACGGCACCGGTTCGTTCGAGTGCGTCCTGATCTCGACCGGCGTGGGGTGGTCCGGAAGGGCCAGGATACGGTACTCATCAAACTGTTTCATGCCATGAATAATGTTTCCGACGATGAACTCATCAAAGTCTTCTATGGCCCTTATCTTGTTCTTGAGGTCGCCGGTATGGCCTGCTTCATCCGGAGCCTCGACATGGACGTAGGCGATATCCTTGGTCTTGAGCGCCCACAGCGCATGCTCCGCCTTGCCCACGTAATTCGTGTCGATCCATCCCGTCGCGCCCGGCACGTCGATCACTTCGAAGCCCGCATAGATGCCGATGCCTTTCGTCAGGTCCACCGCCGAGATCATGGCGCCTTCAAGACCGTATTTTTCCCTGAAGGTCGGCATGTTCGGCCGCCGGCCCTGGCCCCACAACCAGATGCTGTTCGCTATGCGCTTCCCGGCCTCCTGCCTCGTTTTGTTCACCGGGTGAGCCAGGAGGAGGTCGATGGATTCTTCCATCAAGGCGTTTATGGCGTCATCGCCGTCGCCGCGCGGGAGGTAATCCTGAATGCTCTTGTCCTGGATATCGTGCGGCGGCGTGCACTCGATGCGGTCCTTGCCGCTCTTCCAAACCATGAGGTGGCGGTAGCTCACTCCCGGATAGAACCGGAAGCGGTCGCTGCCGAGCTTGCTGTCGATCTCCTCGATCAGCAGGCGCGCCTCCCGTGTGGAGATGTGGCCCGCGCTGAAGTCCTCCATGATCGCGTTGCGGCTTGCGCCCGGTGACTTGCCGCCCATAATGCGCAGGGTCACGAGGTTGCACCGGAACGCGACATCCTCAGGGACGAGTTCGACGCCGATGCTGGCCGCTTCGAGCGGCGATCGGCCGGTATAATACTTTTGGGGATCATACCCCATGACGGTCAGGTTGGCCACGTCGCTTCCCGGGGGAAATCCCGGGGGGATCGTATGCACCATCCCTGTCTGACCGAGCGTTGCAAGCTGATCGAGGTTCGGCGTCCTGGCGGCCTGAAGGCAGGTCTTGCCCCCCAGATCCGCATGCGGTCTGTCGGCCATTCCGTCACCAAGCAAAATAATATATTTCATCGGTTAAATCCCAAAATTCAACACTCAGTATGCAAATAAAACCCCAAATTAAAATACCGTCGTCCTTTTACGGACAAAGGTCTTCCCGCCTGCCATTCAACAACCCACAATCCGAAATCAAGAGGCCGCATCCCCCTCGACAGCCTCGACTTTGACGCCCCGTTCCCTGAGATAGGCGATGCCCTCCTCAAGCTTCTCCTCGGAGCCCTCGAGTTCCAGCACCACCTCGCCCACGCTCTCGGTGACCTTGGCGCGGCGGATGTTCGGCATCACGTCGAACTTCTTTGCCA